>JANPKP010000727.1:0-8388 GCA_031426095.1 Gemmataceae bacterium
TGTCGGCGTACACCTCGGTGCTCCCCGGTCGCGGATGGTGCTCCCATCGTCCGCGATACGGGTCTGCACGGCTGTGCGCCTCACGATTGCTCCGCCGCCGGTCGGCCGCCCCGGTGTCTCACTTTTGCTCCGCCGTCTACAGCGGAGCACGTCCCAGAGCTGCCGCAGCAGGCTGACCTCTCCCTCCCCCTTGCCGGCGTACCGGGAGAACCCGAGGTTCACGAACGCCCCGCACGCCAGCGAGATGACGGCCCCGATCCGGGCGATCGGGAACCCCAGTCCCGGTCCCTGGTTGTACACCTGCGGGTACGCGGCCTGGTTCGCCGGGGTGTCGGGCATGGTGACCGTGGTCCCGTCGAACAGGTACACCCGCCGCCCCTTCCACCGCCACCCCCGGTCGGCCCGGTCGTCCAGGGCCCGGCCGACGGTGCCGGCCGCGGTCGAGAAGAACGCCTCGGGCAGCCTGTGTCGGGCCCGGCAGTAGCCGCCGGTCCGGGCGGAGCACGGCCGCTGCCCGTGGGCGACGCGGTGGGCGTTCAGGCGGGCGACGGCGGCCCGGCACGAGTGGTCCGGGCTAAGGACCTGCCCGAGGAACACCCACAGGGTGACCAGCGGGGAGAAGATCCGGTCCAGCCACCCGCCGACCGTGGCCCGCGCGTCGGCGATGACGGCGTCGGTGAGGACGTCGGTGAACGGCAACCCGCCGTCCTGGAGGAACTGGCGTCGGAGGGTGTTCGCGTGGGCGCGGAACGACCGGGGGTGGGAACGCCGCATCGGGATCGGCTCCGTGCCGATGAGGAGGATTACCAAACCCCATCCTCGCCCGAGACGGCACGGCTGACTATCCCCTCGCTCCCTCACGGGTTACGAAGAAGTAAGTGCCATTCGTCCGTCACACCGCAGTGTCACGCCCCCCAGACACACCTCCGGGCTGACGCGGACAGGGTTCTGGTATGCAGGTCGACGCCGCAGTAGTATGCGTGCGGGGTGGTGTAGACGCGCATCTCGTGACCCCCTTGGCGACGGGCCGGCCTGATCCCGCTTCGTGGTTGCCGCGGCTCCAACCGCGGCTGAAAGACCCACGCCGAGGACCGGCTTGCCGGCGACCTCACACTACTGGCGACAGGTTCGGCCCGTCGCCAACGGGGCCATGAGATGTATCCTTGCGTTGCAACTGACCCGGCCCTCAAGGCCGGGCGCGGCTGAGCATGGCGTTCGGCCGCAGGGGGCTTCCGGGTGGGCGAGCCGGGCGGGGCGGAGTCGGGCAGCCCGCCTCAGGAGACGACGTGGTGGACGGCCTCAAGCGGTTCCTGTTGCTCACCGGCACCCTCGGCCGGTCGCGGTATCTCCTCGTCGGGATCGTGCTCTTCCTCGTCAAGTACGCCCTCGATTCGACCGCGGCCAGCGTGTTCGGCCGGCCGTGGTCGCCGCTCAACTACCTGGTCTGGCCCGACCGCTCGTCCGTACTCGTCTTCGACCTGCCCGAGGCGGATCGCCGGTTCGGGCTGACCATGCTGGCCATCGCCCTGCCATTCATCTGGGTCGGGGTCACCCTCACCCTGCAGCGGTTGCGAGACGCCCACCTCCCCCTCGCGCTGGTGGCCCTCTTCTTCATCCCGGTCGTGAACCTGCTGTTCATTCTCGGGCTGTGCTCGGTGCCGCCCCGCCCGCCGGAAGCCACCCCGGTGCCCGGTATGGCGCTCGCCCGCCGCGCCCGGGTGGCCCACCGGAAGGTGGCCGGGGAGAGCGGCCTGGCCGCCTTCCTGCTCGCGTGCGTGGTGAGTGCCGGGGTCACCGTAGGGCTGGTGGTCGTGTCGGCGAACGTGCTCGAGAGTTACGGGTTCGGGGTGTTCGTCGCTGCCCCGTTCGTCCAGGGGTGGCTGGCCGCGGCCCTGTACGGCCTCCCCCGCCGTCGGTCGGTCGGGGACTGCCTCGGGGTGGCGGTCGCGGCCCTGGCAGTGGCCGGCGGGGTGCTACTGGCATTCGCCATCGAGGGCCTGATCTGCATCCTGATGGCCTCACCGATCGCGCTGGTCCTCGGCGTCCTCGGCGGGCTGGCCGGGTACGCCATCCAGTCCCGCCCGTGGGCGAACGACGCGGCCCCGGCGATGGTGCTCGGGCTGGTCGTGGTGATGCCCCCACTCATGGCCGCGGAGTCGGCCGCAGCGCCGGCCCCGGTCGTCCGGGAGGTGCGGACACAAGTCGTCGTGGACGCCCCGCCGGATCGGGTCTGGGAGTACGTGGTCGCGTTCCCGCCGCTGGCCGAGCCGACCGACCTCCTGTTCCGCGCCGGCATCGCCTACCCGCAGCGGGCCGACGTCCACGGCCGCGGGGTCGGGGCCGTGCGCCACTGCGTGTTCTCGACCGGCGCGTTCGTGGAGCCGATCGACGTGTGGGACGAGCCCCATTGCCTGGCCTTCCGGGTGACCGAGCAGCCGCCGCCGATGGAGGAATTGAGCCCCTTCCACGTCCACCCGCCGCACCTGGACAATTTCCTGGCGAGCCATCGAGGCCAGTTCCGGCTGGAGCGGCTGCCCGACGGCCGCACCCGCCTGGAGGGCACGACCTGGTACACCAACCGGATGTGGCCGGCCGACTATTGGAACCTGTGGTCGGACGCCATCATCCACCGGATTCACCGCCGCGTTCTGGACCATGTGCGGTCGCTGGCCGAGGCCGAGCAGACGGCAGGCAGTCGTTGAGCGTAGCCGGTCGCCCGAGCGGCCGAACCACTTGGCATGTTGTGAACGGGTGATTCTTGACGACCGGTTGGAATCGAACGGCGCGCGGTTCTTGCGCACCCCTTAGCCGATCATGACCCGCTTCCGCATGCACGCCCCCACCGGCCTCCACCAGCCGCCCGAAGTACCCCTTGAGGATCTGGTTGAGGCGGACCGCGGTGAGGGTGGGCGGGGGTAGCGCCCTTGCACTTCGTCGGTTGGCCGTGGTGCTACGACCCGAAGGGCCGGTTCTGTAGAACCTCACGTCGCCCTCCGCCGTCGGGCCGTGAAGCCCCGGCGGGGCCGCCCACACGGACAGTCGAGGGCTTGGTCAGACGTTTTCTGGGGAGTCAGAGCGTCAGGTTGAGGGCCGGCACGAACCGTCACCAAGCGGCTAGAGCCAGTTATTGACTTATCGTGAGCTCCGTCCGCACCTTAGCGGGATGAGCGATGCACGGAAGCCGTACCCGAGCGACGTCTCGGACGCCGAGTGGGAGTTCCTGGCCCCGTACCTGACCCTCATGCGGGCGGACGCCCCGCAGCGGGCGTACCCCCTGCGGGACGTGTTCGACGCCGTCCGGTACGTGGTCAAGACCGGGTGCCAGTGGGACTTCCTGCCCCACGACTTCCCGCCCGCCTCGGCCGTGTACCAGCAGGCCCGGCGGTGGGTGGCCGCCGGGGTGTTCGAGGACATCGCCCACGACCTCCGGATGATCCTCCGGATGGCCGGCGAGCGGGAGGCCCGGCCGACCGCCGCGGTCCTCGACGGCCGGACCCTGCAATCCACCCCCGAGAGCGGCGGCCGGGCCGGGTACGACGGGGCCAAGAGGAAGAACGGGTCGAAGGTGCACATCGCCGTGGACACCCTGGGCCACCTGCTGGCCGTCGAGGTGACGGCGGCGAGCGAGCAGGAGCGGGCCCAGGTGGCCGACCCGGCCGCCCGGTTGCAGGAGGTCACCGGCGGGACGGTCGAGGTGGCGTTCGTCGACCAGGGGTACACCGGCGAGGCCGCGGCCGACAAGGCCAAGGCCAGCGGCATCCGGCTGGAGGTGGTGAAGCACACCGAGGCCAAGAAGGGGTTCGTGCTGCTGCCGCGGCGATGGGTGGTGGAGCGGTCGTTCGCCTGGCTCGGCCGGTTCCGGCGGCTGGCCCGGGACTGCGAACGGCTGGCCGAGACGCTGGCCGGGTGGCATTGGCTGGCGTTCCTCACCGTGCTGCTGCCCAGGCTCGGGTTGGATAGTGCATAACTGGCTCTAGGGGTCGGCCGGATGACATCAGGCCGGTGGACCCCCTCCCGGGCAATCGATCGCCCTCGTTTGGGGCCGCCAGGGGCCTCGGCCAAGGCCCGCAAGGGGAAAGCGTCAGTGTACGGTGTGGCGGTCACCCGGACAGCATGTCCGACCCGTCCAGCCGACACCGCCGAGTTGATTCCCGCTTTCGAGGACACGCCCGTCCCGTCCTCGGCATCACCCGTCGTTGTGCGAGCCGCCGGGACTTGCGGCCCGTCCCGGCCCCGATTAAGCTGCGGACAGCCGCCGACGAGTGCGGTCGTTCGGTCGAGCGTATCCGCCCGGGGTGCAGTCGCGGTTGGCGGTGGCGGCCGGCTTTCGTGCGCCGCGTATCCGCGTGAGGCGGCGAGGTCGGCAGGCGGACGCGATGCGCCGGCGCACGCCGGGCCGCCGAATACAAGGCTCGGCGGCGGAAATTGGAGCGGGATGCGTACCGGCCTGAAGACCATTGCCGGGCTCCACCCGCCACCGACTTCGCCGCGCGGCTTGGACCGGCCCTGGGACGTCGTCGAGCGGGAGATCGGCCGGTCGCTGCCGGACGACTACAAAGCGTTCATCGACCTGTACGGGACCCGGCAGGTGTCGAGCGCCGGGGGCCGGGCCGTCATCTGGAACTTCCGGGACGCTTCGCTGTTCGGCCCGTCGCTGGAAGAGGTACTGAACGGGCCGGGGAGCGTCCCGTCGTTCTACCGGCAAGTGGTCAGCGGCAGCGAGTGGCCGTGCCCCCACCCGATCTACCCCGGACCAGACGGGTTGCTCCCATTCGCCAGCGTCGTCGATGTCCACAACCTGAACTGGCTCACGACGGGGCCACCGAAACGGTGGGATGTGGTCTATTACGTTTCGGTCGGGCAGGAGTTCACCCGGCTGGGGGGCGACCCACTCAGCCGGTGCCCGCTCAAGATGCTCCGGCAGGAGTACGCGGGGCTTGAGCGGCCGTCGTCGTTGGAGCCGCCGTTCCAGTTCACCGACCTGCGCGGGTAAGTAGCCGGCGGCGTAGAGCAAGACGCCGAACGATGCGTCGCGACTGCGCCGCCGCGAGGCCGGGCGGGGCAACTGAACGCGGTCGTTCGGCCGCGGAAGCATGTAGCGTGGCAAGCGGAAAGGCTGGGCCCGATGGCCCGAACACTCCTGACCGTCTTACGCGAGTCCGTCCCGGGCTTCCTCCGCATCGAACGTCTGCCGCGACAACTCCGCTGGATGAGCCCCTTCGATGGAGACATTCGGCCGACCCGTGTGCCCATTCTTTGGGCGAGGTCGGGCCGGCCGACGCTGCCCTTCCCGCACCCCTGGAACTACGACCAACCCCTCCGCATCCTCGACACCTACTTCTGGGGGGCCGACGCCGAACGCGGCTCGGGACGACATAATCGCTACCTCGACGCTCCCGGGTTCGCGCCGGTCCTGGTCACCCGCGACCCGCGGGTCATCCGGGCCGTCGCGATGGAGACCGGCGACCGGGACGGCCAGTTCGACCGGGACACGCTGCCGACCACGGGTATCGCCCGCGCCACCGGGAAGGACTCCCTCCTGTACGCCAACGGGCCCACCTGGCGGAGGCAGAAGAAATTGTCCGCCTCCCCGTTCGGGAAAACGACGCTCTTCCAGCCCGAGCAGTTCCAGGACTTCGCGGCGACGCTCCGGCACACGGTCCGGCAGCGCCTCGACGCCCTGCGAAAGCGGCTGGCGCGGACCGGTCCGACGGCTTGTGTCCAGATCGAGCCGGAGGTCAAAGCCGTCATGCTGGAAATGCTGGCTAACAACTTCTTCGGTGCTGAGATTCCCTACGACCAGATCCGCGACCGGTACGTCCCCGCCCTGGAGCGGGTGACCAATCACATCGTGCGCGACACGGTCCTGAACAGGGCCGGCATCCCGCTCCGGCGGATGCCCGGTGTAACCCGGGGCATCGCCCGGGCCAAGGACGCTAGCGCTGCCTTCGAGCAACTGACCGACCTCGCCCTTGCGGGGAGGAGGGGGATGAAGGGCCACTGGAAGCAGTTCAAGTCCGACGCCCCGGACGACGCTTTGCGGAGCAACGTGAGGGTGTTCCTGGCGGGTGCCCTCGAGGCGACGACTTCGTTTGCGTGCTGGGCGATCTCGCACCTCGCGAGACACCCGGTGGCACAGGAGAGGGTCTTCCGCGAGGTCGAAGACCTTCGGGACTACACGCCCGAACGTCTCGACGGCGCGAAGTACCTGGGCCGCGTACTGGATGAGACCCTACGGCTGACCCCGTCGCTCTACTTCCTGCCGCGGCGGGCGACGGCCGACACCTGGGTCGAAGCGGCGGACGGCGGCCGACTGATGGTCCCCAACGGGACACACATCCTCCTGGACGTCTGGCACGCGAACCGCCACGAGGACCACTGGGGCGTCTCCGCAACGGGGTTTCCGGCCCTCGATTTCGTCCCGGAACGGTGGGAGGGTAGGTCGGACCGAGGGCCCGGGTCGAAGGAGTCGCTCCACTTCGGCTTCGGCCACGGGCCTCGGGTCTGCCCGGGAAAGCACTTGGGCCAACTGGAGGTGGCGCTCGTGGTCGGCGCCTTCGTGAAGCTCTTCCGCTTCCGGGCCGTGCACGCAGAGAACCACGCGAAGGCGGGGGTTAGCACGAAGCCCCTGGACGGCACGTTGGTCGAACTGGAATTGCGGGACGCCTACCGCGCCGGACCAAGCGGCACGTTGTCGCCGGGTGACTCGTGACGCCCGCGCGGGTTCGAGCGGGTTCCGGCTCTCGAGCACCCCGCGGCAGGCCATGACGAGCTGCCGCTGGCGCGCCCCGACGGCCTGCATCTTCGGCTTCCCGGCCGCCACCACTATCTTGATGAATTCCTAGCGCCCGGCAGAGGGGGCGGCACGGGTCGGTGTTGGGACTGCATCGCTCGCGTATTGCCGCCCGGCTGATGATACCGTCTTGCATTGAACAACTCCCGTTCCAGGCGGGCTGCCCAGTGGAACCCGACGGCGCCCAACACCGTCACGCAATCTTCGGCCAGCCGGTGGTACCGCCGCCGAACGATCCGCCGGAGGTCGGCCAACAGGTCGCATGTCTCGTTCGCCACCGCCTCCCGAACCAACACCCAGAACGGCTCGACCGGTTGGAGTTCGGGCGCGTACGGCGGGAGGAAGTGGAGCCGGACGTTGGCCGGGACCGGTAGCCGCTTGGCCCGGTGCCAGCCGGCGTTGTCCACCACCAGCACCAACACCTTCTTGCCGGCCGGGTCGGCGTGGGCGGCGAAGGCCGCCAAGGTGTCGGCCGTCGGCCCGACCTTCACCCGGGGGAGGATGGCCGTAAACGTGTCCCCGGTGGCCGGGCGGACGAACCCGTAGACGTAAAGCCACTCGTACTTGGTCCGCCCGGCGGACGTGGGCCTGCGGGCGGACCGAACCGGGCGACCGGACGAGTTGAGAGCCGTCACAAGGAACCGGAGCGGCCTGACAGTGCCGTCGGCCAGGCGCAGCCCGGCCCCACCCGTCCGATCCGCCGCGCCGCCCCTTCGTTCGGCCGAGGTCCGCGACACCGGAGTGTCATGCCCCCCAGACACAGGTCCGGGCTGACGCGGAGAGGCCCCCTCGTGTGCCACCGGCCCGACGCCGACTTGTCGTGTTCCCGCCGACCCGCTCGCCGGCCGGCACCGGCCCGCCACGGCTCGATGTCCCTGAGCATCGCCCAGCACCGGACCAGGAGCTTCCGGGCCGGGGCCACGATCGCCGGCTTCTTCCGCGTCGCCCCGCCGGCCGTTAGCCGGGCGTACCGCGACCGCGCCACGGGTTGTACCCGAGCATGACGCTTATTGTGACTCGGCGAGTGGGACGGAAAGTGACATACTGGACGCCGCCCGGAGGTGGTTGTCGAGGACCGCACTCGCCAGCTTGTGGCAGCCGCCCAGGTAGTAGCGGCCGATCTTCCGGGTGACGGCGAACCCGAGGCTGGCCGCGATCACCGTCCCGATGAACGGGACGAACTTGCTGACCTGCTCGGCCACCACCATCCCGCTGAATTCCTTGAGCAGCACCACCACCCCCTCGGTGCTGGCGTACCGCACCACGTTGTTCACCAGCGGGGTCAGGGCGGGGACGGCGAACTCCTTGGCCGTCAGGGCCATGTCGGTCAGCCCGTAGGTCTCCCGGACGAACCGGAACAGCGCCAGCAGCACCGGGACGTCGATGGCGAAGTTCGCCCCCGGGACCGGGATGGTCCCGCTGGCCGCGGCGACCGCCGCGCTCCAGGTCACCCGCTGCTCACACAGTCTTTTTTTCCTAGGCCGGCAAACGTGACTGGAAGGTATGCCGTTGGCCGGGTAGGCTTTGGGGCGTCCCAGGAGGGCGACCCGTGGCCAAGACGGCAAAGGCGGTTGAACCGACGATCACCCGCGACT
>JANPKP010000728.1:0-4795 GCA_031426095.1 Gemmataceae bacterium
GGACGGGGCCGCCGGCGGTGCCGGCCACGCGGCCGAGGGCGAACGTCAGCACCGCCATGTACAGCAGCGGTTGCAGCACCGCCCAGGCGGCCCCGATGGCCGTCTGTTTGTAGCGGATCTTCACGTCTCGCCAGATCAGGAACAGGAGCAGCTCGCGGGCCCGCCACAGCTCGCGGAGGTTGAGCACCTGCCACCCGGCACGCGGTTCGATGACCGTGACCGGCAGGCCGGCCGCCGGGTCGTCGGTCGCAAGTGCCGCTTCGCCGCCCATGTCACCCCCGCGTTCGTTCACGGCCGCCACCACGCTTCCACAATGTAGAACGGGTTGAGGGCAAAAGCCCGGCCGCCGCTGCGGACGAGCTTTCTACTTCCTCACCCGCCACGCTACGACCGCCCCGGCCCACGCCCCGATAGCCCCCACCGCCACGTCCGTCACGCTCGGGGTGTGCGACGGGAGGAACACCTGCCCGGCCTCCAGCACGCCCGACGCCCCGGCCCCGACGGCCGCCGCCAGCCACGGCCGGTCGCGACCGGCCGCCCACGCCAGGAGGACGCCGAGCGGCGCGAACAGGGCCGTCTTCGACATCAGGTCTTGCAGCGCGAAGAGCGGTTGGCGGGCTTCCAGTGCCAGGAACGGTAGCCACTCGGCCCCGCCGGGACGGCCGCCCGCCGCGTGGGCATGATGCAGGAAATCGAACGGCTGCCAGTTCGCCGCCACCAGCACGGCGGCCCACCCCCCCGCCAGTGCGGCCACCGCCCGCCCCGTCGGCAGCACGCCGCGGGCGAGCGCCCAGCCGAGGAACGCGGCCCCCCCGCCGACCACCGCGTCCGTCCCGCTCGGGCTCCTCGATTCGACGAACAGTTGGACCCCCTCCAGGGACGCCGCCAGTCCGACGGCCACCGCCAGCACGCCCGCCGCGCTCCCCGCACTCCGCCAGAAGCGGCCCGGCAGCCGCCCCGCGAGCAGGCCCACGGGGAGGTACAGGGCCGTCACTTCGAGCAGGTCGCGGGACCGCTTCCAGCCGTCCGCGTCGGCCGCCCCGAACTCGCGGAAGGGGACGAACCAGACGCGGTCGCGGAGCTTCTTGTACAGGTCCCGCGGGCTGGGGTTCAGGTCCAGCGGCAGGGTCAGGACGAACACGAGGAGGGCGAGGTACACCACGAGCACCCGCCCGGCCGCCCCGCCGAGCCTGGGGCCGGCCCACACCCCCCGGGCGTGGTCGGTGAGCCATCGGCCGAGCAGCACCCAGCCCATCATCCCGGCCGCCGCCCCGGCCGTCTGCATCAGGACATCGGACCCGGCGCACGTCCGCTCCGGGACGTAGAGTTGGGCGAACTCGACGGCCATCGCCAGCAGCGTGCAGAAGGGTAGCAGCGCCAATCCGATTAATGCCCGCTGGGCCGGGCGGTCGATGGCCACCATGCCGAGCAGTCCAAATCCGAGCGGCACCCCGAGCAGGAAGTTGGCCGCACCGTCGGCCCGGCTCTCGATGGCCACCCTGCGGCGCATGGCATACACGAACGAATCGACCACTTCGTCCCACTGCCGACTTCGGAAGTCGAACGGGACGAGGCTGCCGTACACGATGAACGCCGCCGCCCCGGCCGCCAGCCAGCCGTAGGTCGCGGCGGTCGGCGGGCCGAGCGGGGGGGCGGCTCCGTTCGCAACATGGGGCCTCACCGCCCGCCCCCGGCCGGCGGGCGGGTGGGCGTCAGGGCCGGGTTGTTGGCCATGAACAGGTAGCTCGGGTTGGCGCTGTTGGCCCGGATCACCTCCTCGCGGGACGCCTGCGCCCGGTCGGCCACCAGCACCCAGTCGAGGAGCTTGAGTTCGACCCAGATGAGCCCGAGGGCGAACGGCATCATGAGCCACCCGGCGAGGTCGTGGAACACCTTGTCCCCGAGTTCCTTCCCGCCCTCGACGTAAAGGACGCCGGTCAACACGATCCGCACGACGTTCGAGACCACGGCCACGGGGACGGCCGACGCCAGGATCAGCCCGCGGTCGAGCCACGGGCGGGCTGCGAGGATCGCCATGCCGGCGGCCAGGGCGAGGAACGTGAGGAGCATGCTCAAACCGCTGCAGGCGTTGGCGACTTCGAGCTTCTGGTCGTAGACGTGGATCACGACCCCCTGCGCGTAGGCCGGGTAGCCGGCCGTCTGCAGGAGGAAGGTGCTGGCGATCGTGGCGACCTTCTGGAGTTGCCACCCGAGGGCGTACTCGACCTTGCCCGGGAGGGGGAACATGAACAGCAGGAAGGCGAGACTCGGCCACAGCCAGCGGACGGCCGCCCACCCGCCCAGCAGGAGCGTGACGCCGGTCAAGGTCAACACCAGGGCCAGCCCCTGGAACCACTCCTTGGCGAGGTTGGTCCGGCCCGCAACCAGGAAGACGGCGGCAGCCCCGACCACGAAGGCCAACCCCCACGCCTCGGGCCACCGCAGCACCCGGGGGGCGTCGGCCCGCGACCGCCACGCCAGGAAGAGCGAGAACGGCAGGACGAAGAACCCGTGCGAGTACTCCGGCTTCTTGACCCACAAGAGGACCGAGTACTCCATGAGCGGGTAGTAAACGAAGGCGACCGCCGCGAGGGTGGCCACGAGGGCGGCCAGCCAAACGGGCGTGCGGACGGTCGCGGCGGCGGGGGTGGTGGTCACGGGAGGGTGCCCTCGGGGGGTCGCGGCTAGACGCACGATACGCACAGCATAGCCCGCCGGCACCCGGGCGGCGCGGGCGAAAGCCCGCCCGCGGATTCCGCCCCGGCCGGACTCGCCCCGGGGCGAATGTTGACCTATGGTTCACCTTGTGTCATTGTGAGAGACGGTCGAGTCGGGGGGCCGACTTGTTCCCCTTCCCCAGACCCCCGCGGCCCGGGGGCGTGCCGGCGAGGCGGCCGTCGTGAGCGACCCGGTCATCAGTCGGTTCGGCGAGGAGTGCGGGGCGACCGGCCCCGTCGGCCTCCGCGTCGAACTCAACGGGGCGACCCTGACCGAGGGGGCCGTCCGCCAGCCGTTCGCCCTGATCGGCCGCGACGACTCGTGCGACGTGACCCTGACCGACCCGGACGTGAACCTCCGCCACGCCTGGCTCCAGGTCATCGGCGGCCGCCCGTACCTGATCGACCTCGGCAGCCGGACCGGCGTCCGCTGGCCGGCCGGGCCGAAGCCCGGCGGGTGGCTGACGCCCGGCGAGCCGGTCGGCGTCGGCCCCTTCCACGTCCGCCTCACCGAGCCCGTGTCGGCCGCCCCCGAGCCCTGGCCGGACACCTTCCACCCGCTCCGGGCCGGCCCCGAGGCGAGCCGCGACCGGCCGGCCGTGGCCGTCGAGTTCCGCAACGGCCGGCGGCCCCGCGACCACTGGCCGGTGAACCGCCTCATCACCCTCATCGGCCGGGCCCCGGACTGCAAGATCCACCTGAACGCGGACGACATCGCGGCCTACCACTGCGGGCTCGTCCTCACCCCGGCCGGGCTGTGGGTGGTCGACCTGTCGGCCCGCGGGGTGGTGGTGGACGGCGAGCGGATGCGGGTCGCCCCGCTGCGGCACGGGGCCGAACTCTGGGTCGGCCGCTTCCTCATCGCCTTCGCCTACCCCGGGTCCGGGACGCACCCGACCACGGCGGTGACGGCCGCGACCGCCCTCGCGCCGACGAAACTTCCGCCCGACGACACGGAGGAGATGGCCGTCGTACCCCTTGGCCGCGACCGCACCGGCGGACTCGTCACCCCGCCCGTCGCCCGCTACGTGGAGCCTTTCGCAGGCACGACCCTGCCGCCCGACCCGGTCCCGCTCTTCGCCCCGCTCGGGCCGCCGTCCGGGCTCATTTCGAGTACCTCTCTGCTATCAGCGGCCGCCGCCATGAAGGGGACGAACCCGCACCTCGCCAACCTCCTGCCCGAGGACGAGGTGCCTCTCGGCGTCCAGCCGTCGGAAGAGGTCGGCGGGCTGCCGAGTTCGCACATCATGGCCGACGCCTTCCAGGCCCTCAAGCGGGCGCTCGACGAGCGGGCCAGCGCCGCCGGCGGAGGGTCCGGGCCGGTGTCGGCGGCGATCTCGTTGTCCGGGGCAATGACCCCGCCGCGGGTGACGGCGGTGGCCCCGAAGCCCGCCCCGAAGCCCGCCCCGAAGCCCGCCCCGCAGCCCGCCCGCCCCCAGCCGCCCCGGGCGTCCCACGCCCCCGACCAACCTCGGGTCGTCGCCGAGCCGGCGGTGGTGCCGCTGTTGCGACAGTTGGGCGAGGTCCACGGACAGATGTTCGAGCAGTTTCAGCACTCGATGCTGTTGCTCCTTCAGATGTTCGGCCAGATGCACCGCAACCAGATGGCCGAACTGCAGGAAGACCTCGCCCGCATCCAGGACCTGAACACGGAACTGGCGAAGCTCCAGACGGAAGTGGCCCGGCTGGCGATGGCCCAGGCGTTCGGCGGCGGCCCCGTCCCGCCCGGGTGGCCGACCACCGTCCCCTCCGCGTTCGGTGCCGCACCGCCCCCGGAGCCGGCCCGGCCGGCCCTCCCCTCGGGCAATTTCCCGCCGGCGGACCGGGCCGCCACGCCCGAAGAGCGGGCGGCGATGAAGTCGTACGTCTTCGACCGGATCAACGCCCTCCAACGCGAGCGGCAGACCCGCTGGCAAAAGCTGGTGGGCCACTTCGCGGCGAAGGACGGGGCGTGAACGGTCCGGGCGAACCCCGTCCCGTGAGGGCGGGGGTGGGCTCGACGATCAAACGGCTGGAGGGTGAAGTACGATCTTGTGGCCCCGGCTTCCAAGCCGGGGCGTGCGAACAGCCCCGGCTTG
>JANPKP010000729.1:0-22352 GCA_031426095.1 Gemmataceae bacterium
GATGTGGGATGGGCGAAGGGAAATTGTCGGGCCGGAGGGCGGCGGCGTCAACGGGTGAGCGAGGCGGGCGGACTCCCCCGCCTCGCTCACACGTTCACCACGGCACTCCCGGAACGGACCATTCAAAAAGAGGGGCGGGCCGGTGTCATCCGGCCCGCCCGTTAGCTTCTTTCAACACCGCGGGTTCCGACCCGCGTCGTCCGCGGTCTCCGCCGGGCTCACTCGATCGTGTACGTCAACTGCGACTTGTCGTCCACGCCGATGGAGACGCTCTTGACCGGCCGGGCTTCGGCCAGTTGGGCCAGGACCTGCGTCGAGACCTCCGGCAGAAGGGTGCCGGTGATGATGTGGTCGGCGTTGCGGGCCCCGCTGTCCACGTCCTTGCACCGGGCCGCGACCGTGTCCACCACGGCCGGCGAGTACGCGAACTTCGCCTTGTAGTTCAGCCGCAGCCGGTCGCCGACCTGGTTCAGCTTGAGGGCGATGATCTTCTTCAGCACCTCGTCGCCGAGCGGGAAGTACGGGACGACCGTCATCCGCCCGAGCAGGGCCGGCTTGAACGCCTTGAGTAGGTCGGGCTTGAGGGCCTCGGCCAGGGCGTCGGCCGACGGCGTGGTGTCCGGGTCGGCGCACAGCTTCATGATGGTGTCGGTGCCGACGTTCGCGGTCAGCAGGATGATCGTGTTCTTGAAGTTCACGTCCTCCCCGTTGTCGTTCTGGAGGACGCCCTTGTCGAACACCTGGTAGAAGATCTCCTGCACACTCTCGTGGGCCTTCTCGACCTCGTCGAGCAGGACCACCGAGTACGGCCGGTTCTTCACCGCGTTCGTCAGCACGCCGCCCTCGCCGTACCCGACGTACCCCTTCGACGTGCCGACCAGCCGCGACACCTTGTGCGACTCCTTGTACTCGCTCATGTTCACGATGACCATGTTCCGGTCGCCGCCGTACAGGAGGTCGGCCAGGGCCATCGCCGTCTCCGTCTTGCCGACGCCCGACGGGCCGACGAGGAGGAACACCCCCTGCGGCCGCCGCGGGTCCGCGAGGTCGGCCCGGGCCGTGCGGATGCGCTGGGCGATGGCTTCGAGGGCGTGCTTCTGGCCGACCACCCGCTCGTTGAGCACGTCGGCCAGCTTGAGGATCGTGGTCAGCTCGTCGCGGACCATCTTCCCCATCGGGATGCCGGTGAGCGACGACACGATCTCGGCCACCGCCCCGCTGTGGACGACCGGGTAGACCAGCGGCGTCTCGCCTTGGAGCTCCTTGAGGGCTTCGGACGCCTTCGTCAGCTCGACCTTGTCGGCCTCGGACGCCGTCCCGTCGGGGGCGGCGTGGATCTTCGCCCGCAGGTCGCGGATCGTGGTGACGAGGGCCTTCTCCTTGCCGAGCTGTTCGGCCAGCACGACCTTGCGGGCCTCGGCCGTCGCCAGCCGCTCCTTCAGGTCGGGCAGCCGCTCGGCCTGCGTGACCGACGCCTTCCCCTCCTGCTCCAGGAACTTGATCTCGCTCGTCAGGTGCTCGATCTCGCGGGTCGTGTCCTCCAGCGCCGGCGGGGTGGCCGACTGGCTCAGGGCGACGCGGGCGCACACGGTGTCGATCAGGCTCACCGCCTTGTCCGGCAGCTGGCGGTCCGGGATGTACCGGGTCGAAAGCCGCACGGCGTCGATGACGGCCTCGTCGAGGATCGTCACCTTGTGGTGCTTCTCCAGCATCGACACCAGCCCGCGGATCATGCGGACGGCCTTCTGCTCGTTCGGCTCGTCCACCTTGACCTGCTGGAACCGCCGCTTGAGGGCCGCGTCGGTCTCGAAGAACTTCTTGTACTCGGCGAACGTGGTGGCCGCGATGGTCCGGAGTTCGCCGCGGGCGAGGGCCGGCTTGAGGAGGTTGGCGGCGTCGTTCTGCCCGGCCGCCCCGCCGGCCCCGATGAGGGTGTGGGCCTCGTCGATGAACAGGATGATCGGCGTCGGCGACCGCTTGACCTCGTCGATGACGCCCTTGAGGCGGTTCTCGAACTCCCCCTTCACCCCGGCCCCGGCCTGGAGCAGGCCGAGGTCGAGCGTCCGCAGGTCGACGTTCCGCAGCGGCTCCGGCACGTCGTCGGCCACGATGCGGAGGGCCAACCCTTCGACCACGGCCGTCTTGCCGACGCCCGCCTCGCCGGTGAGGATCGGGTTGTTCTGCCGGCGGCGGGTGAGGATGTCAATGACCTGCCGGATCTCGGCGTCGCGGCCCACCACCGGGTCGATCTTCCCGGCCTTGGCGTTCGCCGTCAGGTTCACCGTGAACTGGTCGAGCGACGGCGTCTTGGTGTTCGGCGGAGCCCCGTTGCCCGACGGGGCCGGGCCGCCCGCGCTGCCTGCCCCGGCGGTCGCGGCCGCGGCGGCCTCCTGGTCGTTCTCCTCCGACGCCACCCGCGCCAGCAGCGTCCCGAGGTCGGCCTGGAGCTTCTCGGGGAGGATTTTGGCGAGTTCGGGCGAGCTGGCCTTCGCCGGCCCGCTCAGCGACCGGTCCGACAGGAGGGCGGCGAGCAGGTGGCCGGACCGGACGCGGTACGCCCCGGTTTCGAGCGACCCGATCACCCACGCCTCTCGGATCAGGTCGAGGACCTCGGTCGAGAACGCCATCGTCCCCCGGGTGTTGCCGGTCTTGAACCGGTCCACGGCGGCTTCGAGTTCCCGCTTGACGCGGTTGGCGTCGGCCCCGTACTGGCGTAGGAGGAACGCCAGGTCGTTGTTCGGGCCGTCGAGGAGTTTGAGCAGCCAGTGTTCGATTTCGACGTTGAAGTGGGTCCGCGACATGCACAGGGAGGCGGCCTGTTCGAGCGCCTTCTTGCAGGTGGCGTTCAGCTTGTCGATGAGGGCGCGGGGCGTGACGGCGGCCATGAACGGCTCCGGGGGGCGGGGGTGGGGACCGGGTGTTACTTCGACCAGTGCCGCTATCTTTCACGAAACACGTCCGCCCGGCCACCTCTCCCGCCCCTTTCTTCCGATCGCCCGGCCGGCTATGCTAACCGGGCCGCGCCGCCCGCCCGACTGGTTATCTTGACTGGGAAGGCCGGTCCGCCCCCGCCCCGGAGCCGTGCCCGGATGGGTGACCCCCCCGACGACACCCGCGTTACGCTCCTGCACCGGCTGAACCGGGACCCGTCCGACCAGCTCTCGTGGGCGGAGTTCGTCCGCATCTACGGCCCGGTCATCCGAGGCTGGTGCCTCCACTGGGGGTTGCAGGACGCCGACGCCCAGGACGTGGTGCAGAACGTCCTCCTGCGGCTGACGGCCAAGCTCCCGCAATTTAAGTACGACGCCACCCGCAGCTTCCGCGGCTGGCTCAAGACCCTCACCCACCACGCCTGGCACGACTTCGTCACCGAGGCCGGCTACCGGAACCGCGGCACCGGGGACAGCGGCGTGCGGGACCAGCTCCAGACCGTGGCCGCGAAGGACGACCTGGCCGCCCGCGTCGAAGCCACCTTCGACAAGGAGCTGCTGGAAGTCGCCCTCTCACGCGCCCGCGAGCGGGTGGCCCCGAACACCTGGGCGGCGTTCCGCCTGACGGCCCTCGACGGCCTCACCCCGCAGGACGTGGCCAACGCCCTGAGCGTCCGCGTGTCGCAGGTCTACCTGTCCAAGCACCGCGTTCAGAAGCTGGTGCAGGAGGAGATCCGGGCGCTGGAAGGCGGCGGCGGTGAAGAAGGATAATGGATGGTGGATCAAGGATGAGGGAAGACCGGACTCCGGCCGCCCTCTACCCGTCCGCCTTTATCCTTGATCCTTTATCCTTTATCCTTGCTCCCATGCTCTGCCCCCCCGACCCCGACCTCGCCGGTTTCCTCAACGACGCCCTGGCGGACGACGCCCGGGAGCGCGTCTCGGCGCACGTCGACGGCTGCCCCGCGTGCCAGGCCCGGCTCGACCACCTCACCGTCGATGCGAGCGGGGCCGTCGCCCGGTACAAGGACTTGAGCGCGGTCACGTCCGGGTTCAGCGGCGAGTGGCACGCGAACGGGCCGGCGGCCGCGAAGCCGGTCGACCGCTCGGGCGACACGGAAGTCCTCCACGTCCCCGGCCGCGGGGTGCCGCGGTTCGTCGGCCTGCCGACGGTCCCGGGGTTCGACGTGCTGGCCGAGATCGGCCGGGGCGGCATGGGCGTCGTCTACAAGGCCCGGCACAAGCGGCTGAACCGGGCGGTGGCCCTGAAGATGATCCTGGCCGGCGGGGCGGCCGGGCCGAAGGCGGTCCAGCGCTTCTTCTTCGAGGCCGAGGTGCTGGCCCGCGTCCGCCACCCGCAGGTCGTTCAGGTTTATGAAATCGACCTGTACCAGGGGCCGGGCGGGGTGCCGGTCCCGTACCTGGCGATGGAACTCCTCGAAGGCGGCACCCTTTCGGCCCGCCTGAAGGCCGGCCGGCTCGCCCCGCCGGAGGCCGCCGCCCTCCTCGAAGGCGTCGCCCGGGCCGTACACGCCGCCCACCTCCAGGGCGTCGTCCACCGCGACTTGAAGCCGGGGAACATCCTGTTCGGGAAGGATGAGGGATCAAGGATGAGGGATCAAGGCGGACAGCCGCCGCCCGATTCATCCTTCATCCTTCATCCTTCATCCTTTCCGCCAAAGGTGTCCGACTTCGGCCTCGCCAAGTTCATACGCGAGACGGGGGCCGACCTGACGCACTCGGGGGCGGTCGTCGGCACGCCGGCGTACATGGCCCCGGAGCAGGCCGGGGGTCGGGGGCCGGTCGGGCCGGCGGCCGACGTGTACGCGCTCGGGGCCATCCTCTTCGAGGCCCTCACCGGCCGCCCGCCGTTCGAGGGGCGGGAGCCGATGGCCGTGCTGCTCAAGGTGACGGGCGAGGAGGCCCCGGACGTGCGGCGGGTGCGGCCCGACGTGCCCCGCGACCTGGCCACCATCACCGCCCGCTGCCTGGCGAAGGAGCCGGCCCGCCGCTACCCGTCGGCCGCCGACCTGGCCGACGACTTGCTACGCTTCCGTGAGAACCGGCCGACGAAGGCCCGCCCGCCGAGGGCACCGGAACGGGCGTGGCTGTGGGTCCGCCGCAACCCGGTCGTCGCCGGCCTGCTCGCCGGGCTGGCGGCCATGCTGGCGGTCGGCGTCGCGTCCGTCTTCACCCTGTGGCTGCGGGCCGAGCGGACGGCCGACGCCGAGCGGCGGGCGAAGGAGGCGACCGCCGCGGCCCTCGAAGAGGGGGAGCGGCAGCGGGCGCTGGCCGTCGGCCGGGAGGCCCGGCTGGAGTTCGACCGCGGCGTCGGGCTTTGCGAGGACGGGCAGGTGGGCCAGGGCGTCGGGCACCTCCTCCGGGCACTCGACCTGGCCGAAGCCTCGGGGGGGGCCGACCTCGCCCGCGTCACCCGCGTCCACCTCGCGGCGTGGCCGGTCCGGCTCTCGCCCCGCGTCCGCACCTTCCCCCTCGGCCGCCCGGCCCGGGCCGTCGCCTTCACCCCGGACGGCACCCGCCTCGTCGCCGCCGGGGCCGACGGCACCCTCGACCTGTGGGACGTGGACGCCGGGCGGAAGGTGCGGACGTACCGCGTGCCGGACGCGCCACCCGGGTTCGCCGTCCGATCGGTGGCCGTCGGCCCCGGGGGGAAGCACGTCGCGGCTGGCGGGTCCGACGGCAAGGCGTGGGTGTGGGACGCGGACGCCGACGCGGCCCGCTTCGCGCTCCCGGCCGCCCCCGCCGGGGAAGCCGTCGAGGCCGTCGCGTTCGCCCCCGACGGCTCCCTGTGGGCCAGCGGCGGGGCGGCCGCCCGCCGCTGGGACGCGGCGACCCGCGCCCCGGTCGCGGAGATCAGCCGCAAGGTTCTCGGCACGCCGGTGCTGGCCCTCGCCCTGTCGGCGGACGGCACCCGGCTCTTCACCGGCGACCGGGGCGGGTTCGTGTGCGAGTGGGACGCGGCGAGCCGGAACGTCGTGAACGTGTGGGCGGGGGTCGGGGCCGTGACGAGCCTGGCGGTGAACGCCGAGGGCACCGCCCTGGCCGCCACCGGGCCGACCGGCGTCGGCCGGGTCGTCAACCTCACGACCCACAAGACGGACCACGAAATCGGCCTCCGCGGGGCGACCGGGCTGGCCGCCGCCTTCGCCCCCGGCGGCGACCTCGTGCTGCTCGGCGACGGCGACGGGAACGTGCGGACCACCCACCGAGGCACCGGCCAGCCGGTCGGCGTGCCGCTCCGCTTCGGGGGCGGGCTGGCCGCCGTCCGCATCCGCCCGGGGGGCGACGAGTTCGCCGTGGCCGCCGGCGACGCCGTCCACCTCTGCCGGCTCGCCCCGCCCGGCTGGCGGCCGCTCGGCCCCACGGCCCGCGACCCCATCGCCGCCCTCGACATCGACCCGGCCGGCAAGCGGGTGGCGGTCGCGGCCGGCCGGGAAGTGCGGGTGTACGACGCCCGAACGGGAACACTGGAACGGGCCTACCCGACGGAACGCGAGACGCTCACCGTCCGCTTCGACCCGACCCGCCCCCGCCTCCTCCGCGGCACCCCCGACGGCTGGGGGGCCCTCAAGCTCCCCGGCGGCCCGCTCTCCCCTTCACCCGCCGGCGAGGGTCGGGCGTTCCCCTTCCTCGCCGCGTCGGCCGACGGCGGTGAGGTGGTCACGTCCGACGGCTCGACCCTGGAAACGTGGGACGCCGCGACGTTCACCCGCCGCTCCGGTGGCACCGCGGGCCGCGTCCTCGACGCCCGCCCCGGGGAACTGTTGACCGCGTCCGGCGGCACGCTCGGGTTCGTCGGCCTGCCGGGCTTCGACCGCCGCCGGCCGCCGCGAACGCTGGCCGATGAGGTCACGGCCGCCCGCTTCTCGCCGGACGGTACGAGAGTCTTGGCCGGCCTGCGGAACAACGCCGCCGTCTGGCTCGACGCCGCGACCGGCGAGGCCCTCGTCGCCCCCCTGCCCCACGGCCGGGCGGTGACGGCGGTGGCCGTCGCCCAGGACGGGCGAACGCTCCTCACCGCCAGCCGCGACGGCACCGCCCGCTTCTGGGACGCCGCGACCGGCCTCCCCCTCGGCCCCGTCCTCCGCCACGCCGGCCCGGTCACGGCCGTCGCCTTCTCCCCATCCGGCGACCGGGCCATCACCGGCACGTCGAACGGCCACACGCTCATTTGGGACGCCCCCCCGCCGCCGCTCGCCGGCACCCCCGCCGAGGTGCGGGCGAGGCTCGCGGACGTGCTTCGGGAGTGAGGTTCGTTACCGGATTCTCCCGCTTTTTGCGCTCATCGCCGACGCAGCCCGAAGCATCTCAACGGCTTGTGTTTCCCCTGGTAAAGTTTGCGGGAGAGGAGCGGAAATCCGTCCCGATTCCTTGACACGCCCACATTCGCATCTAATGGGATTAGACCCGACCGCTGCTGGCATCAGATCGACGCCGTCAGCCACACGGAGGGGTTCGGTCGATGAATCGGAACGCTTGACCAGCCGTTCGCGTCGGACGACAATCGATCGGCTGCGAAATGCCTGTGTTGTTGGATAGGCCGCGCCGACGTGACCACTCACGGCAATGGGCCGCGCGGGTGCGAGGCGACTGCCAATAACAAGTTCGGCGGCGGAGGGCTCACCGAGTGGACCAGGTGTGGGAGCGGATCGAGGCGTGGCTCGCTGTGAACGCCCCCGCAGTTGCGGCCGGGCTCAACCCCCCTGCCTCGCCGGAGGCGGTCGCGGAAACGGAGCGATTCCTGGATGTACAGTTCCCGGACGATCTCCGGGCGTCCTACTTACGCCATGACGGCCAGCAGCCGAACTCGCCGTGGATGCTCGAAGGCTGGGAGTGGCTATCCCTGGACCGCATCCGAGACGAATGGAAGGTGTGGAAGGACTTGCTGGACGGCGGCGACTTCGCGGGCATCGAGAACAGTGCCGACGGCCGCGGTGTGCAAAAGGATTGGTGGAACCCTGCTTGGATTCCCCTCACCTACTCGGGTTCCGGCGACCACCACTGTCTGGATTTAGCTCCTGGCCGCCGGGGTCTGTCCGGTCAGATCATCGAAATGTGGCATGACGAGGGGTCGCGGCCGGTCATCGCCCACAGCTTCCGGGAGTGGCTCACCGACTTTGCGGGTCGGCTGGAGGCGGGTGAATTCGTAGTGTCCGACGAGTACGGCGGGCTGTGCCGCCGCGAGGACGTGTGAGCCGCTGACGCCAAATTAGTGCTGCAACTGACCCGTCCCACAAAGCCGGCCCCGGTTGGAGAACACAGTCGCTCGGCGACGAAAGGTGATCGGACATGCCGAGGGTTTCATCGACATCACCGTCGCCAGCACGACTTGGAGGAACTGACCTAAGGCTTCAGGCGGACGAGCTTCAGCGATGAGGCGTCGAACAGGGCGGTGCCGCCGGCGGCGCGGAGTTCCGCGACGAGGATGACAGGCTGGTTGTCCTGGGTAACCTCGAACGCATACTTCTGCACCTTCCAGTCCCCGTCCCCGACCTGCGAAGTGGTGCGGGTTCCGCCGGCGAGGCGGACGCCGGCCCCGATACCCTTGGGGTCGGCCTCGCGGCCGGCGACGACGCCCACCGTCTTGACCAGGGCGTGGAACTCGTACTTGCCGGCCGGGAGTGTGATCTCCCGCCGCCAGGAGGCGACGCAACGCTTGCCCGGCCCGGTCTTGATCACAAGGGCCTTCCCGCCGCCGGGGAGGTCTTGCCGCGCGTGGGCGGCGTCGTCCGTTTCCTTCAACTCCACCCACCCCGCCACCGCCAGCTCCCCCTTGTCGTTGAACTTGGGCGGGACCGGCTCCACGTAGGAGGTTAGAATCCGCTGGGCTGTCGCGTAGCGGTTCTTGAGCCGTTCCTTGGTCCCCTGCATGTTCCCGAGGTAGTTGCGGGCCTCGTTCTTGTTCATCGCCTCTAGCACGGGCTTGAGCCGCCGACTAACCCCGTCGACGACCGGGTTCAGCTTCTCCGGGTCGAATAGGGGCAGCAACTCCTCCAGCCGCTTGCGGTAGCGCTGGCGAAACTCCGGCACCTGCATGACCGCCGAGCCGACGATGCCGCCGATGTCGAACAGGGGGAAGTTGGGGTCGCCGAACATCTGGTCCATGCCGTGCGGGAAGAAGATCGCCTTCCCGTTGGCCGGGTTGAAGTAGAGGCGGTAGTTGTTGCGGGCCCGGCAGTAGCCGTCCCAGTGGCAGGTCAGCATCTCCATCGCCGCGAAGCTGAGGAACTGGTCGACGTCGAGCACCTTTTCGAGTTCGGCCTGCCGCTTGGCGATGTCTGGGATGGCGCAGGCGGCGCGGAGGGCCTTCAGGTCGGAGTGGTCGTCTGGCCCCTTGCCGTAGTCCTTCTCCAGCGGCTGGTCGATCTCCCGACAGAACCCCCCGTCGTAGAGGTTGCCCGTCGGCTTGTCGAAGTGGTTGCGGAGGAAGGTCTGGTCGAACCCCTCCTTGAGGACGTAAATGCCGAGGTCCCGCTTGTTGAGCCAGACGCGGGCGTGGCCGGCCCGGGCGGCCGGGACGCCGGCCTGGCGGAACAGGTGCCCGCACAAGAGTTCGTTCAGCAGCGAGCCGTCCTGGACGGAGTTGTTGAGGTGGAACTTGTCCAGCCCGTGGAACGACTGCCCCTTGTGGAACTTGTCGGTGTTCAGCGTGAGGGCCGGGCGGTCGTCGAAGCCGCGGAAGCTCCCGGCCGCCCCCTTGAGCTTGACGGCCACGTCGGTGAAGGTCGTCTCCTTCTTCTCGCCCGCCGCCGTCACCGTCTCGGTCACGGTGCAGCGGACGTAGGCCCGGTCGTTCTGCCGGAGCTTTTTGAGTTCCTCCGGAGAGACCTCGATCCGCACCTCGGGCACCAGCCCCTCCTCGAACAGCGCGGCGCTGGCCTTGGCCGATTTCGAGTCGGCCCGGAACCGGGGCGCGTCCGCCGGCGGCTCGGCCGCGACGGGGGCGTACCGGGAGCCGCCCAGCAACACGGCCAGCGCGATGCAATGCGTGATTCTCATGCCGGCTCGAAGTTGATGAAGGGGAAGGGCGAGGGGAGGCATTCCCGCCTCGCGTGCTGTCCGAGGTTCGGTCGCTCTAGCGGTACGTCCGAACGGCGGGGCGGGGCCTGTACTTCCGCGTCGATTAGACACCGCGGGCGGCGCGAGGGCAACTCGATTCCCGCACCGGCGATCCCTGTGCTCGTCGTCAGGCGTTCGACCCGGTGACCGCACGAAACGACTCCATCGTCTGCCGGGCCGCCCCCGTCGAATCGGGGTAGGCGAACACCTCGGCCGACAGGTAGCCGGCGTAGCCGATGTCCCGCAGCGCGGCGACGACGGGGGCGAAGTCGGTGTGGCCGAGCCCCGCGGCCCGGCGGTTCGAGTCGGCGAAGTGGACGTGGCCGACGTGCCGGCCGGCGGCCCGGAGGGCGTCGGCGAGGTTCACCTCCTCGATGTTCATGTGAAACAGGTCGCACAGGAGCTTCACGTTCGGGCCGCCGAGGCCGTCGAGCCACGTCGCCCCGGCCGCCTGCGTCGTCAGCAGGTTCGTCTCGTAGCGGTTCAGCGGCTCGTACAGCAGCGGCACGCCGTACTGCCTGGCGTGGTCGCCGAGGGCCGCCACCGCCTCGCCGAGCCAGCCGAGGGCCGTTTCGCGCGAGACACCCTCGCCCCACCGGCCCTGCATCGAGCCGATGATGGCCGGTGCCCCGAACGCCCCCGCGAAGTCGACCGTCGCCCGCACGAACGCCGCCGCCTTCGCCCGCCCGGCCGCGTCCGGGGCCGTGAGCGTCATCTTGTGCTTCACCCACCCCGCCCCGGTGCCGACGGCCGCGAGCGACAGCCCGTGGTCGCCGAGGAGCGTGAGGAGTTCCGCCGGGTCGACGGCGTCCGGCCCGGGGGGGAAGACCTCGACCGCGTCGAACCCGAGGGCGGCGGCCTGCCTCACCCCGTCGGCGAGGTCGTCCCAGAAGACGAACGGGCCGCCGCGGGCTTCCAGTACGAGCGAGATTGTGACGGCCGACTTCATGCCCGCACCAGCTTCGCGTAGTCGTCCTGGAGCGCCTTCGTGACTGGCCCCACGGGGTACTCGCGGCCGTCAATCATGCCCACGGGTTGAACCTCGACGGCGGTGCCGGTCAGGAACACCTCCGTCGCCTTCGCCAGCTCGTCGGGCCAGATTTCCCGCTCGACCACCTTGATGCCCTTCTGGCGGGCGAGGGCCATCACCGTCTGCCGGGTGATGCCGTTGAGGATGCACTCGACCGTCGGCGTGTGCAGTTCGCCGTCGAGCAGCAGGAACAGGTTGGCCCCGGTCGCCTCCGAGAGCCGGCCCTTGTAGTCGTGCATGAGGGCGTCTTGAGCGCCGGCCGCGAGGGCTTCGTCCTTGGCGAGCGTGCAGATGATGTAGAGGCCGGCGGCCTTGCTCCCGGCCGGGGCCGACTCGGGGCTGGGCCGCTTCCACCGGCTCGTCACCAACTTGATGGCCGACTGGCCGTAGTACGCCCCCCACGGGAATGCGGCGACGGCGACGTGGACCTTCGTGCCGACCGCCGACACGCCGATCACCTCCGCCCCCCGCCAGGCGATCGGGCGGACGTACCCGCTTTCGAGGTTGTTTTCCTTCACCACGAGGTTCGTGGCGGCGTCGAGTTCCTCCACCGTGTACGGCAGGTCGTAGGCCAGCATCTTGGCCGAGTGGACGAGCCGGGCCGAGTGCTCGCGGAGCTTGAAGACCTTGCCGCCGTAGACCCGCAGCCCCTCGAACACGCCGTTCCCGTAGTGCAGGCTGTGGCTGAGGACGTGGAACTTGGCGTCCCGCCAGGGGAGGAGCGTGCCGTTGTACCAGATGACGCCGTCGCGGTCGTCGAGCGGGGGGCTGCTCACGGGGACACTCCTGCGGGGAGGGCGGTGCGTGCCGATCATGATAGCAAGCGGAATGGGCCGGGGAATCGACGAGCCGAACCCGTTGCTTTCTCCCGAATCGCGCTTTCATCGACGGCGACCGTGCGGCTAAACTCTTCACCACCCGCCGCGAGAACCCGCCGTGCTGATCTTCGACTCCCACCTCGACCTCGGGCTCAACGCCGTCGACTGGAACCGCGACCTCCGGATGGACGTGCGGGAACTCCGCGGGGCCGAGCGGACGCTGGGCATGACCGACCCCGGCCGCGGGAACGCCACCGTCACCTTCCCCGAGTTGAAGGCGGCCGGCGTCCGCGTCGGGGTGGCGACCGTGCTCGCCCGCCAGGAACAGCCGGTCAACCACCCGTTCGGGTACACGACGCCCGAGGCCTGCTACGCGGTGGCAATGAGCCACCTCGCCTACTACCGGGCGATGGAGCGGTCCGGCTGGATGCGGGCCATCCGCACCAAGCGCGACCTCCAGCGGCACGTCGCCGCGTGCGAGGCCGACCCCGAGGGCGTGCCGTTCGGTTACGTTTTGAGCATGGAGTGCGGCGACCCGATCCTCGACCCGGAGAACGTCCACGAGTGGCACGAGGCCGGGCTGCGGGCCGTCGGCATCACCCACTACGGGGCGAACCGCTACGGCGGCGGCACCCGCTGCGAGGTCGGGCTCGCGGCCGACGCCCTGCCGCTGTTGCGGAACATCGAACAACTCGGCATCGCCCTCGACCTGACGCACCTTTCGGACAAGGCGTTCTGGCAGGTCGCCGACCGCTTCGGCGGGCGGGTGCTGGCCAGCCACCAGAACGCCCGCAAATTCTGCGACTGGCAGCGGCAGTTCACCGACGACCAGTTGAAGTTCGTGATCGCCCGCGACGGCGTTGTCGGGGCGGTGTGCGACGCCGTCATGCTCCAGCCGGGGTGGGTGCGGGGCGTGTCGAAGCCGGAGGTGACGCTGGAGCGGGTGGCGGACAACATCGACCACGTCTGCCAGCTCGCGGGCAACCACCGCCACGCCGGGATCGGCAGCGACCTCGACGGCGGGTACGGCTGCGAGCAAACGCCGAGCGACCTCGACACCGTCGCCGACCTCCGACGCATCCCCGAACTGCTCGACAAACGCGGCTACAGCGCCGACGCCGTCGCCGCGATCGCGCACGGCAACTGGCTCCGGTTCTTCGCCGAAGTGCTGCCCACCTGAAAGCGTACACCCCGCATGACTCCTTCGCCGTACCGCTTCGCCGTCGTCGGGGCCACCGCCGTCGCCGCCCTGTGGATGTACATCGACCGGGTGTGCGTCAGCACGGTCGCCGGCGACATCCAGCGCGACCTCGGGCTGTCGAAGTGGGAACGCGGGTTCGCCCTCGGGGCGTTCTTCTACACCTACGCCCTGTTTCAGATGCCCGTCGGGGCGCTGGCCGACCGCGGGGGGCCCAGGCGGGTTCTGGTGGCGTGTATCGTGGGGTGGTCGGTCGTCACCGCCCTCACCGGTTTCGTCGGCGGGTTCGCGTCGCTGTTCCTCGCGCGGCTCGCCCTCGGGGTCGCGGAGGCGGGGGCGTACCCGGCGGCCGCCGCGCTCGTGAAGGGGTGGGCGGCCCCGGCCGAGCGGGGGCTGTTCAGCGGGATCGTGGCGGCCGGCGGGCGGGTCGGCGGGGCGGTCGCCCCGTTCCTCACCCGGTGGCTCACGGTCGCCCTCGTCGGCGTCGGGGCCGGGTGGCTGGCGGTCGAAAGCGGCGGCAAGAACTGGCGGGCCGTGTTCGTCCTCTACGGGGCCTGCGGGCTGGCCGTCGCGGTCCTCTTCCGGGCCGCCGTCCGCGACGCCCCGGGGGCCGTTCGCCCGGCCGGGCGGTGGGCGTGGGCCGACGCCGGGCGGGGGTTGGCGGTCCTGGCCCGCAGCCGGAACATGTGGCTGTTCGCCGGCACCCAGTTCGGCATCAACATCGCCTGGGCGTTCCTCGTCACCAAGCTCCCCGAGTACCTCGAAAAGCTGAACGTCCCGGACGACGAGGTCGGGGTGATGCAGTCGGCCGTCCTCGGGATCGGGGCGACGGGCATGCTCGCCGGCGGCTACCTGACGGACGCCCTCCGCCGCCGGCTCGGGCCGCGGCGGGGGCGGTCGCTGCCGCTCGGGGTCGCCCTCGTCGGGTGTGCGGTGGCGTGTGCCGCCGTCGCCCCGCTCACCGACCCGTGGACGGTCGTCCTCGTACTCGGGGCGATGGCCTTCCTGGTCGATTTCGGCAACCCGGCGGTCTGGTCGTTCGCGCAAGACGTGGGCGGGCGGAACGTCGGGGCGGCACTCGGCTGGGGGAACACCTGGGGGAACCTCGCGGCCGGCCTCTCGCCGGTTCTGCTGACGGCCGTCGAGGACGTGGCCGGGTGGCCGGCCGTGTTCCTGACCTGTTCCGGGTCGTTCGTCGCCGCCGCGTGCTGCGGACTGTTCCTCGACGCCTCGACGCCGCTCGACGCGGAAACGGTCGGGCCGTAAGAATGCCCCCCCACACTTCCCCATTCGAGGACGCGGACATGGCCGGGCGGATCGTCATGCGGACCGGCGAGGCTTTAGTCGAGGGCGACGCCGACTACCTGTGCGCCGAGCCGGAAGTAGTGATCGGCGAACTCGACGGCCCCGTCGGGCAGGCCCTCGCCACCCTCGTCGGCGACCAAGTGAAGGGACACACCCGCGTCTTCGCCATCCTCAACAGCGATGTCCAAGTGCGGCCGGCGACGCTGATGGTGAGCAAGGTGACGGTCAAGGACCCGCGGTACACCAACATCCTCATGGGCACCGTCCAGGCCGGCATCGCCCACGGCGTCCTCGACGCCGTCCGGGCCGGCGACATCCCGAAGGACAAGGCCAACGACCTGGGGATCATCTACAGCGTCTGGCTCGACCCGGCGGTGCTCGACGTGCCGGCCGGCGAGCTGGATTTTAAGGCACTCTTCGACGTGAACCGGGAGGCGACGGCGAAGGTGATCCGCAAGGCCATGCGGAACGAGCCGGACATCGACTGGCTCCTCGCCCACCAGGAGACCGTGACCCACTACTTCCACCAGTTGGGTCTTGAGGGGAAGATTTAGCGACATCTCTGAAGACGGTCATAATTAGTCGTGCACTGAGTTCGTGCATTGAATCGCGTAGCGTCGGAGACGCTCCCAGTAGCACGCGATGGCCCGCAAACCGATCGTCTGGTTCCGCAAGCAGACCGGCTGGTCAGCATCTCTGCATCAACGTTCATGAAACGATTCTGTTCGCAGGTAATGGTCGATATCGACTCGGCCTGCTCAATTCAGACACCGCCTACTACCCAGTTCACGGGCTGGTAGCCTGCGCTCGAACGCCTGAGGAATAACTTTTGGGGCTGTCCAATCGAAATGGACATGTGCTGGTCTGACCTCATTAAAGGGAAATCAACCACCATGGTGTTGTCGAGCATCGTTCCGTTGCCTTCAGGCGCGCACTTCAAACGCGTCACGATCTCGGCCGTCAGTACCATGTGATGATGGTGGCAACGCTCGCGGATCTCCAGGGCAGTACGACCACCAATCGTCTTGTGATTTCCCCTTTCCGGTCGCGGCTCACCCGAGTTACTTCACCACGTCGCCAGTCCACAGCGGGGCCACATTCGACTTATCCCACGCGTCCCACGCGGCTTGCAGTTCCTTCACCTTCTCCGGGTGCCTGGCGGACAGGTCGGTCGCTTCGCCGATGTCGTCCTGCAGGTTGTATAGGCAGGCCGCCGAAAGCCCGCTCTTGCCCCCCGCCCCCAAGTCGTACTTCACCAGTTTCCAGTCGCCTTGGCGGACGGCCATCTGCTTGCCGAACCGCCAGAACAGGGCGTCGTGCGGATTGCCCTTCTCATTCCCACTCATGTAGGGCGTCAGATCCACCCCCTCCAACTTCCACTCGGCTTTCGGCGCGACGCCAGCCGCGGCGAGGGCGGTGGCGTGCAGGTCGAGCTGAATGACCGGGCGGTCGTCAGTCGTGCCCGGTTTCACCTTGCCCGGCTGGGAAATAATGAACGGCACGCGGACGCCGCCTTCGAGCGTCGTCCGCTTCGACCCGCGGAGCGGCGCGTTGATCGAGCCGTTCACCGACGTGGCTTTCATCGTCGGCCCGCCGTTGTCGGAAATGAACGTGACGAGCGTGTTCTCGGTCAGCCTCTCGTCGGCCAGTTTCTTCGTCACGCTGCCGATGGCGTCGTCCATCGCGCTCATCATGGCCGCGTAGATCTGCCGCTGCTTGTTCTTGATCGCCTCGAACTTCTTCAGCCGCGGGTCGTCCGCCTGCATCGGCGTGTGGACGGCGTTGAACGCCAAGTACAGGAAGAACGGTTTCGATTTGTTGGCGTCGATGAACGCCACCGCCTCGCGGCCGAGGGCGTCGGTCAGGTACGCCCTCTCGTTCACCGGCTCGCGGCCCCGCAGGATGCCGTCCGGCTCGAAGTAGTCGTGCGCCCCGCCGAGGAAGCCGAAGAAGTCGTCGAACCCCCGCTTCTGCGGGTGACGCTCGTCGGTTCCCAGGTGCCACTTGCCGATCAACGCGGTGCGGTAGCCGGCCGCCTTCATGCGGTCGGCGATTGTGCTTTCCGTGAGCGGCAGTCCGGCTTTCGTCGGTTGTACGCCGCCGGGGTTGAACTCGTGCCCGAACCGGGTCTGGTACCGGCCCGTCAGCAGCCCGGCCCGCGTCGGCGAGCAGTACGGCCCGGAGACGTACCCGTTGGTGAACTTGACGCCCGACTTGGCAAGGGCGTCTAGGTGCGGGGTGGGGATGTCCTTGCACCCGTGGAAGCCGACATCGGCATAGCCCACGTCGTCGCCGACGACGAAGATCACATTCGGCTTCCTCGGCTCGGCCGCCGCGACGGGCACCGAAAAAGCGGCGAGCAGGAGTAGGGAGAGGGCGGCGCGCATGGAGTCAGTGGGGAGATAGTCGGCCGGCATTTCGATGCCGCGGGTAACGACACCGATGCGCCGGGTCTGCGGGGGCACGGGGGCACTCCTACGTGATGGAAGCTTGATCGGTCGCGTCGACTCGCGCCGAGTGTGATGAGGTTCTGGTTTATTGTGTTTCATTCCTTGTCTGGTTATTTCTTCAACACCTCGGCCATGGCCTTGCCCATGGCCTCACCCACGTCCATGTAGACTTCCGCTTTGCCGCCATAGTGGCCGTTGCCACTGCCACCCTGGGCCATGTCATGTGTGTAGATGGTCGCGACGTTGCCTTTGAACTCGGGGTATTTTCCCGCGGTGCCGTCCACCGCGAGATGCGCTTCGAGGATCTTGCCGCCGTTGCCGCCGCCGCCCTTCACGGATTCACCCATCGTGCCGAGCACGAACTTCGCGTTGGGGGCGTTGAAGTCCTTGCGCAATGCCTTGATGAGCCGGACCAGATTCTTCTCGTAGTGAGCCGCCCAGACCGGATTGCCGGCGTCCTTTTCACCCTGCCAGTAAAAAAAGCCGGCCACCACGTAGCCCTTCGCACCGGGGTAGTGCTTGTCGAGATCCGCAAGCACTTTCTTGGCATCCGCCGTGTCATCGTCGTACTCTTTGCCGGCATACCAGCCCGCCGGTTGATCACCTTTCAGGGTTACTGTCCCCTCCTTGATTACGGGCGGAGTTGGTTCAGTCCCTTTGGCCCATGAGTCCGGGGTATCCCTATAACCGGCATACACTTTCTCGCCTTCTTCGAACCGCTCGCTTCCCGGGGGCAGAAGGTGCCAGCCAAGGGCGCGGTTGCCGATGCAGCTCTTGAGGATCATCACGGGCGCATCGACCGCGTTGCCGACCACATGTCCGATCCCGAACTCCGGCCCAATGGTGCCGGCCTTGATGCCCATCCACTCGTTATTCATCAACCCCTTTCCTTGCATCATCCGCACAAACCGGACGTCTTTGCGCTCGGTCCAGGTGTCGGCCTCATCGACCAGGTAGGAGTACTTCTTCTTCACCTTGACCGCATTTTCCAGCGACCCTTCGCCGCCTGCGATCTTGCCCAGGCCGACCATGTTGGACTGGCCGAGCAAGATAAAGACCTGCACCGGCTTGGTCATGTCCGCGGGTTTGCCTTCCGACTTCGGGATCGGCTGCTCCGCCGCCGAGGCGGTAGCAATAGACGACAGGGCGAGTGCTGCGAGCGCGATGGGTCCTAGAGCAAACGCTCCGCGTGTTGGTCTGTTATTGTTTTTCATTGGCCTTGGTTCCGGAGGGTGCGTTTCATGGGCGGAATTGGATTGGTCTCGTTTCCGAGCGGCCTGTTCGTGCCCTGGTGTTCCTTGATGAAGTTTTCCGCTTCCTTCAGGCGGCGTCTCACGTCTTCGGCCCTTGACGCATTGGTCAGCTCGCGGACCTCTACCCCATTCGGGACGTTGGGCGTCGCGCTCGTTTTGCCGGAGAAGATCGCAATCCCTCTTTCCCAGATGAACGCTTCTGGGAACACGAATCGGCAGTGAGACCACAGATTACCACCCGCGGAGGGTGGTTTGCAACGAGTTTCGTGCCCGGATGAGGTCCCGACCACGGCCGAATGGCTCCCACAACCACCGCCCCATGCCTGTCTCGGCTCCGGATACGTCGAAACCGGCCCACGAGGCGCACCAGGAATCCTCGGCGACGACCGACGAGACGACGGACGGATCGGTTTCGCGAACGCCACGAGCGTCACCCCGAACTACCTGCCAGCCGCAACCGTCCGATCCGGTTCAGAATCGCGGCGAACAGTTTTCGCGGCACCGCGACTTCGGCCAACTGAAAGATGACGGACTTCGCGTGGCCGACCACCGTAGCCCCGATCTTGATGAGTTTCTCCCGCAGCGTCGTCAACGTCCAAGACCGGACTTGCTTCGGTGACACCAGTCGCCTGAGAGGTCCGTCGGGTGGTTGAACCGCGCGGTCATTCACGACCGCATGATCCATGCCGTCCCTGGTGGGCTACCGGTGAATCAGCCGCCCGACACGATCGTTGTGCCACTTGCGGTTCGGGGTAGTCTGACGGGTGCCGTTGCAGTCCCGGCCTGGCCCAGTGGCCGTGCTGCGGGTCCGACCCATCGGCGGATGGGCGGTGCAGCCGTTTTGAGGAGCCGACCACATGCGCGCCCTCTGTTTCCTCGCCCCGCTCTTTGTCCTCGGGTGCAAGGATGACACGACTCCTCTAGACGATCGCCCGCTCGGGCCGAGGGTCCACTTCAGCGCCATCCACTACGCCGAAGGAAAGGACCACCTGCGCCAGCTCGTGATCCGGGGGAAGCTGGAGGTACCCCGGGAAGTCCTCCGCCACTACCCCCGGGCGGGACGCCGACCACTTCTTCACGACCTTCGACTTGCTGTGGATTAGGTTCCGGTCCCGGATCACGGTAACTCGCCCCAGCCGTTGGTGCAACTCGGCGAGGAAGTGACCGCGTCCTCGGCGTGGGCGTTGTGGTCGAGCAGGTCGAAGTACGGCCCCGGGCGGGCGGCCACCGGGCTGCGAGTGATGCAACCGATGGCCGACCGCATGTCCCGCCGGTCCCGGGCGTCGAGCGCCGGAGCCTCGCCCGCCAGAGCGGGTGCCGTGTCCTTTCACCGCGTCCTGGCGGGCGTACGCCGAGGCCGTAGAATAGCCCGTGCGTTTACCGCGTAATAACCTGCCACCCGCTACGGTCAAACCGCAATGATGATTACCCTGTACCGACGCACTTACCCCGTCGAGGGTGCCCCGGTGTCGGTGTCCCTCGTCCCGTCCGCGGGCCACCAGCGGCACACGTTCACGGTGGGTGCGGAGGTGTACGAGGCCGACTGCCGGGAGCTCCGGGTCGTCGCCCCGGACGACGCCAAGCTCGACCCTCTCAAGAATCTGCTGAGTTGGGACGGCGGCAAGGTCAAGTCCACGGCGGCCGAAGTCCTCGACCTGGCTCAGAAGGGCGCCTCGGGCTTCCGGCTCGAGGAATAGGCGGCCCATCGACCGACCGCCCAGGCGAGTTCGCCCGGTCGTTCGGCCGCCGCTCGTTTCGGCGGGAGCCATTCAACGGAGGGGGCTGCATGGCGAGCGAAGAGAGCCGCAAGGAGCTGGAAGACAAGGTGACGGCCCTGGTGGCGTCCCGCTTCGGCGGGGACTACCGGGCGATGTTCGACCACTACGACGCGGACCGGGACGGCTCGATCGGCAAGGGCGAGCTGAGAACCTTGTTGTCGGACGCCGGGGTGGGGAGCGGGCTGACCCGGTGGGCGTGGGCGTCGGGGATCATGGCCGAGATGGACACGAGCAAAGACGGGTCGATCGACTGGGCGGAGTTCACCGCTGTGTTCGAGGGGCCGAAGCCGGACGGGCCCCGGTAGGCGAGGCGCCCGGTCATCGGAACGGGTTGTGGAAGCCCGCGTCGTACCCGACCACCCGCCCGTCCCTGAGCGTGTACAGGACGCCGACCGCGTCGTCCTCTTCCCCCTCGTCCATCGCCGCCAGGGACACTTCCCCGAGGACGTGGCACAGCGACAGGGCCATACGCGCGGGGTCCACGCCCGCCCGAACGGCGGCGTTCCACACGTCCTCGGCCGTCACCGGCCGCCCGGCCGACTCGATCCGGGTGACCTGGTACTTCCCGCCGCCGCCGATCTCGCCGGCCATGACGCCCTCCCTACTGAGGCACGTCATTTTAGCCGGCTGCGTGACCCGAAGTGTTTGCCGTCAGCGTACCGGCGTCGGAAACGGTCAGTGATCGCTTGGCCGCGTGCGCCGCGCTCCCGGTCGATGTCCCGGGATGCGGGCTCCATCACGGCTCCGACCGGCGACTCTCGGCGAGCATGCGGCAGAACAACTCGCCCTGGCCGAGGGCGTCGTCCAGGGCCTTGTGGGTGTGCGGCCGGTCGGTGAACCACCGCCCCGGCATGTTCCTCTTGGTCGCGGCCCGGTACTCGCAACCGAGGACGGCCATGGCGAAGGTCTTCACGTCGAGGGCGGAGAACGAGAACGGCGACTCGCCGGCGAAGCGGATCAGGTACCAGTACACGAACAGGAAGTCGAACCCGGCCGGGTAGGCCACGAACACCGGCTTGCCGGGGAGGCTTTTCACCCAGGCGACGAATGCCCGCATCGCCTCGGCCGGGTCGCGTGGCTCTCGGCGGCATTCGGCCCACGCGTCCGGCTGCGTCTGCCACCACGCCATCGTCTTCGGGTCGCCGGTCGCGCCCGGCAGCCCGTGGAGGTTCGCCTCGAAGGTCGATACGAGCGTCCCGCCGGCATCGAAGGCGGCCGAGCCCAAGCTCAGCATGGAGTTCGGACCGGGAATCGGGCCGTCGGTCTCGATGTCGGTGCTGACGTAGATTTCCTTGCCCATGGCGTTGCCCACCTTCGGTCCGAGCCGCATCAAGTCCTTCTCGTCTTTCGGCCAAGAGTGCGATTTCCATTCGAGTGGACGCTCGCGAATAGGACGAGATCGTGATCGAGCATCGCCTCGCGTCGGCCCACAGACATCGACTCTCCCTTTCCACGAGCACCGGCCGTCGTTGCTTGCCGGTCGTCGCGCACGCACCCGTTAGGGTGTGTCTGAGGACCGAGCCGGGCCGTCCGACGTGGCGGGGTTACGTCGATCCGGCCTACTCGGACCGAGATCCGAGCTTTACCGCATTCTCCCAGGGCGGGGCGAGCAGAATCGCCGCAACAAATTAGCCGAACAGGGCTTACGGAAACCGCCCCGCAAACATGCGGTAAAGTTGACGCCACTTTCGAACGCAACGCTCGACCCTGCAGCGACATCGGGCGTCACCGGGTGGTTTCGAGCGTAAGGGGTTACGTCGATCCGCCCGGCGGCGCTCCGGGCCGCGGGATTCGACGTAAGTCCCGCCGCGGTGTGGCCTCACGTGGGAACCCCGGGATCGGATTTCAGACACACTCTTACTGCGTGCCGCCCTCCCCGCACGGAATCGGCACCCTCGGCGTCGTCCACCGACCACATCAGTCCGCTTGACTCGTGTACCGCTTCGGCACGGCGTCCGGCCGAGTCGGTGTGCCGCCCGACGGTCGAGTCGTCGGACGGGACGGCTCCCTGCGACGTCCGATGCCGCCACACGCCCGAACTACTCGACTGCACAGCCGGGCGTCACCATCGGCCGGCCGGCGAGCGGTTAGCGGTTGGGGAATTTGGGCGAAAGCCGCGAACCGGCGGATCGCTGGATCGTATCCCCCGTCGGTCTTGGTTAACCTGATGTTGCTACACGTCCGTCGCCCCACACCCGGGCCCCTCCCCAATACCTCTGTCATTCACGGACTGGTCGGACTTTACTCTCCCTCCTCGAAGTCGGCATCAAGGAACTCTCCATGCCCCTCTCCCGCCTCGCCCGCCCAGGGTTCTGGGTCGATTGCCTCGTCGTCGCCGCCAACCGCCTCTCCCGCCGCCGCGGCCACACCGCCGGCCGCGTCGCCCGCCCGTTCACGAAGGCCGCCGCCGTGGCCGTCGCCACGTGGGGCCTGTCCGGCACGACCGCCCACGCCCAGACGTACACCTTCGATCCGACCAAGAGCGGCACGACCCAAGTCTGGGACACGAC
>JANPKP010000730.1:0-11145 GCA_031426095.1 Gemmataceae bacterium
GTGCTGTGGCTGAAGCCGACAGTGGGCCGCTTCGCCTCCCAGCGCGGCTCGCCGGTCTTGCGGTCGAAGGCGGCGAGGCGGGAGCCCTTGTCGACCTGGTCGCACTGGAGGATGACGAAGTCGCCGAACAGGACGGGGCTGGCGGCGAAGGCCACGTCAAACTTGTGCGGGGTGATGTCCCGCCGCCACAGGGGCTTGCCGTCGTGGCTCAGGGCGGCGAGGACGGCCGACCCGAAGGCGACGTACACGCGGTCTGCGTCGGCCGCAGGGGTGGGGGCGGTGTACCCGCCGCGGAGGTCGGAGAAGAGCCACGGACCCGGCGGTACCGTCACGTCCCACAGCGGCTTGCCGTCGGTCGCCTGGTAACAGGCGACGTGGTGTTCCGGGAGTTGCTTCGCGTCCACCTTGCCCGGCCAGTAGCTGGCGGTGATGAACACCCGGCCGCCGACCACGACGGGGCTGGACTGGTTCTGGTCCTGCCCGGCCTTCGCCTCCACGCCGGGGAGTGCGGCCTTCCAGACGACGTTCGTTTCGCCCTTTCCGCCCCAGGTGAGGGGCAAGTCCTTCTCGGCGGTCTGGCCCATTCCGGTCGGCCCCCGCCAGCCGGGCCAGTCGGTCGCCCCGGCGGTCGCCGCCAGGAGACAGGCCGCAAGGAGAGCCGCCCGCCGCGTGCCCATGAGAGAACCCCGGAGAGGGGCGGCCGCGAAGGGGACCGCCGGTGGGTCAGTATCCACCCGGACTTCGTGGCACGCAAGCGCCGACCGCCGCCGAGCCGCTATAAAAGGCCGCACACATCCGCCGGCCGGGACGCACCTCCGACGTCCGCCGCAGGGGGGCACCGCATGGCCGCGTTCACCGTCTCGGGTCAGGTCCTCGACGTGGTCGCCGGCCACGTTTCCCCCGGCACCGTCGAGGTCGAGGGCGGCCGCGTCGTAGGCGTGAAGCACGACCCGACCGCGACGTCCGGGCGGTTCATCCTGCCGGGCTTCATCGACGCCCACGTCCACGTCGAAAGCTCGATGATGGTGCCGAGCGAGTTCGCCCGCTTCGCCGTCGTCCACGGCACCGTCGGCACCGTCTCCGACCCGCACGAGATCGCCAACGTTCTGGGGGCCGAGGGGGTCGAGTTGATGGTCGAGAACGGCCTGCGGGTGCCGTTCAAGTTCCACTTCGGGGCACCGGCGTGCGTGCCGGCGACCGCCTTCGAGACGGCCGGGGCGACCCTCGACGCGGCCGCGATTCGTAGCCTGTTCGCCCGCCCGGGGCTGAAGTACCTCGCGGAGGTCATGAACTTCCCCGGCGTCCTCGGCGGCGACCCGGACTTGTTGGCGAAGATCGCCGCCGCCCGCGTGTTGGGCCTGCCGATCGACGGCCACGCCCCCGGCCTGCGCGGCGACGACGCCCGCCGGTACGCCGCCGCCGGGCCGTCCACGGACCACGAGTGCGTGACGCTCGCGGAAGCGGAAGACAAGATCGCGGCCGGCATGTCGATCCTCATCCGCGAGGGGTCGGCGGCCCGCAACTTCGCCGCCCTCCACCCGCTCCTGACGTCGCACCCCGAGCGGTGCATGTTCAGCTCCGACGACCTCCACCCGGACGCCCTGCAACACGGCCACATCGACAAACTCGTTGCCCGCGCCGTGGCCGAGGGGCACGACCGGATGGCCGTGATCCGGGCCGCCACGCTCAACCCGGTGCGGCACTACGGGCTGCCGGTGGGGTTGCTGCGGCCCGGCGACCCGGCCGACTTCATCGTGGTGAACGACCTCACCGACTTCCGCGTCCGCCAGACGTACATCGACGGGAAGCTGGTGGCCGAGGACGGCGTGAGCCGCGTCGAGCGGGTGGCGGTCACGCCGCACAACCGCTTCGGGGCGACGGCCAAGAGCGTCGAGGAGTTCCACGTTCCCGCCCGCGGCAGGCTCGTGCGGGTGATCGAGGCCCTCGACGGCCAACTCGTGACGAACGAGCTGCACCTCCCGGCCCGCGAGGAGGCCGGCGGGCTGGTGAGCGACGTGGCGGCCGACGTGCTGAAGATCGCGGTGGTGAACCGATACGCGGACGCCCCCGTGGCGGTCGGCTTCGTCCGCGGCTTCGGTCTGAAGGCCGGGGCGCTGGCGTCCACCGTCGCCCACGACTCGCACAACATCGTGGCGGTGGGCACCACGGATGCCGACCTGTGCCGGGCGGTGAACGCCCTGGTGGAGGCGAAGGGCGGGCTGGCGGTGGCCGACGGCGGGCGGGCGGACGTGCTCGAACTCGAAGTCGCCGGCCTGATGAGCGGCGACGGCGACGCGGTGGCCGCCGGGTACGCCCGCCTCCAGCTCGCCGCCCACGCCCTCGGCTCGACCCTCGCCGCCCCGTTCATGACGCTGTCGTTCATGGCCCTGCTCGTGATCCCGGCCCTGAAGCTGAGCGACAGGGGGCTGTTCGACGGGCGGGCCTTCCGCTTCGTACCATTGCATGTCGAGTGACGGCCGACGTGCCAGCCGGACCGACCTCCCCACGCCCTCTTTTTTGAACGGACGCCCGACGTGACCGAAGCACCCGACCCCGACCGCCGCGAAGCCCCGGCCGAAAGCACCGACCGCCTCCGGCCCGTCGCCCTCGCCGTGCTGACGGTCGCCCTCCTCGCCCTGTGCGTGGCCGTGGCCGTGCCGTTCCTCCCGGCCATCACCTGGGGGGTGGCCCTGGCGATCATCGCCTGGCCGGTCCACCAGTGGCTCGCCCGCCTCTCGGGCCGGGCGGGGTTGGCCGCGGCGGTCACGACGGCCCTCGTCGCGGCCGTCATCGTGGGCGGGGCGGTGTTCGTGACGTATCAGGTGGCCGCACAGGTGGCGGAGGCGGCCCAACAGACGGGGGACAAGCCGGCGGTCGAAACGCTCCGCGACCGGGCGACCCGGAGCCCGACGCTGGCCCGGGCGGCGGAGTGGCTCGACCACGCCCGCATCGACCTCCGCCAGCAGGTCGAGAAGCTGGCCGAGCCGTTCGCCCGCAACGCCGCCGGCATCGCCCAGGGGTCGCTCGGGGGCGTCGTCCAGCTCGCCGTCGCCCTCTTCATTCTCTTCCACCTCCTCCGCGACCGGGCGGCCCTCGTCAAAGAATTGCGCGGCTACCTGCCCCTCACCCGGGCCGAGGCCGACCGCGTCTTCACCGGGTTCGCCGACTCGGTCCACGCCAACCTGTACGCCACCGTCCTCACGAGCCTCATCGACGCCGTCACCGGCGGCCTCCTGTTCTGGGCGGTCGGGGTGCCGGCCCCGGCCCTGTGGGCCGTGGTCATGTTCGTCATCAGCATCATCCCGCTGCTCGGCACCTGGCTCGTGTGGGTGCCGGCCGCCGCCTACCTGGCGATGAACGACAATGTCGGCGGGGCCGCGGCCGTCTGCGCCTGGGGCGTGACGACGTGGGTGGTGGTGGACAGCCTGCTCTACGTCCGCATGGCCGGCGACCGGATGAAGCTGCACGCGGTCCCGGCCCTGATCGCCTTCCTCGGCGGGCTGGCCGTGTTCGGGGCGGCCGGCATGGTCCTCGGCCCGGCCGTCCTGGCCGTGACGGTCGCCGTCCTCGACGTGTGGCGGCGGCGGAACGGGTCGGACCCGGACGAGGGCGTTCAGGTCGCCCGGTAGGCCGTGCCCCCGAACGAGTTCAGGGGCCGCGGCGGGTGCTACTTCCCGTGAGCCGGCAACCGCGCCGAGGCTGTGAGCGAACAAGGGCGGGTCGAGGTAGAAGTCGGCCCCGGACGCGAACGCCGACCCGAGGCCGAGCCGCATCCGCCCGGTTTCGAGGCGGACGACGGCGAGGGCGGCCGTCAGCGCCGCCCGCGACCCACGCGGCCCCCGCATAGCACGCCGCAGCACGCGGAGAGCGACAGCCGCGGTCTCGGCCATCGCGGCCGGGTCGGCGGCCACCGCCAGCCGGTCCCACAGCGCGGCCGGGACGCGGCCGGAGCGGGGGCGGGTGGTAGGGGCAACGGAGGGCATGGCGATTCACCGCGAATAGTGAACAAATGAACCCTACCGCATCTTGGCGGCTTTGTCTTGCGGTTCAAAGTCGGTAGCGGGCGGTGCGGGCTCGAAACTCGAAAATTGTCTCGGTCATGGCGACACGCCAGTCGGCACCGCCCCGAGGCTCCCACCTGCTCGGGGCGTACCGGTGTGATCAGCCCGACGCGTCGGCGAGGGGCATGGGTGGCGGCCTTGCTGACGGCGGCCTCGCTGACGCGTCGGGTTTGTGGTGTGGGGGCCGGCGATGGGCTACCAGGCGGCACTCTACTCGCCGGCGGCCTCGCTGACGCGTCGGGTTTGTGGCGATCCCGCCGGCCTCGCTGACGCGTCAGGCTGGTGCCGGCGGCCGTCTTGCCCTTCCAACACGTACACGACCGCGGCGTACAACTCGTCGTCGGTGTTCAGCCAACGGATGCTGCCGCGTTCGGCCCACCAGTTCTCGCGACCCGTAGCGAACCCGGTCTTGAGCGCTCGCGTGGCCCACGCCTTGAGGTCGCGGCGAATCTTGTCGGGATGGTTCACCTCGGCCGAGACGACGACGTGGACGTGGTTCGTGCGGCAGTTGACCGCACGGAGGGCCCACCCGCGGACCTCACAGGTTTCGGCGATCTGGACCTCGACCGCCCGCCGCAGCCCGGTGGTCAGGATGCACGCGTCTTCGGTCATGCGGGCTTTGGCTTCCAGCTCGCGAACCGGGTCGGGGGGCCGCCAGCCGCGACGGTACTCGACCCAGCCACGGGCATCCCCCGGCAGCCATGTGCCGTACGTCACCCAGGTGAGGAAGTAACCGACGGGGTCGCCGTACACGACAAGCCCTCGCGGACAAACACTACCCCTCCCAGACACCAACCCGACACGGGAGCGAGAGAAGCCCTCAAGGCGGCTTCGAAGTCGGTGGGCCGGACGGACAGCCCGCCGCGCGTGCGAGGCCGGCGGGACCGCCACAAACCCGACGCGTGAGCGAGGCCGCCACACACGCCCCTCGCTCACGCGTCGGGCTGGTCCACCAACCTCGTACCGCCCTAACTCCCCCTGTATGTCGCGTAACCGAACGGGCTGAGGAGCAGCGGCAGGTGGTACTTCCCGCCGGCGGCGGCGAAGCGGACGTGGACCGTCACTTCGGGGTAGAACGCCGGCTGGCCGAGGGCCGCGAAGTAGGTCGCCGTGTCGAAGCGGACGCGGTAGTCGCCGGCCGCCGGCGGGCCGCCGGGGAGGAGGGCGGCCACCCGGCCGTCGGCGTCGGTGGTGCCGCGGGCCAGTTCACGCCAGCCTGTCCCCTCGGCGGCCTCCAGCACGACCGGGACGCCGGCCGCCGGCTTGCCCAGGGCGGTGTCGAGGACGTGGGTGCTGATGCCGCTCGCGCTCATAGCTTCTCCAGCCGCAGTCGCGTGATCTTGGCTTGTTCGCCGGCCGCCACACGTAGTTCGGTGTCGGGGTCGTTCGGCAGCCGGCTTTCGAGCAGGGCGAGCATCTCGGCCGCCGTCTTGCCGGTGGCGCAGACGATGAAGATGTGCCCGAACCGCCCCTCGTAAGCCCGATTCCCCGCCGAAAGCTTGTGCAATACTTCGTCGTCCGCCCCGCTCACGCCGGCCTGCTCGCCCTCGCACCACGCGGCCGTGGTGGCGAACTTCTTACGGAGCGTGTCCACGTCGCCGATCCGCGGGTGGGCGGCGAACGCTTCGAGCCACGCGGCCGTGTCGAGCGTGAACCACATCTCGTCGGCGGTCCGCAACAACTCGTCCGTGGAGGCGAACGGCCGGCGGGCGGTCATGGCGTCGGCCCACCGGGTCGAGCCGCAGCAGCGAAGCAGGGCGGCGTGAGCGTCGGCCGGCAGGAGGGCGTTGAGGGCGGAAACGTCGGCCATCGGGTTCACCGTGCGGGCCGGGGGCGGGCGAGCGTCTGCCCGGACGGCTCGCCGAGGAAGGTGCCGCGGTCGAACACCGGCCGGCCGCGGAGGAAGGTCGTCTCGACCACGCCGCGGAGTTCGCGGCCGTCGTAGGGCGTCGGCTTGTGGCGGTGTTGCAACTCGGCCGCGTCGACCGTGAACGTGGCGTCCGGGTCGAACACCACGAAGTCGGCGTCGAGCCCGGGGGCGATGCTCCCCTTGCGGTGCGACAGGCCCACGAGATTGGCCGGCCGCGACGTGAGGGCGGCCGGCAACCCCGCACCCGGGACCGCCGTCCAACTGGCGGAGAGCAGCAATTGCAAGGACGCGATGCCGCCCCACGCCGCCCGCAGGTCGCCGTCGGCAATGTGCTTGATCCCCGGCGGGGCGGGCGAGTGGTCCGAGCCGACCGTGTCGATCTGCATATGCGCAACGAGTTCGTGAAGGAGGCGGCGTTCCGAGCGCGGCCGCAGCGGTGGGGCGCACTTAAATCGCGTGTCGCCGTCTGGCACGTCCTCGGCAGCGAAGTTGAGGTAGTGTGGGCACGTCTCGACGGTGAACGGTAGCCCATCCGCCTTCGCGGCTTCAATCAGTGGCCACGCTTGCCGTGGCGCTGCCAAGTGAACGACGTGAACGTGACAGCGGTACTCCCGGCAGAGCCGGATGAGGAGCGAAATGGCCTCCACCTCCCACTCCGGCGGGCGGGTGGCGAGGTACGCGGCGTAGCTCCGGGGGTTGGCCGCGAACGCTTCCTCGACGCCCGGCGGGAGCTGGGCGACGAGTTCGGCGTGGGCGAACAGCGGTAGGCCGGCGGCGGCGAGCGTCGGCATCACGGCCCGCAGGTCGGCTTCCGTCGCGTTCGGGAACTCGTCGATGCCCGAGTGGCAGAGGAACGCCTTGAAGGCGCACACCCCGGCGTCGATGAGCGGGGCGACGTGGGCCGCGTTCCCGGGCACGACGCCGCCGTGGAAGCCGACGTCCACCCACAGCTTGCCGGCGGCCGCCTCCCGCTTGGCGTTCAACGCGGCCACGGTCGTCGTCACCGGGCTGCTGTTGAGCGGCATGTCGATGAGCGTCGTCACCCCGCCGGCGGCCGCGGCCCTGGTGGCGGTGGCGAAGCCTTCCCACTCCGTGCGGCCCGGCTCGTTGATGTGGACGTGCGTGTCGACTAGCCCCGGCAGCACCAGCTTGTCGCCCGCGTCCACGACCGGCACGCCGGCCGGCACGTCGCCGAAGCCGACCACGGCCGCGATCGTCTCGCCGCGGACGAGGACGGCCGCCGGGCGGACACCGTCGAGGGTGACGACGGCGTTCCCGCGCAGCGCCCATTCGTGGTGCCAGCGGCCGCCGTCGGCTAAGATCATGGCACGGGTTCCCGGGAATTTCGAGTCGCGGAGGGGTGGCGGATGGCTGTTGTACTCACGCACAACGCTTACGGGAAGTCGCGGGTTCGGCTCACGAAGGTGGAGCGGCACGCCGACCGCCACGACCTGTTCGAGTGGTCGGTGGACGTGCAACTCGAAGGCGACTTCACCCCCGCGTACACGGCCGGCGACAACCGCAACGTGGTGGCCACCGACACGACGAAGAACGTCGTCTACGCCCTCGCCCGGGACCACGCCCTCACCAGCCCGGAGGCGTTCGCCCTCGCCCTCGGCCGGCACTTCCTCACGTACCCGCAGGTGTCGAAGGCCACGCTCACGATCACGGTCGACGGCTGGACGCGGATCGAGGTCGGCGGCACCTCCCACCCGCACGCCTTCGTCGGGGCGGGGGCGGAGAAGCGGACGTGCGTCGTGACCGCTACGCGGACGGGCGAAGCGGTGGTGTCCGGCCTCACCGACCTGTTGGTGCTGAAGACGACCGACTCGGCGTGGAAGGACTTTCACCGCGACGAGTACCGCACCCTCCCCGACGCCGAGGACCGCATCCTGGCGACGAGCCTGACGGCCACCTGGACGACCGCCGGCCCCGCCGACTGGGACGCCACCCACGCGGCCGTCCGCACGGCCCTGCTGGAGTCGTTCGCCGGGCACAAGAGCCTGGGCGTGCAGCACACCCTTTACGCGATGGGCGAGGCGGCCTTGGCGAAGGTGCCGGCGGTGGCCGAGGTCACGCTGACGATGCCGAACCGGCACCGCATCCTCATGAACCTTCAGCCCCTCGGCCGCGACAACCCGAACGCCGTGTTCGTGGCCACCGACGAGCCGTTCGGGCTGATCTCGGGAACGCTGCGGCGGGAGTGACTTTCGTAGGGTGGTGCCGAGTCTTCGGGGCCCATCATCGTCAACGGCGGCGTGTGGCGTAATCCACGTCCGGCTGAGAAGACCCGAGTCGGGGAAGGGGCAAGGGGTGCTGCGGTGGATTACGAACAGGCCAAGTACCAGCTTCAACTCCACTTGGGAGTTCTTGACGATGCCCGCAAAGAATGGGTTCTCGACGATGGCTTCGTCGTCAGCCTCCGGCCGTATCGCGGCCTCCGTGAGAAAAACTTCCACTTGGTCATGGAAGCGCTCCTCACGGCTGGCGAGCGTGTTCATCGGGAGCCGCAGGTGGATCGCGACTTGGTAAGCACGATCTGGTCGTTGTGCTGGTACGCCCGCATGTGGGGGTTGAACCCGTCCGGGATGCTCCAACGCAACGGGCTCATCACGGTCCCCGACATCGCTCGACTGCAACTGTGGGTCGATACGGTCGAACAGACGGCTTTGAGGCTGCTCAACGGTTCGCCGCCGCACGTCGTGGTCTCCCACTACGCGGAGTATGTCGTCGAGGTGGGGTGGTGGGACAACGTCACATTCTTCGTCGGGCTCATGAGTCGGGCGGTGTCTGACCCGGGAATCTTCGACGCGATCTGTACCATCGCGCGGGCGCTCGGTAAGCTCGGGCACCTTGCCGAGGCCGCCTTGCCGGCTCTGCGTGAAGCGGAGCGGCGAGTTTATGACTGGGCCACGCCGGTGGATCGCTGCACCGCCGAGGTGCGTGAGCAACTCCAGCGAGCCATCCACTCGATCGAGGGGTAAGCGTCGCGGCTCACCCGCCGGCCAGTTCAGCCAGCGTCAGGGCCAGCACTTCGACGCCCTTGCGGATGGCGTCGGGGGACGAGTATTCGTCCGGCCGGTGGCTGACGCCGCCGCGGCAGGGGATGAACACCATGCCCGCCGGGAAGGCGTGGGCCATGAACAGCGAGTCGTGGTACGCCCGGCTCACCATCGTTTTGAAGGACAGCCCGAGCGCACCGCAGGCGTTCGAGGCGGCCGCCACGACCGCCGGGGCCATCGCGGCGGGGGGGTCGGCGTTCAGCATCGTCACGGCCGCCGCCATGCCGCGGCGGGCGCACACATCTTCGATGGCGGCTCGTACCGCCTTCACGGCCCGGTCGCGTGGGTCCAGCTTCACGTCGCGGATGTCGATCATCAGCGTCACCCGGCTCGGCACGCTGTTGATCGCCCCGGGGTGGACGCGGCAGACGCCCGTGGTCGCCACCGCGTCCGGGCTGCCGCCGGCCCTCGCGGCCGCTTCCACGGCGAGGATGATCTCGGCCGCGGCACAGAGCGCGTCCTTGCGGACGGGCATCAGCACCGCCCCCGCGTGCCCGCCCTCGCCGGTCAGTTCCACGGTGAGCGATGCCGGGGCCGCGATGGCCGTGACGACGCCGATGGGCAGGTTCTCCCGCTCCAGTAGCGGGCCTTGCTCAATGTGCAATTCAACGAACGCCGCGTAGTGGTCCTTTGGCAGCCGCACGCCCGTCAACTCGCCGCGGAAGCCGGCCTCGCGGCGCACGTCGTCGAGGCGGTGGCCGTCGGCGTCCTTGAGGTCGGCGAGCTTGTCGGGGGAGAGGGCCCCGCTCATGGCCCGACTACCGACGCAGCCGATGCCGAAGCGGGTCGGCTCCTCGCTCGTGAACATCACCACTTCGACGGAGCGCTTCGGCTTGAAGCCGGCCGCCTGCAAGGCCCGGATCGCTTCGAGGCCGCCGAGGACGCCGACGGTGCCGTCGTACAGCCCGGCGTGCGGGATGGCGTCGGTGTGCGACCCCGTGCCGACCGCCGGCCGGTGCGGCTCGGTGCCCTCCCAGCGGGCGAACAGGTTGCCGATGGGGTCTTCCCGCACCTTCAACCCCGCGGCGGCGCAGAGCCGTTTGAGGAAGGCACGGGCCTTCAGGTCCGGCTCGGTGTAGAGCACGCGGGTGACGGCCGGCGGCGGGGCCGGGTCGCTGCTGAAGGCGGCCAGCTCGTCCAGCTCGGCGGAGAGCCGGTCGATGTCGACGGTCACGGTCGGGGCGGTCATGCGTCGGCCCCGAGGGGGTCGCGGTTCACGTCCTTGTAGTACAGGTACGCGGCCGGCCCCTTGCCCATCGCCACGAACCACTGCGGGCAGAACGACCGCATCCAGATCACGTCGCCGGCTTTCACGGGGTACCAGTCGTCGCCGAGGCGGTAGACGCCCTGGCCTTCGAGCATCAACAGGCCGTGTTCCATGACGTGGATTTCGACCAGCGGCAGGGCGGCCCCCGGGTGAAAGCGGAAGACGTTCACGGCCAGGTCGTAGGCCGGCTCGTCGGGCAGCAGCACTTGCAGGCGGGCGTCCGGGTCGCCCATGAACGGCACGCCTTCCACGTCCCGCTCGTGGCCGATGATTGGCTTTGTGGCGGGCACTTCGAGCCGTGGGGTGAAGCGCTTGTCGAAGACGTTGAGACGGGCGGCGGCCGGTGCGTCGATCGTGTGCTTGGACCCCGCGGGGAGGAACGCGAACCCGCCCGCCCCCAGCGTCGTGGAGGGCTGGCCGGGCGGCGTCACGGTCACGGCCCCGTCGAGGACGTATACGACGCGCTCGACCCCGGCCGGCGGCGGTGCGGCGGTCGCCCCCGGCTCCATGACTGCGAGGTAGTGCGTGAACCTGGCCCCCATCGGGGGTGCGATGAGGATGACGCACGCCGTCTTCGCCCACCCCGGGAGCGGCGACCGGACGTGGTTGTCCGGGCAGATCAGGGCGTGGTCGCGGGCCACCCGGCTCCGCGTCGTTCCGAACAGGTCCATGTCGTTACCAGTTTTTACCGCATTTCGCGTGTCGCACGCATCCGATCCATTTGCCCGCGAGTAACATCCGCCGACCGCTCCCACATTTACCGGTAACGCGGGAGCGTCCCCGCATTCAGGCCCGATTCGCTTGACTTCCCCCGGTTTAGGGGTCGTGGGGGGGCCAAACCCCCACCCGCGGCAGGGGGGGCCCGCCGCGGGGGGGGGGGGGGGG
>JANPKP010000731.1:0-5192 GCA_031426095.1 Gemmataceae bacterium
CGGCGACCCGGCCGCGGCCGGCGGGGTCGCAGGCGTGCTGGCGGCGCTCACCGGGGAGCCGGGCGGGTATCGCCTCAGGCTCGACCAGTCGGTCGAACTCGGGGTGTTCAACAGCCGCGACTTCCAGGACCGGCGGGAAGACCTCTACCTCGCTGCCCTCCCGGTCACGCTCCAGCGGTTCGCGTTCGCGGCCCAGGCGTTCCTGACCGAGACGGCCGTCCGCCGCACGCTCGGGAGCGAGGTGCCCGGCGGCCCCGGCCAGTTCTGGCAGGCGAACACCACGGCCGGCTTCTCGCGGCTCTTCCCGACCGGCGGCAACCTGCTCGTGCGGTACGCCAACCAGATCGTCGTCGACCTGTCCGAGCGGACGCCGCGGGTGGCCGTGTCGAACCTGTCGCTCACGGCCTTCCAGCCGCTGCTGCGGGGCGGCGGGTACGCGGTCACGCTCGAACCCCTCACGCAGGCCGAGCGGAATTTGCTCTACGCGATGCGGTCCTACGCCCGGTTCCGCAAGGTGTTCTACGTCGCCATCGCGGCCGGCGGCGGGTACACGAACAACCCCTACGGCCTCCAGGGGCTGTCCGCCAACCTCGGCCGCGGGGTGGGGAGCAACCTGACCTCGCCGTCGGCCGGCTACATGCCGCTGCTGCTGCAACAGGCGATCATCGCCAACCAGCGGAAGAACCTGAACTCGCTCGGCGACCTGCTCCGGCTCTACCAGGCTTTCCGCGAGGGGGGCCAGCAGTCGGACCTCCAGGTCGGGCAGGTCGAGCAGCAGTTGCTCGGCAGCCAGACGCAGTTGCTCGGGTCGTCGAACAGCACCACGGCCGGGGGCGGCGGGGGGACCGGCAGCGGGGTCCGCGGGTTCCTCGACACGCTCGACAACTTCAAGCTCCAGCTCGGGCTGCCGCTGACGGTTAAGGTGGAACTCGACGACACGCCACTCAAGCCCGTGCGGCAGCAGCTCGCCCGGTTCGAGGCGGCCTACGCCCAGGTCCGGGAGCTGGAGGCCGACGCCCGCCGCTACGACCCGGACGAGCCGATCGACCGATTCCGCCCCAAATGGCGCGACCTGCTCACCCGCTCGCGCCTCGTGAACGGGACGAGGTTCGCCGCCGACATCGGCGGGCGGTGGGACGGCTGGCAGCGGCTGACCGACGACCAGTTGACCGCCCGGCTGGCCGGCCTGTTCGAGGAGCGGCGGACGCTCCTCGACCGCAAGGCCGACCGGCAGGTGAGGGGCGAGCCCGAGCCGGCCGCCGGCACGGCCCGGCTCCAGGCCCTCGGGGCCGACATCGACCTCGGGCAGTTCGAGCAGGCGGTCCGGAAGTACGAGGCCCGGCCGTGGGCGAACGCCACCCCGGCCGGGCGGGCGGCCCAGCAGGCGGCCGCCTTCCGGGACGTGTTCAACGCCTTCTACCAGTTGATCCTGGAGGCCCAGAACGACCGCCTGTCGGCCGTGCGGAACCAGTGGCCGGCCCTCCCGCCGATCAGCGTGTGCGGGCAGGACCTGCTCGCCGCCCCGCTCGACGAGGCGTACACGGCCGGGATTCAGGCCGCCCTGGTGAACCGGTTGGACCTGATGAACGCCCGGGGGCAGGTGGTCGACTCGTGGCGGCAGATCGCGGTCCAGGCGAATGCCTTGCAAGGGGTCGTCAACGTCCAGTATGATTTAAGTGCCAGCACCCCCCCCGGGACCACCGACGCCGCCAACTTCGGCAACAGCCGGACGACGAACGCCCTGACGATCAACGCCGCCCTGCCCCTGGTCCGCCGGGTCGAGCGGAACAACTACCGGGTCGCCCTGATCAACTACCAGCGGTCGCGGCGGAACCTGATGGCGTTCGAGGACAACATCGCCAACGACGTGCGGGCCGACCTGCGGGAGCTGCGGACGATCGCCGGGCAGTATAGAATCCAGCAGCGGCTGATCGACCTCGGGTACTCGCAGGTGGACAACGCCCAGGCGATCCTCCTGTCCCCGCCGGCCCCGGGGGCCCAGACCGACGCCGGGAGTGCGGCCGCCCTGACCCAGCAGGTGCTGACCGCCCAGAGCCAGTTGTTGACCGCGCAGAACAACCTGTACACCATCTACGTCAACTACCTCGTCTCGCGGATGCAGTTCTACCTCGACCTGGAACAGCTGCCGCTCGACGCCCGGGGGTTATGGCTCGATGACTTCTCCCCACCCGACGGCCCCGACGACCGACCCGGCCCCCGGCCCGACCCCATTGGCCCACCACGGCCTGACGCCGGTGGCGGACCACCCGCCCGGGGCGAACGGCTCCCCGCCCCCCGGCCTGCCCCCGGCCCTGGCGGCGGGCGCTAGCGGCACCCCCAAGTCGCTCCCCTCCCACGCCCCGGCGGCCGGCCGCCGGCGGCTCCCGTGGCTCGCCGTCCCGGCCCTCGTCGCCCTCGTCGGCGGCGGGCTGGCGGCCGGCTTCTTCGCCCTCCGCCCGCCGGCCGCCCGGGCCGACGTCCTCCTCCACAAGGTGAAGAAGGAAGACCTGGCCGTCACCGTGACGGAGAAGGGCACCCTGGAGTCGGTCGACAACAAGGACATCGTCTGCAAGGTCCGGGCCGGGGCCAAGGGGTACGCCACCAGCATCAACTGGGTCATCGACGACGGCACCCTGGTCAAGAAGGACCAGCTCGTGATGCTGCTCGACGACTCCGACCTCCAGGACAAGCGGCGGGACCAGAAGATCAAGGTCGACGTGGCCGAGACGGCGAAGGAGACGGCCGACAACCAGTTGAAGATCACGACCCAGGAGTGCGAGCGGCTGGTGAACGACCAGGAGAGCGTCCTGCGGATCGCCGTCAACGCCCTGAACAAGTTCATCGGCCTCGGGTTCGACCCGGCCCGGACGGCCGCGGCGGGCGTCGTCGGGGTGGCCGGGGCGCTCACCGAGGGGGGCGACTACAAGCGGCAGGTGGACGACGCGACCGGGAAGGTGCGGCTGGCCGAGAGCGACGTCGAGCAGAGCCGCGAGCGGAGCGCGTGGGCCGACCGGATGGTGAAGATGAAGTACATGAGCCCGGCCCAGGCCCAGGCCGAGCGGAGCAAGCTGGAGAGCAACATGGAGAACCTCCGGAGCCTCCAGGCCGTCCGCACGCTGCTCCTCGACCACGACCGCCAGAACCTCCTCGACACCCTCCGCAGCGCCGTGGACAACGCCCAGAAGTTGCTCGACCAGCGGAAGCTCGAGGCCCTCACGAAGGTGGCCCAGGCCGACAGCGACCGCCGGAGCAAGACGTCCGTCCTCAACCAGGAGCAGGAGAAGCTCAAGGACTTCGAGGACCAGATCAAGGAGTGCCGCATCCACGCCCCGCAGGAGGGCATGGTGGTCTACTTCAAGCAGGAGTCGAACCGCTTCAGCAGCAACGCCTCGGCCCTGATCGAGCAGGGGGCCCAGGTGAAGGAAGGGCAGAAGATGATCCGCATCCCGGACCTGAAGCGGATGCAGGTGAACACCAAGGTCCACGAGGCGATGGTGGCCCGGATCCGCGGCGACGTGCGGCGGCCGACCGGGTTCTTCGAGGCCGTCCGGGCCGCCTTCGCCGTCAACCCCGACCCGCTCACCGCCCTGGTGAGCCAGAGCGACCCGTACCAGGAGGCCCTCGGCGAGAGGTACCGGCACATGGCCTTCACCCTCGACCGCCCCGGCCAGGGGGCGACGGTGCGGGTCGACGCCATGCCCGACCGCGTCCTGTCGGCCCACGTCCGCACGGTGGCCGCCATCGCCAGCCAGGCCGACATGATGGCCAGCGACGTGAAGGTGTACTCGACCCTGGTGCGGATCGACGACGACATCGAGGGGCTGAAGCCGGACATGACGGCCGAGGTGACGATCAAGGTGGACGCGGCCCGCGAGCAGGTGCTGGCCGTCCCCCTCCAGGCGGTCGTCGGCGGGGCCGAGATGGGGGCCGCTCGCAAGCTGTGGGTGAGGACCGCGGACGGCGGGTACGAGGAGCGGGACGTCAAGCTCGGGCTGGCGAACGAGAAGATGGTGGAGGTCGCCGAGGGCCTGACCGAGGGGGACGAGGTGGTCCTCAACCCGAAGGTGCTGGCCGGCGACAAGTCGAAGACCCGGGACGCCGCGGCCGAGGCCGCCAAGGGCGGTTCGCCCGACGGCGAGAAGGGCGGCGACCCGTCGAAGGCCGGCAAGAAGGGCCGCGGCAAGCGGCCGCCGGGCGCGGGCGGGCCGCCGGCGGGCGGGGGGCCGCTGCCCGGATGACAAGGTGACAAGGTGGGGGGGTGACAGGGTGACAAGACCTTGTCCTTCGTCACCCTGTCACCCCCTCACCTTGTCACCTTGTCATTCCCCTGAGTCTGCACCATGCCCGCCATCGTCCGCGTCGAGAACCTGGTCAAGAACTACTACATGGGGTCGGTCACGGTGAACGTCCTCCGGGGGCTCAACCTCCGGTTCGACGAGGGCGACTTCGTCGCCCTCATGGGGCCGTCCGGGTCGGGCAAATCCACCCTCCTCAACGTCCTCGGCTGCCTCGACCGGCCGACCAGCGGCCGCTACCACCTGGGCGACGTGGACGTGTCGGCGATGAGCGACGACCAGCTCTCGGAGGTCCGCAGCACGTACCTCGGGTTCATCTTCCAGTCGTACAATCTGCTCCCGCAGTACACGGTGGTGGAGAACATCGAGCTGCCGCTCCTGTATCAAGGCATCAAGCTCAACGCCGACACGAAGGCCCGGTGCGTCGCCCTGGCCGAGATGGTCGGCCTCGCCGAGCGGCTCGACCACCGGCCGCTGCAACTCTCCGGCGGCCAGCAGCAGCGGGTGGCCATCGCCCGCAGCCTGGTGAACGACCCGCACGTCGTCCTCGGCGACGAGCCGACGGGCAACCTCGACTCGAAGACGAGCGTCGAGATCATGCAGATGCTCCGGCAGCTCAACCGGGCCGGCAAGACGATCATCATGGTGACGCACGAGAACGACATCGCCGAGTGGGCCCGCCGGGTCGTCCGCCTGCGGGACGGGCGGGTCGAGTCGGACACCCGCAACGACACGACCTCGCTCGTCGAGGTCGGCCGCTAAAAGACTGTCCCATAAGGGGTGTTATGCCGCCACCCGATAGTGAAACTCGGCATCCAGGCCTTTCGGTTCCAATCGGTTGAGCATCAGGTGGATCATGGCCAGCTTGACGAACGCCTCCGACGACCGCACCGTCTT
>JANPKP010000732.1:0-11269 GCA_031426095.1 Gemmataceae bacterium
AGCGCCACTTCGCGGGCGCGGGATCGTGCGGCCATGGGGTCATGTTACGCCGCTAACCGCCACCCATCACCTGCCCGACGTAGCCGAACAACTCCGCCTCGTACCGCGGCCGGGAAAACCGCTCCGCGTTCCGCCGACACGCGGCCGGGTCGAACGTCGAGCTCTCGAACCGATGGATGGCGTCAGCCAGCGAGTCCGCCGTCTGGGACTCGAAGAACAACCCGGTTTCGCCCGGCGTCACGGTCTCGGTGGCCCCGCCGCGGCCGTAGGCAATGACCGGGGCGCCGCACGCCTGGGCCTCCACCGGGACGATGCCGAAATCTTCTTCCGCGGGAAACAGCACGGCCCGGCAGCGGCGGTAGTGGTCGCGGATCACCTCGTCCGGCTGCCAGCCGAGGAACCGCGCCCCCGGCCCGGCGGCGGCCGCCAGCTTCGCCGCCTGCTGGCCGGAGCCGATCACCACGAGTTTCCGCCCGAGCTTGGCGCAGGCCGCGAGGGCCAGATCGAACCGCTTGTACGGGGCGAGGGCCGACACCACGAGGTAGAAGTCGTCCCGCGGCGCGGGCGTCGGCGCGGGCGTGTAAAACTCGGTATCGACCGGCGGGGCGATGACCACGCTGTCGCGGCCGTAGCACTCGCGGATGCGGTCGCGGATCGTCCGGCTAATCGCCACGAAGTGGGTGACGCGGTCGGCCGTGCGGCGGTCCCACTCGCGGATCGCGCCCAGGAGCGTGTCGATGGCCTTCGCCTTCAGCCCGCGGCGGCCGAAGTACGACTCCCGCATGTGCCAGGCGTACCGCATCGGGGTGAAGCAGTAGCAGACGTGCGGCACCCCTTCCGGCGGGCGGACCGACTTGGCGACGCAGTGGCTCAAGCTTACGACCAGATCGGCGTCGCGGACCTTCCAGCCGGCCGCGAACGGCATCAGCGGGAGGAGGTAGCGGTAGTACCGGCCGACCCCCGGCAGGCGGTTCAGGGGGCTGGCCCGGGGGCGGAGGGCTTCGATGGCCGGCGACACGCTGCCGCGCCTGTGCAAGAGGGTGAGGAGCTCGGCGGCGGGCCAGCGGCGGGCGAGCGGTTCGAGGCACTTCTCGCCGCCGCGCATGCCGGTGAGCCAGTCGTGGACCAGCACTACCCGTTCGGTCCGCCCGGCCGTCATTCCCCCGCCCTCCGTGGCGTGCAAGGTCCGCGTCGGCGGACTGTAGCCACTTTCAGAGGCGGCGGGAAGACGGGGTGTCACCGCCGCCCCAACGCGGGCCACCGGCGGCACCCGCACAACCGGCTGGCCGCTTTTGTGCGATTCGGCCGGCGGCTGTTGCGTGGGGTTTGCTATCGTTGTAAGTTGAAACCAATTACGTCGCGTCGGCGGCCGGCCCGGCCGTTGCATGACGCGAAGCGACTCGACCACGACGGAACGCCAGTCGAGTGTGATTCGCCTCGGGGCCACGCGGCGTCGGAGTTAAGGGGGACGGCGTCATGGCGTTCGCGCTCAACATCGGCAAGTGCAGCCTGCTGGGCAACTACCGCGAGAACAACGAGGACTCGATCGAGGTCAAGCAGTTCCCCGACCTCACGGTGGCCATCGTGGCCGACGGCATGGGCGGGCAGGCGGCCGGCGAGATCGCCAGCAAGCGGGCCATCGAGATCATCCCCCGCGAACTCCGCAAGAACCTGACCGCCAACCTCAACGGCGAGGGCGTGAAGACCGCCATCAAGCGGGCCATCGTCCAGGCCAACGAGGAGATCATGGCGATGGGGGCCCTCGACAAGGACATGAAGAACATGGGTACCACGGTCGTCATGGCCGTGTGGCGGAAGAACGTCGAGATGTACGTCGCCGGAGTGGGCGATAGCCGCTGCTACCTCCTCCGCAAGAACAAAATCCAACAACTGACCGTGGACCACTCGCTGGCCCAGGCACTCGTCGAAGCCAAGACGATCTCGGCCGCCGAGGCCAAGGAGCACCGCTTCAAGAACGTCCTCTGGAAGTACCTCGGCAGCAAGGAAGTGGGCGAGGGCCCGGACGTGACGGTCGTCCCGCTCCAGAGCGGCGACCGCTTCCTCCTCTGCACCGACGGCCTGACCGGCGTGGTGCCCGACGAGCAACTCCTGTCGTTCATCGACGCCCAGGACGACATGCAGGCCTGTTCCGAGGCGCTCGGCCAACTCGCCCTCGACCAGGGCTCGCGCGACAACGTCTCGGCCATCGTGATCGACGCGGCCGACTGACGGGCGGATTAAGACACGGGAAGAAAGCCCCGGAACGGCCGTCCCGGGGCTTTGTCGTTTAGGCGGAGTCAAACTCGGAGCCGGAAAGTGGGGCGGATTTCGGCGCGCTCCCGCTTTACCGGGGGGGCCGGGGGCGGTAACGAGTAAAGCGTGACCGCGCCACGGGATCGGACGAACCACACCGTTTAAAAGCGGGAGAATCCGGGGGCGCTCCGTTACCAGTAGGCGTGGACAGTGGGCTTGATGACCAGTTCAGGCACCGAGACGTGCGGCGGGAGAGTGGCCACGAACAGGATGGCGGCGGCCACGTCCTCCGGCTTGAGGATGACGGCCCGCTGCTCGTCGCTCACCGGCTTCGGGCGGTTCGCGAGGATGGGCGTGTCGATCTCCCCCGGGTAGACGTTGCTCACCCGCACGCCGCTGTCCTTTTCCTCGTTCGACAGCACCATCCCCAGCCCGCCCATGCCGAACTTCGCCGCCACGTAGGCCGCCCCGCCGAGCGGGTTGGCCCGCTTCCCGGCCACCGACACCAGGTTCACGATCACCCCGTCCTTGCGGTCGAGCATTTGCGAAAGAACGGCCTTCGTGCAGTAGAACGCCCCGTCGAGGTTGGTGCGGATCATGGCGTCCCACGTCTCAGGGGTGAGTTCGCGGATCGTGCGGGCCTTCAGGTTCATGCCGGCGTTGTTCACCAGGACGTCCACCCGGCCGAAATGCTGCGTGGCCGTGCGGATGAGGGCGTCGCAGGCGGCGGCGCTCGTCACGTCGGTCGGCACCGCCAGCACGTCCGGCCCGCATTCGGCGGCCGCCGCCGTGAGCTTGGCCGCGTCCCGCCCGGCGATCACCACTTTCGCCCCCTGGGCGACGAACAGGGCCGCGACGGCCTTCCCGACGCCCGACCCGCCGCCGGTGACGACCGCGACTTTGCCCGTGAGCGTGCCCATGATGACAGGTATCCTCGGGGAAGGGGCGGGTCCGGCTGGGGGGCCGAACCCGTTTCCGGTATGTTAGCGTCTAACCGACCGAGCGGTGTCCGCCGCCCCCAACCCGGAGATGACCGATGAACGCCGACCTCCGCCGCCGCACCGACGAACTGTGCGCCCGCCTGACGCAGCTACGAGACTCCCTTTGATGTCCGGGGCAAGACCGCGGCGCGGGACGGGCTCGAAGCGAAACAGGCCGAACAGGGCTTCTGGGATAACCCCGAGAAGGCCCGCGGCGTCATCCAGCAACTGAAGATGCACAACGTCCTGCTGAAGCCCTACGAGGAGCTGAAGCGGGCGGCCGACGACCTCCAGACGATGGGCGAACTGGCCGAGGAGGACGCGAGCTTCGAGGCCGAAATGGAGCCGGCCCTGGCCGACGCCGAGACGCGGTTCGAGGCGTTCGAACTGCAGGCGATGATGAGCGGCAAGCAGGACGCGGCGAACGCCATCGTGTCGATCAAGCCGGGGGCCGGCGGGACCGACGCCTGCGACTTCGCCCAGACGCTGTACCGCATGTACACCCGGTGGGCGACCGAACGCGGCTTCACCGTCGAGGAGCAGGACCTCGAACCGAACCTGGAGGCCGGCGTCCAGAGCGTGACGTTCCGCATCGCCGGGCCTTACGCCTACGGCTACATGCAGAGCGAGATCGGCGTCCACCGGCTCGTCCGCATCAGCCCGTTCGGCTCCGGCGACACCCGGCAAACGTCGTTCGCGGCCGTGGACGTGGTGCCCGAGCTGGACGACACGATCACCATCGAGGTAAACGAGAAAGAGCTAGAAATGCAGACGTTCTGCTCCGGCGGCCCCGGCGGGCAACACCAGAACAAGACGCAGAGCGGCGTGCGGCTGATCCACAAGTCGGGCATCCGGGCCGAGAGCCGGACGGAGCGAAGCCAGCCGAAGAACTACAACAACGCTCTGGCGTTGTTGAAGGCCCGGCTCTACGCCGTGGAGGAGCGGAAGCGGCTCGGCGACATCGCCAACCGCTACGACTCGAAGGGCGAAATCGCCTTCGGCAGCCAGATACGCAGCTACGTCATGCAACCGTACACCCTGGTACGGGACGAGCGGGACGGGATCGACGTGAAGATTCCGGCGATCATGGACGTACTCAACGGCGAGATCGACCCGTTCATGCACGCCTACTTGCGGCACAAGACGGCCAAGCTGAACAAGGTGAAGGCGAGCTAACTCGCCCGCCGGCCATGACGCACACCTTCGACATCGCCGACCTGGCCGCGACGGAAGCGTTCGGCCGGCGGCTCGGAACGGCCCTCTTCCCGGGGGCGGTCGTCGCGCTCGTGGGGCCGCTCGGGGCGGGGAAGACACACCTCACCCGGGCGGTCGCCGAGGGGCTAGGCGTCCGTAACCCTGCGGCCGTGACGAGTCCGACGTTCGTGCTGATTCAGGAGTACCCCGGCCGGGTGCCGGTGTACCACTTCGACGCCTACCGCTTGAGTGGCCCCCGCGAGTTCGCCGACCTCGGGGCCGACGAATACTTCCGCGGCGACGGCGTGTGCGTGGTCGAGTGGGCCGACCGCGTGAACACCACGCTGCCGGTGGAACACCTCCGCATCGTGATCGAAGTCGTGGACGAGAGCCGCCGGCGATTCGCGGTCACGGCGGCCGGCGAGCGTTACTCCCAAGTTGTTCAAGCCTTCGTCTCGGACATCACGGGTTGATCGGCCGATAATCCCTCCAGCACCCCGACGTGTGGGGCGATCCGCTCCCGCGTCATCCGGGTCACCAAGTCGTACACCGCGCGATTGAGCGGGTGGGGAATGCCGTGGGCGTCCGCCAGGCGGATGAGATGCCCGTTGTAGTTGTCTATCTCGGTGCGGCCGCGCTCGATGTCGCCGGCCATCGAGCAGTAAGTGCCCCGCAGCGACGGCTCAAATCCCTTCGCCATCAGCCCCGCGAGCCATTTCCGCCGCAGAATCCACGCCACGGTCGCAGGCCGGAAGGGGCCGACCTTGCCGAGCGGCACCCCGGCGGTCGAGAGGATGCGGTGGTTCTCCTCGATGAGCGCGAAGAACAAACCCCTGGCAGTGGGAATCGAGAGAAGCTGACCGTTGTCGATTCCGGCGGCGGCCGCAATTGGCGAAATGGCCGCGTTGTACATCAGCTTGGCGTACTTGAACGGCTCGATGTCCCCGACCGCGTGGACGGCGAACAGGTCGGTCTCCGCGAGGACACGCAACGTGGGTTCAGTGCGGGATTCGGGCTGTGACGGACGTTGATTCGCTCTCCAGCCGAAATGCAACTCCCCCGGCCGGGTGATCCGCGTGTGCGGGCGGTCCCGGTCGCATTCGGACACGAACGACGCGATGCCTTCGTCGTGGTGGCCGTACTCGTGCAACCGCGAGTCGAAGCCGTTTTGGATCGGGATCAGTGCAATGCCGAGCGGGAGCTTCGAGAGTACCTCGGCGTTGTCGTAACACTTGGTGCAGAGGAGGACCGTCGCCTCAGCCGGTGGCTCCCACTCCGCGAACGGCACGAACTCGGCCGAGAACGACGGCCGGCCCTCGACCGTCACCCCGTCCCGCCGGCCGGCTTCCACCTTGCGGGGGTTGGCGTCCACGAACACCACCGGCACACCGGCCGCCCGGAGGGCGTAGCCGACTGCGCACCCGATGCCGCCGGCGCCGACGACGTGAACCGCGTCCATGCCCGCCGTCCCCCATGGCCGGCCGCCGCAACTTGCATCCGATCGCCACCGCTGATACTGTACGGACACGCACGCGCTCCGTTCTCACCCGCCGCCCCGGACCCGGCATCATGCCGCTTAGTCTTGAACAGTACATCGACGGGCTAGACGGGCGGACCGACCTGCCGTGGCCGGCCGCCCCTAAGGTCGAGGGCGTCAAGGCCCGACCGTCCGTCAGCCCGTTCAAGGTCAAGGCGGTCCTCTGGACCGTGTACGGCACCCTCGTTGCCGTCCCGAACGGGGAGTTGCTGTTCGAACACCCGATGGACTTCGTGACCGACGCGGCGTTCGAGAAGGTCATCAAAGAGTTCAAGATGTGGAACTCGATGAGCCGCAAGCCCGGGGCCCCGTCGGCGTACATGAAGGAGCTTTTCAACCAGGCCGTCTCCCGCCTGCGGCTGACCGGCGGGGGCGAGGTGCGGGCCGAACTGGTGTGGGACGATATTGTCAAAAAGTTGATGCAGAAGGAGTACCAGTTCGACGCCACCACCTACGGCTCGCTCGACGAGTACGTGAAGAAGGTGGCCTACTTCTACCACGCCAGCATCCAGGGGGCCGGGGCCTACGCCGGGGCGGCCGACACGCTCGCCGGGTTCGACCGCCAGAGGGTCGTGCAGGGACTCCTCGCCGACGGCCAGTGCTTCACCCCCGGCCAACTCCGCCGCTGCCTCCGCAAGCAGGACGCCGACTTCGACCTGGACGAGACGCTCCCGCCGGCCATGAGGTTCCTCTCGGCCGAGCGGAAGGCCCGGAAGCCGGCCGACGCTCTGTTCCGGGCGGCGTCCGAAGCCCTGGGGGGGAAGGGAATCCGGCCCGCGGAGGTGTTGCACGTCGGGTCGAGCTTGCCCCGGGACGTGGCCCCCGCTAAGAAATGCGGTTTCCGCACCGCGTTGTTCGCCGGGGACAAGGCCTCGCTGGCCGCCAGCGGCGACCAACTCAAGGACCCGGCCACCCGCCCGGACCTGCTCGTGACGGAACTCCCGCAACTGCTGGATGTCCTCGGCTAGCAAGGAGCCGCCCCATGCCGCCGCCCGTGGAAGCCCCCCCGTTCGACGTGGCCGGCGTGGACCTCTCCGCCCGCGTCGCCGACCTCGAGGGCATCCGCGCCGTCAACCCGCACCGCCACGAGTTCGAGCTGCTCACGGCCGTCGTCCTCCTCGACCCGGTCCGGCACCTCGTCGTCGGGTTCAAAGACCTGGGGCCGGACGAGTTTTGGACCCGCGGTCACTTCCCCGGCGGGCCGATCATGCCCGGGGTGCTGATGTGCGAGGCGGCCGCCCAGCTCGGGAATTTCTACACGATCAGCCAGAAGGTGGTCGGCCCCGGGGTGCTGATGGGCCTCGGCGGGATCGACGAGGCCCGGTTCTACCGCCCCGTCCGCCCGGGCGAGCGGCTGGTGATCGCGGCCGAGGGGCTGCGGGTCCACCGCCGGATGACGAAGTTCCGGGCCACCGGGTTCGTGAACGGCGAGCGGGCGTTCGAGGCGGTCGTCATCGGCGCGCCGATCGGCCGGTTGGGGGACTCCGCCGGTGCGTAAGCCGCGCCGGCTGACGGCCGACGAACTCGCCCCTTACGTCTGGAACCTGCCCCGTATCGAACACGGGGCGGACCCGACCCCGTCGCCGGCCCCCATCGACTGGGCGGTCCTATTCGCCAACGGCCACCCGGTTGAGGTCGAAGTCGGCACGGGTAAGGGGCTGTTCCTGCTCGCCACCGCCGCCGCCCGCCCCGACACCAACTTCCTCGGCGTCGAGATCGTCCGCAAGTACCAGCTTTACGCCGCCACGCGCTTCGCCGTCCGCGAGCTACCGAACGCCAAGACGGCGTGCGCGGACGCCAAGCTCGTCCTCCGCGACCACGTCCGCGCGGGGAGCCTGGCGGCCGTCCACGTCTACTTCCCCGACCCGTGGTGGAAGACCCGGCACCGCAAGCGGCGGGTATTCACCCCCGAATTCGCCGCCCTCGCCGCACGCTCCACCACGGTTGGTGGCCGGCTGCACATCGCCACCGACGTGGAGGAGTATTTCGGCGTGATGACGGCCATCGTTCACGACATGCCGGCCTACCGCGAGCTGCCGCCACCGGGCGAAAACGTGCCTGCCCACGACATGGATTACATGACCAACTTCGAGCGGAAGGCCCGCAAAAAAGGGACGCCGGTGTGGCGTGCGGTCTACGAGCGGACCGACGGCCCCGTAACCGTGGCGGCCGAACCGGGCGACGGCACCTGAACCCGTCGATGGAGGCGATCTGCCAACTGAAGCGGGCGGCACCGGGTTCACTCCCGGCACCGCCCGCTTCTTTTCGTCACGTCGGGATTACTTGGCGGCCAGCACCGCGGGGCCGGCCACGGCGTTGGCCGCCGCCGTGGAGGCGGCCGGCAGGTCGTCGCCGAGTTCGCAGCAAGCGTGTGCGGCCGGCTTTGACCCGCCGAGCGCCCGGGCACGGGCCGACGACTCGCCGAAACAACACTCAGCCTTCGTGGGCAAAAGGGCCAAAGGGCAGCAACTTTCACCGGTCGAATCGCCTTTGGCCAGGCGGCACGACGACGATTCGGTGCCGGTAGTATCGCCCTTGTAGTAGCTGAACGTCGCCCACCCGCCGGCGGCCAGCACGAGACACGTTCCGAGAACGGCAAAAAACTTCGACATACGATTCTCCTTGCAACCGGAGAGGTCACGTGGTTTGATACTACACGAAATCTCGACTTCCACCCAGATCATTCCCTGCCCCCCCTCGCCACGGCCGAAGTGCCGGCGTTCCCCGCCCCGGTCTTGTGCAACACCCGGAGCGTTGCCCCGCTTCGCCCCGCCTGAAGTAGGTATGACCCCGGGCGGAATTGCGTTCTACGTTGGAGCATGAACCCGCGGAAACTCATTCCCGTAGTCGCCCTCGCCCTCGTGGGGTGGCAGCTCGTCGGGCAGGTCCGCCAACTGCTACGCGAGCGGTCTGTCTGGCCGCCCGACGACTTCGTCGAGTATTGGGCCGCCGCCCGGCTCACGCTCGACGGCCGCAACCCCTACGACCCCGCCGAACTGCTCCCGCTTCAAATCGCCGCCGGCCGCGACACGGACGAGGCGGTGATGATGTGGAACCCCCCGTGGGCGCTGGCCGTGGTCCTCCCGCTCGGCCTCCTGCCGGCCCGGGAAGCCCAACTCTTGTGGCTGCTCGCGGGCGTCGCTTCCGTCGGCTTTTCAGGCGACCGGCTGTGGCTCCTTTACGGTGGCAGCCGGGAACGGCGGTGGGTCGGCTGGCTACTCGCGGGTGGGTTCGTGCCGACGCTGTTCGCCCTCCACGCGGGCCAAGCGGGGCCGTTCCTGCTACTCGGTGCGGTGCTGTTTGTGGCGTGTTTGCGTAAGGGCTGGCCGCTGCAGGCGGGGGCCGCGACGGTGTTATTGGCGGTGAAGCCGCACCTCACCTATCTCGTGTGGCTGGCCATCCTGTGCGAGGCCGTCGCCCGACGACGCGGGGGCGTCCTCCTCGGCGGCATCATCGGCGGCGTCGCTTGCACCCTCGTGCCGCTCGCCTTCGACCCGCACGTCCTCCACCAATACGCCGACGCGATGGGGAACCGGCCTCCCGACCAGTGGGTGTCGCCGACGCTCGGCACGATGCTCCGGCTCCACTTCGGTGAGGAGCAGTTCGGCCTCCAGTTCGTGCCCGTGGTGTTCGGGCTGGCGTGGTTCGCGTGGTACTGGCAGGCCCACGGCAGGCGCTGGGATTGGACCGAGCAAACCCCGCTCCTTCTGCTCGTATCGTTCGTCACCGCACCTTATGGGGCGTGGCCGTTCGATCTGGTGTTGCTCGTCCCCGCCGTGTTCCAGGTCGTCCTTCGACCGCGGGCCGAACGCGGCTTCTGGCTCGCAGCCCTCGCCGGGCTGGTGGCCGTGAACGCGGCGTGCCTGGCCATGAACCTGTTGAAAGTCGGCTCCTACGAGTTCCGCTGGGTCGCGCCGGCCGTCCTCGCCCTGTACGCGGTGGCGATGCGGCCGCGAAGGGTGCCGGCGGACGTGGTGCCGGCCCGGGAGGCCGTCGCGGTATGAAACTGTTGAGATTCGTTGGGCCGGGGGCGGTGGCGTTCCTGGCCCTCTGGCTCGGCTTCCTGCTCGTCGGGCGGGCCGGCTTCTTCCACGACCCGGGCACGTTCTGGCACACCGTCGTCGGCCAGCGTATGCTCACCGACGGCTTTTTCGACACCGACCCGTTCACGTTCACCTTCGGCGGCGCGAAGTGGATCCCGCACCAGTGGCTCGGCGAAGTCGGGATGGCCCTCGCCCACTCCGTCGGCGGGTTCGACACGCTCCTCCTGGGCACCGCCACACTCCTCGCCGCGGTCTTCGCCTGGCCGGCGGCCCGGTTCGCCCGCACGGGCCTGCATCCGGTTGCCGTCGGGGCGGTGGTGCTGGCTGCCGTGGCCGCCGGGGCGTCGCACTTCCACGCCCGTCCGCACCTGGCCACAATCGCTGGCATGGCCGTGACGCTCATTTTCCTTGTGGATGTGGATCACGGCCGGCGGCGGTTGAACCACCTGTTCTGGCTCGTCCCGGTCTACCTCGTGTGGGCGAATTGCCACGGCGGGATGCTCGGCGGGCTGGTCACGCTCGCCCTCACGGCCGGCGGCTGGATGCTGGCCCGACTCCTCGGCTGGCCGTCGCCGGTACAGGGGTGGCGGGACGTGGCGACGCTCGCGGCCGTGGGAGTTGCGTGCGGGCTGACGGCGTTCGTGAACCCTTACGGGCTCGAGTTGCCTCGGGCCTGGCTGGCGATCATGGATTCGCCCGTGCTCCCGGTCATCATCCAGGAACATTCCCGACTCGACCTCACCTCCCCAACCGCGTGGCCGGTGCTGCTGTTCGCCGCCGTATACCTGTTCGTCCTCGCCGGAGTTCTGCCGCAACGGCCGCGGGTATCGTGGCTCTTGCCCCTCTTTTGGCTCGCCGAGGCGTTCAGCCGCGTCCGGCACGCCCCGCTGTTCGCCGTCACGGGGTTGGTGGCCGTCGCCGCGATGTGGCCGCACACACGATGGGCCGCACTGCTGGCCGCGAAACGGCCCGACTTCCAGTGCCCGGCCGGGCCGCCGCTGCGATTTTGGCCGAACGTCGCCCTTCCTACCGCCTGCGTCCTGCTCGTGCTCGGGCTGCAAGCGACGCACGTCGTCGGCGGCTGGGTGACGCTCGACCCCGTGAAGTGGCCTGTCGAACTGACGGACACGCTGCGGGCGAACGAGCCGCACAGCCCGAGGGAGGGGACCCGCCTCTTCAACGAGTACATCGACGGCGGGTTCGTGACCTACCACGCCCCCGGTTACCGGGTCTTCATCGACGACCGCTGCGAACTCTTCGGC
>JANPKP010000733.1:0-11475 GCA_031426095.1 Gemmataceae bacterium
CCGCTCCCGTCCCCCCCGGAGCCGGCCGACACGCCCACGGCGTCGGTCCTCGAAACCCAGCCGTCGTCCGCCGGCCTCACCCCCGCCCCGACCCCGCGCCCCGACCCCCGCCCGGAGAGTTCGCCCCGCCCGTCGCCCCCGCCCGCCCCCGTGACCCGGTCGCCCGACCCGCTCGGTCCGCAACAGTCGCCCGCCTCCACGGAAGACCCGACCATGGCGAACCCACTCCTGCTCACCTCCCCCGGCGGGTCGAACGTCCTCCCGCCGCCGCCCGCCCGCCGCCCGGCCCCGCCGCGGCCGCCCGAGGCCCTGCCGCCGGCCCCGGCCAGCCCGGTCAACTGGGTGCCCGCGGCCCAGGGGTCGAGCGGGTCGAGCGCGTCCGGCCGGCTGGTCCGCCCGCCGGAGCCGCCCGAGCACGTCGACCCGGTGGCCGACGCCCCGCCGCCGGCGTCGGTCCTGTGGAAGTCCGTGAAGCGGAACCTGAAGTTCTGGCAGGCGGCGACCGACCCGGTGCAGGTGAGCGTGTTCGGCCCGCCGACGCTCGCGGCCGGGAATACGGCCCGGCTGGAGCTGTTCCTCCACCGGCCGGAGGCGGCCGACAGCGTCCGCACCCTGTCCCGGGCGTTCGCCCTCGACTCGGAGCTGATCGGCACCGGGTTCGTCGGCCGGGAGGTGGCCCGCGAGTCGAAGGTGGCCGTCCACGTCGCCCTGGCCAACGCCGGGGTGTCGCGGTCGCTCGTCACGTTCGTCTGGCGGGGCCAGCCGCAGCGGCTGAGCGTGGACGTGCACGTGCCGTGGGAGAGCCCGGCCGGCCCGGCGCAAGGGCTGGTGTCCGTGGGCCAGGACGAACTGCGGATCGGGAAGGTGGAGTTCCAGGTCCGCGTGCTGCCGCGGACGAGTTGAGGGAAGCCACCAAGAGCGTGTTTGAAAACCGATCGCGGGGGAGTCGCGGGCGGCCCACCCCGCGGCGGGACTTGCGTCAAATTCCGCGGCCTGAAGCGCCGCCGGGCGGATCGACGTAACCCCTTAAACCCGACCCCACCCGGTAACGCCCGATGTGACTGCGGGGACGGGATTTGCGTCCGATTGAGTGGTCAACTTTACCGCATGCTTGCGGGGCGCTTTCCGTAAGCCCTTTTATGCTAGTTCGTTGCGGCGTTTTTGAGCGACTCACGCTGGGAGAATGCGGTAAAGCTCGGACCCCGGTCCGAGTAGCCGGATCGACGTGACTCCGCCACGTCGGACGGCCCGGCTCAGTCTTTCAGACACCCATTAAGCCCGGGGACGGCCGTCCCTGGGCTTTTGGGTTGAGACTGCTACACCGATCCCGATGGTAACCGCCCCCGAGGCGGCGCGGCCGTTCCGCCTCGCCGTCACCGCCGACCTCCACTTCGGCACCCGCGACGCCGTCGATCGCGGGGCCACCGTGCCGCTCGTGGCCGGCTTGTGCGCCGACCCGCCCGACCTCCTCGTCCTCGCCGGCGACATCGGGGCCGGGGACGAGTTCGACGCCTGCCTGGCGCTGTTCGACGGGCTGACCTGCCGCAAGGCGCTGGTGCCCGGGAATCACGACGTCTGGGTGCGGTCCGACGACGCCCGCGGCGACTCGTGGGCGGTCTACGACGACTTCATCCCCCGGGTCGCGGCCGCCCACGGGTTCCACGTCCTCGACCGCAGCCCGCTCGTCTTTCCCGAAGTGGGGCTGGCCGTCGTCGGGTCGATGAACTGGTACGACTACTCGTGGGGCCGCGACCGCCTGCCGGCCGCGTGGCCCGACTACGCCGAGCGGCTGAAGTCGAAGCGGTTCACCCGCGGCCGGCACAACGACGCGGTGTTCGTCCGCTGGCCGTTCGACGACCCCGGCTTCACCCGCCACGCCGTCGAGGCGTTGGAAGCCCACGTGGCGGAAGCGTTGGCCCGGGTGCCGGCGGCGGTGCTGGTGACGCACCACCCGCCGTTCTACGGCCTCGCCTACCCGCGGGACGACCGCGACGACCCGGACGGCCTCCTGTGGGACGCCTTCGGCGGCAACGCGCGGCTGGAAGCGTTGATCGAGGCGTGGGGGGGCCGGGTGCCGCTGGCGTTCTGCGGGCACACGCACCACGCCCGGGAGGCGAGCCTGGGGGCGTGCCGCGGGTTCAACGTGGGCGGCGACTACCACTTCAAGCGGCTGCTGCGGGTCGAGTGGCCGACCGGGGCGGTGACGGCCGAGGAGTTCCACCCGGCGTCCTGACCCGCGTCACCCGCGGGCGAGCGCCGTTTCGGGAGTCGGCAGCAGGTCCGGCAGCTCGAACGCCGGCGGCGGCTCGTCCGCCAGCCGGGCCGCCACCCGCACCGTGAATGTGCTGCCGCGGCCCAGCTCGCTGTGGAGGGTGATGTCGCCGCCCAGGAGCTTGGCCAACTCGCGGACGATGGAGAGGCCGAGCCCGGTGCCGCCCTGCTCGCGGGTCATCGGGTTGGCGGCCTGGCGGAACTTCTCGAACACCAGCTCCTGCTCCTCCGGGGCGATGCCCACGCCCGTGTCCTGCACGGTGACGACGAGGTCGTCGCCGTCGGCCCCGGCCCGGACCACCACCCGGCCCCCCTCGGGGGTGAACTTCACCGCGTTCGAGATCAGGTTGGCCAGGATTTGGTGCAGCTTCCCCGCGTCCTGCCGGACGTTCGTCGGCGGCTGGTCGATGGCCACCTTCAGGTCGAGGTTCTTCTTCTCGGCCTGCGGGCGGAACATGCCGGCCGCCGTCTCGCAGAGGGCGGCCACGTCCACCGCCGCCGGGTGCACCCGCATCTTCCCGGCTTCGAGCTTGGCCAGTTCGAGGATGTCGTTGATGAGCGCCAGGAGTTGCTGCCCGCCGGTCATGATGTTCCCGGCGTAGCGGTGCTGCTTGTCCGAGAGGTTGTCGGCCCCGAGCAGGACCTCGCTGAACCCGATGATGCTGTTGAGCGGCGTCCGCAGCTCGTGGCTCATGGTCGCCAGGAAGTCGCTCTTGAGGCGGTTGCCCTCGTAGAGGGCCATGTTCACCCGGGCGAGTTCGTCCACCTTGCGGTCGAGGTCGGTGATGAGCTTGCGGTTGCGGTCCTGCATGCTCGTGAGGTTCCGGAGCATCCGGTTGAAGGTGTGCGAGAGTTCTTCGAACTCGTCGCCCGTCTGGATCTCGCTGCGGATGTTCAGCTCGCCGGCGGCGATGGCCTCGGAGACGGCCTTGAGGTGCTTGACCGGCTTGACGATGACGTAGCGGATGATGAGGTAGCTGCCGGCGATGATGAGCAGCGACGCCCCGATGGCGAACGAGATGAGCAGGGCCCGGTTGGTGTGGAACCCCTCTTCGATGGCCTGGGTGGAGAGGCGGACGCGGACCACGGCCATGAGGTTGCCGGCCGCCAGCCCGGGCATCGCCCGCGCCCCCACGCGGGCCGGGTCGGCGTGGCACCCGACGCACGACTGGCCGGCCCGGATGGCCCCGTAGTAGTAGTACGCCTTGTCCTTCGGCACCTGCCGGGTGGCCTCGTGGGTGTTCGGGTCGACGAACTTCGTCAGCGGCGTGTAGTCCTCGGGCGTCGGCTGGTTCTCCGGCTCCGGGGCCCCGGGGCGGATGACGCGGTAGTTGTACCCCTTGAGGGTGGCCGGCCAGTGGCCCTCGTTGCTCTTCTGGAACTCCTCCATCGCCTGGAGCAAGTCCCCCTTGGCGTGCAGTTTGGTGACGATGAGCGGCAACAGCGCCCGCCCGGGGGTGTCGAGCTGTTCGTAGGCCAGCCCCTCGGTCTTCCAGGCGTACACCCAGAAGCTCCCGGTCATGAGGAAGAGCACGCCGGCCCCGAGCAGCCAGCGGGTCTTCCGCTCCAGGCTGGTCTCCCCGAGCAGGCGCTTGAAGGCCCGGTAGGACATGGCGGGAGTAGCTCTCGGCTATCAGTTGTCAGCTTTCAGCCCGCGGGCCCCGTGCCCGCCGCTTGCTTATACCCGCCGCCCGCGGTTTTGTCTTGCCCGGCTGACGGCTGAAAACTGACGGCTGACAGCCACCACAGAAGTGCGACGACCGCCCCGCCAGCCGGACGCACTCGATGGGCGAGCCGCACGCCGGGCACGGCTCTCCGGTCCGGCCGTAGACGGCGTGGGCGTGCTGGTAGCCGCCGCGGAGGCCCGACCCGCCGACGTAGTCGCGGATGGTCGAACCCCGGCCGGCGACGGCCGCCGTCAGCACCGCTTCGACGGCCTCCCGCAGCCGGTCCACGGCGGCCGGCGGGACGCGGTTCCCCTTAAGCCCCGGGTGCAAGCCTGCCCGGAACAGGGCCTCGTCGGCGTAGATGTTCCCCACGCCGGCGACGACCGTCTGGTCGAGCAGCACGGCCTTGAGCGGGCGGGCGGTGCGGCGGACGGCGTCGCGGAAGTACGCGGCATCGAGCCCGAACGGCTCCGGCCCGAGCTTCGCCGCCGCGAAGTGCGCGTCGAGGCCGGCGGCGTCCGCGAAGTACCTCGCCGACCCGAAGCGGCGGACGTCGCGGAAGCGGAGTTCGGTGCGGTCGTCGAGTGCGAACACGAGGTGGAGGTGGTCCGGCGGCGGGTCGGCGGCCGGCGACGCGGTGAACTGCCCGGTCATGCCGAGGTGGACGAGGAGACGAGCCCCGGAAGAAACCTCTCCCCCAACCCCCTCCCCTGGGAAGGGAGGGGGCTTCGATCCGGCCCCCCGTCCCTTCCCAGGGGAGGGGGTCGGGGGGAGAGGTTCTTGGCTCAGTTCCAGCACGATCCACTTCCCCCGCCGGCCGACGGCGTCCACCCGGGCCCCGACGAGCCGCGCGTTCCAGGCCGCGTCCCACGGCGTGCGGAGCCGCTTGGCCCCGACGCGGACGGCCGTCACCGTCCGCCCGGCGACGAGCGGCCGGAGGTCGCGGACGACGGTTTCCACCTCCGGCAGTTCGGGCATGAGACGCTCCACGTCGTGGGGTTGGGGGAATTGTACCAGCCGTGCCGGCGGCCGTAAGGTTCGCGGCGATGGGGTGAATTTCGACCCGGGTTTCAAACCGGCGACTCCCCCCGCTTTACCGCACAATCTGGTAACGGGAATCGGAACCGCATCAGGCACAGACGGTTCGGTTAAACGCGACACGCGATTTGCGGTAAAATGCGGTAACGCCCGGAACGCCGTCCAGCTTGAACCCCGGCCCACGTTCTGCCACAACGAACGGTAGAGCCCGCGCCACCCCTCCCGCCGGAACGAACCGCCATGCCCGCCACCGCCGACGCCCCCGCCGTGTCCGCCGTGCCCGACGCCCGCGGGCGGTTCGGCCCCTACGGCGGGCGGTTCGTCCCCGAAACCCTCATGTTCGCCCTCGACCAACTCTCGGAGGCGTACCGCGACGCCAAGGCCGACCCGCTCTTCCAGGCCGAGTACCACCGCATCCTCAACGACTACGTCGGCCGGCCGAGCCGCCTTTACTACGCCGACCGGCTCACGAAGTACGCCGGCGGGGCCCGCATCTACCTCAAGCGGGAGGACCTGAACCACACGGGGGCCCACAAGATCAACAACGCCATCGGCCAGGCGCTGCTGACGAAGCGGATGGGCAAGACGCGGATCATCGCCGAGACGGGGGCCGGCCAGCACGGGGTGGCGAGCGCCACGGCGGGGGCGCTCTTCGGCCTGCCGTGCCGGGTCTACATGGGGACGGAGGACATCCGCCGGCAGGAGTTGAACGTCTTCCGCATGAAGGCGATGGGGGCCGAGGTGTTCCCGGTCGAGAGCGGCAGCCGGACGCTCAAGGACGCCACGAACGAGGCGATGCGGGAGTGGATGAGCACCGTGGAGGGGACGCACTACATCATCGGCTCGGCCATCGGCCCCCACCCGTTCCCGATGATGGTCCGCGACTTCCAGGCCGTGATCGGGGCCGAGACCCGCCAACAGTGCTTGGAGGCCGAGGGCCGGCTGCCGGACGTGGTGGTGGCGTGCGTCGGCGGCGGGTCGAACGCGGCCGGGATGTTCTACCCGTTCGTGGACGACCCCGGCGTGGAACTGGTGGGCGTGGAGGCCGGCGGCCGCGGCACCGAGTCGGGCTCCCACGCGGCGACGCTCATGTTCGGCAAGCCGGGCGTGCTGCACGGCACCCACACTTACGTCCTCCAGGACGACGACGGGCAGACGAGCCCGGTGCATTCGGTGTCGGCCGGCCTCGACTACCCCGGCGTGGGGCCGGAACACAGCTTCTGGCGGGACGGCGGGCGGGTGAAGTACGGCAGCGTGTCGGACGCGGAGGCGCTCGACGCCTTCCACCTGTGCGGCCGGCTCGAAGGCGTGCTGCCGGCCCTGGAGACGGCCCACGCGGTGGTGGAGACGCTCCGCATCGCGGCCAAGCGGCCGAAGACGGACGTGGTGGTCCTCTGCTTCAGCGGCCGCGGCGACAAGGACTGCGCCGAGGTGGCGCGGGTGACGGCCGGCGGCGGGCACTGACGCTACAATTTCCCGCATGAACCAGACGACCTACGCCCTCCTCGCCGTCGGGGCCGGGGTGTGCATCGCCATCCAGGCCCCGGCCAACAGCCGGCTCGGGGCGACCCTCCGCGACCCGCTTCTCGCCACCTTCTTCTCCGTGTGCGGGACGTTCCTCACCGTCGTGGCCGTGATGCTGGCGGTGCGGCCGCCGCTGCCGACGGCAGACGCCGTGAGGCAGACGCAATGGTGGAACTGGATCGGCGGCCCGCTCGGGGTGCTGTTCGTCCTGGCCGGGGCGGTCCTCGTGCCCCGCCTCGGGGCAGCCCTGTACGTCGCCCTCGTGGTCGGCGGCCAACTCGTGTTTTCGCTCGCCGCCGACCACTTCGCCCTCGTCGGCCTGCCGCAACAGCCGATCACCGCCGGCCGCGTACTCGGGGCGCTGCTCGTGGTGGCCGGGGTGGTGTGCCTTAAGTATTTGTGACGCCAGACGCGAAGAGGCCGCGAATGGACGCCCACTACCCGACCGACGACGTGCCCGCGACGCCGGAGTACGTGCTGGAGGTGTTCCGCGACTGGCACGCCCGGCTCGCGGATGCGGGACAGGCGTCTAAGGAGTTACCCCCCCGGTTCGAGATGACGGTCGGCGACTTCGTTGCCCACACCCTCGAAGACACTTGGGAGATTAGCGGGTGGAGCGAACTGGCCAGAGTGCTGGAAGACATGTGGGAATTCAAGGTGCCGCGGCACGAATGGAGGGTTGTGCTGGACCCACCGCACTCGCACACCGTCCGCGAGTTGTGCGAGTTCGTCGCCCACCATACGACCAAGCCTGCGATCCGACCCTGGCGACACGCCTCCGGCGAATGTATGCCCGCCGGGGCGTTTCTCACCGTCCGCGCGATGCTGGCAAAAGTCGGAGCCGACCCGACCGAGATCACACCCTCGACGGCTTTGGAACCGTACCTAACGCGGTACGAGTCTGAGCTTGAATGGCGGCTCCCACGGCTCGCCCCTGGCGTGCTGCCACTCCTCAAATTGTCCCGCCCTCTGGTGACGGCCGCGTTGGTCACGTTCGGCTTGATGGGTGTCACGCTGCTGGTGAATTGGGCGGGCATGGGGAACGCCCTGCCCGGTGGTGGCCTCTGCCCGTTCGGTCTCGTGGCCCTCTTCGTCCTGTTCACCCAGCTCTCGTGGCACGTTCGGCCGCGCTTCATCAGCTTCGGCGAACTCCGCACCTTCCGCGACCTGTCGTATGCGTTGGCCGGACAGCGGCCCCGGCGGTCGATACAACCGACCCCATGAACCCCGTCGATGCACTCTTCCGCGACCTGCGGGCGGCCGGCCGTAAGGCGTTCATGCCGTTCGTGCCGGCCGGCGACCCCGACCTCGCCTTCACCCGCGACCTCCTGCCGGCCGTCGCCGGGAGCGGGGCCGACCTCGTCGAGGTCGGCTTCCCGTTCTCCGACCCCATCGCCGACGGGCCGGTCATCCAGGCTTCGTACACCCGCGCGCTGGACAAGAACCTCAAGCTCGCCGACCTGTTCGCGTCGCTCAAGGACGTGACCGCCCGGCCGGGGTGGACCACGCCGCTCGTCGGCATGGCGTCGTACTCGCTCCTTTTCAAGAAGGGGCCGGCCGCGTTCATTGACGTGGCCAAGGCGGCCGGGCTGAGCGGGGCCGTGGTGCCCGACCTGCCGGTGGAGGAGGCGGAGGAGCTGTCGAAGCTGGCGGCCGACCGCGACTTCAAGCTCATCCTGCTCGTCACCCCGACCACGTCGCCGATGCGGGCCGAGAAGGTGGTGAAGGCGTGCAGCGGGTTCGTGTACGTGGTGAGCGTAGTGGGCATCACCGGTGCGCAAGACCTCCTGCCGACGGCCGCCCGGAACGTGCTGGCGATGCTCCGCGGCATGACCGACCTGCCGCTGTGCGTCGGCTTCGGCGTGAGCCGGCCGGAGCACGTGCGGGCCCTGCGTGACGTGGCCGACGGCGTGATCGTCGGCAGCGCCCTGGTGAAGAAGCTCGAAAGGGCAGCGACCGACCGCGAGGGGGCGCTGGCCGACGTGCGCAAACTCGTGGGCGAACTCAGCGGGGCGCTGAACGGGTGAGTCGCTACTTCCCCGCCGGTTTCAGCTCCAGCACCGTGTGCAGCGGGAAGAGCTTCCACCCCGCGTCCACTTCGCCGACGAGGCCGACGAGCGTCGCCGGCTTCCCCTCCCACTCGGCCGTCGGGATCAGCACCGTGCGGCCGCCCACCTCGGCTACAGCTAGTTTGCGGTTCGAATCGACGGCCAGCATGTCGAGTTGTGCGAAGCCCGGCGGCTTGCCGGGGCCGCCGAGGGCGAGGGGGTCGCCCTTCCGCACCGGCAGCACGTCGGCGAGCTTCTCGGCCCCGCCGGGGAACTGGTAGAGGGCCTTCAGGTTGCGGGCCGCCACGGTCGGGTTGCCGGCCTTCGGGTGGTCGATCTTCACGGCCCACGCCGGGCCGTCGGCCTTGCGGTCGGGGAGCGGCTTCGCCCCCGTGAAGGCGAGCGACTTCACCCCCGTTCTGACCACGCCGCCGGCAAACTTCCCCTTCACGCCGCCGGCCTCGCCCTCGAATCCGAGGACGCAGAACCCCTTGTACTGCGTGGTGCCGACCACCGGGGCCGGCAGCCCCTTCACGCCCACGGCGGCGGTGAACTTGTCGGCGTCGTACGTCACCCCCTCCACGCTGCCGAGCGGGACGAGGGTGACGACGCCGTTCTGGAAGGTGGTCGAGTGCGGCTCCCGTAGGTCGAGGGCGAGCGGTCCCTTCTTCCCCTCTTCCGTGGTCGCGGCGGGGTCGGCCAGCCACGCCAGCCGGCGGGTGCCGAGGGTGAAGCGGACGGCCGAGAGCTTGACCTCCTTGCCGGCCGCGTCCACGACCGTGGCCGAGGCCGCGTCCGGGGCCGGCGGGTCGGCCGCCCGCGTGTGTGCGAGGCCGACCGCGGCCGCGAGGAACACCGCCGCCCACGCCCGTCGCCGACCCATGACTTCGCCCCCGACGACCCGCCGCCGTTCGCGCATCCCCCGCAGTCCGTTTATGGTCGGCCGGGAACGGGGTCGGGGCAAGCGGAAAAGTCGCCGGCCGGTGCGAAGAGCCGGCTTGCGGCGGTGTGAAGGGCGCGACATAATCCACCCAGCTTGCACCGTCGGACCGCGAACACGGAACCGACTCCCCCCGCCGGGCCGGCCGGGCGTCGAAGGGAACGGCCGAACCTGTGGACGACATCTTCCTGCCCAGCGGCCGCGTCCGCCCCGACCTGTTGGACGACCCGACCACCCGGGTCCTCCGCGAGTCCCTGGCCTACACCCGGTCGACCAACTGGGACAGCGTCCGCACCCCGCACCTGTTCATGGGCCTGCTCGCCGCCCCGGACGCCGGCGTGTTCAAGTGGGCCGATCGCCTCGGGGCCGACCTCCCCGGCCTGCTCGACCAGTTCAAAGACCTCTTCCACCAGGACAACGCCGAGCCGGTGCCGCCGCTGCTGCTCAACCGCGAGTTCCTCTCCGACAACGTCATCCGCCTGCTCCGCGACGCCCAGGGGCGGGCCGCCGACTCGGGCCGCGACCAGCTCACGCCGATGGACCTGCTCATCACCCTGTTCACCACGCCCAACAGCATCGTCGCCGAGTGCTTCGAGCGCATCGGGGTGACGGCCGCCAAGCTCACCGAACTGGCCGTCCTCGCCGAACGCGAAGAGCCGGCGAGCTGACCGCCCTCCCCGGCGCGGTTTCCAAGCCCACCCGTCGAACGGGTGGGCTTTCTGCTTTGCCTCCCCAGCTTGCCTACTTCCTGTCGCCCGCACGGACGGCCTAACCGGCACGCCCGTCGCCCGGGTTTTGCGGATTCCGCCGGGTTCGGCTCAAGTCCGTTCGGGCGGCCCAGACCCCGACGTAGAATCGGGGGTGAGATGTGGCCCGCCGGAGGACTTCGCATGACCCGCAACCTACTCCTCGCCGCCGCCGCCGCCGGGGCCTTGTGCGCCGGGGCCGGCTGCCGCCACCGCTGCTGCACGACCCCGCTGGCCAAGACGCCGACCCCGTTCTACCCGCCCGGGCCCCCGGGCGGCAACTTCCTCGGCCCGCCCACCATCCCGCCGGCCGGGGTGCCGACCACCCCCGACGCGGGGGCCGGCCCCGCCTTCCTGCCGCCGGCCGCCCCGCCCCCGGTCGGCAGCCTGCCGCCGGCCGGGCCCGCCCCGTCGTCCGCCGGCATCCCCGGCCCCGACCCGCTCTTTAGCAGCCCGTCGCCGCCGGCCGGGAGCAACTTCCGCCCGGCCCCGGCTCTGGCCCCGGCCCCGGCCCCGGCCCCGGCTCTGGCCCCGGCCCCGACCCCGCCGCCGCCGGCGAGCGTGAAGCCGGCCCCCGAGGTGCTTCTGCCCGACCCGCTGCCCGGGTCCAAGAGCCAGTACCCGCCGCCGGCCCCGAAGGGCGTCCTCGGCGACCCGCTCGACCCGCGGGCGGCCCCGACCCCGGAGCCGCCGCTGGCCGCCAAGCCCGCTCCGCCCGCCCCCGCGTCGCCGGCCGACGCCGCCCCGGCCGGGTTCGCGGTGGTGAAGGACGGCGTCGCCTCCGGCCGCGTCCCGAACGCCGCCAGCCTCGACGCCCTGAAGGCGTCCGGCTACCGCTCCGTCGTCTACCTCCACGCCACGGGGGCCGACGTCCTCACGCTCCGGGGCGAGGTCGAGAAGCGCGGCCTGATCTTCACCCCCATCGAGGTCACGCCGGCCAGGTTCACGGGGGCGATGGGCGACTTCAACCGGGCCGTCGGCACCGCGGGCAGCCGCCCGGCCTACGTCGCCGACGACGACGGGGTGCGGGCCGGGGCCGTCTGGTTCGCCCACTTCCGCACCGTCGACTTCCTCAACGCCGACGTGGCCCGCGTCCGCGCCCGGGCCCTGGGCTACACCGACGACGGGGCCGACGCCACCAACTTCCAGCTCGCCATCCAGCAGTACCTCGCCACGCGGTAGGGGCGGGCGGAAAACGGATTGAACCACGGGGTCACAGGGGGCACCGAGGAAAACAGAAG
>JANPKP010000734.1:0-12504 GCA_031426095.1 Gemmataceae bacterium
CCGCCACCTACGCCGACGCGGCCGTCGATTTCCTCTGCCGCTACCCGGAAGGGACCAACTGGCGGAACACCTGGGTCGCCAACCACGTCTTCTTCCACGACTCGAAGAAGTACGGCCGCTCGACGTTCACCTTCGGCTACCGCGACTACCCCTCCTTCGGCACGCTCAAACACCGGGCCCACGGCGACCTCTGGAAGCGGAGCCCGCGGCCGCTGTTCACGCTGCTGGAGCGGGCGAAGGCGGACGCCGTCCGCGAGTTCGCCGCCGCCGCGCTCAAGGCCGACTTCCGGGCCGCGCTGCGGGACGTGGAGCCGGTCTGGGTGGTGCGGCTCGTCGGTGCCCGCAGCGCGGCCATCGACGACTTCGTGGTCTGGCTCGTGCAGAACGTCGCCACCTTCGAGCAGGCCGGCTTCCGCACGAACGGCTTGTATGAGGCGGTGCTGCGGCTGCTCGAATCGCCGTCGGACGCGGCCCGGGTGTACGCCGCCGGGTACGCCCGCACCCACGCCCGCGACCTCCCCGTGCCCGACCTGATCCGGCTGGCGAACAACAGCCACGACGCCGTCCGCAAGCTGGCCCGCGACCTCCTCGGCGAGCGCGACCCCCGCAAGGACGTGGGCCTCGCGGCGTGGGGCGAACTCCTCGAAACCGAGCACGGCCACGCCCTCGCGGCGGCCGCCATCCCCCAGCACTTCGGGGCCAAGGAGCTGACCCCCGCGTGGTTCGCCGACCGCCTCCTGTCGGAGAACCACGCGGCGTTCGAGTTCGCCTGGAAGTTGCTGCCGAAGGTCCACACCCTGGCGTCCCTCGGCCCCGCCTTCTACTTCGGCGTGCTGGCCCGGCTCGACCCCACCGACTACCAGCAGCGGCGGAAGGTGGAGAAGGTCGCCCCCGAACTCGCCAAGTTCGACCTCGACGCCCTCGACCGCGATTCGCTCCGCCGGCTCGCCCTGTTCCCGAACGGCTGGCCGGTCGTGAGCGCGTGGGTGGAGCAGGGGAAGCTCAAGCCGCAGACGCTCGGCGTCGACTTCTGGAAGGCCCTGGCGTTCCACGTCGAGTACGACGCCGACCCGTGGCTCGCCGCCCTCCGCGGCTCCGGCCCGGTGTGGGCCCAAGACCTCGCGTTCCAGGAGAGCGCGTCGGGCGTCGTACTCGGCTGGATGAAGGACGTGCGGAAGTTCCCGCCGGCCGACCTCGGCGTCGACTGGCTCCTCACGCTCGTGGCCCGCACGGAGCCGCAGTATCACGACTTCGCCGTGGACGTGCTGACGCGGTCGTTCGCCCCCGCCGACTTCGCACCACCACAACAAAGCCCAGGGACGGCCGTCCCTGGGCTTGCCGCCCCCGCTGCGGTGGACCTCAACCGCGCCTCGTTCCTGTTCACCGGCAAGCTCGCCACGATGCAGCGGGACGAGGCCGAGGCGAAGGTGAAGGCCGCCAACGGCACCGTCGCCGGGTCGGTCACGAAGGCGCTCCACTACCTCGTCATCGGGGACGACGGCTCGCCGCTGTTCGGCAACGGCAAGAAGGGGTCGAAGCAGGTCAAGGCCGAGCAGTTGAACGAGGCCGGGGCGAACGTCCGCATCATCTCCGAGACGCTGTTCCTCCAGATGCTCGTCGGGGCACGCAGCGAGGCGACCGCGGACGCCACCCTCGCCGGCTGCGAGCGGCTCTGGGGCATGTGCGTCGCCCCCGGCCCGGCCGACGCCCCGGTGGGGAAGTTCGCCCGCCAGTACGTCCGCCGCCACCACCCGGCGCTCGGCAAGAAGCTGGCCGACAAGCCGGTGGACCCGGGGACCGAAGTGCCGCCGCCGTTCCTGACGTGGGAGCGGGTCAGCCCGCTGTTCGCCGAGAGCCGCCGGCCGGTCCGCGAGTTCGCCCTGGAGCTGGCCCGCTGGGAGCTGGCCCGCTGGAACCCGGGCGTCGATAGCCTCGTGTGGATGTGCGAGCTGCCGTTCGTGGACACCCGCCGGCTCGTCGCCGAGGCGCTGCTCGCGGACGACACGCCGGAGGCCCGCCCGTTCCGGCTCGACGCGGCGAAGCTGGAGCCGGCGGCCGCGTACCGCTTCTGCGAGGCGGCCGACGAGGAGACGCGGGCGCTCGGCATGAAGCTCATCGAACGGCTACCGAAGTTGCGGGTGCCGGAGGAGCTGTTCCGACTCACCGAAAGCCCCGACCGCAAGGTGCGGGCGTTCGTCATCCGCGCCCTGTGGGCGGTCTACCGCGACCGCGGCCTGACGGCCGACTGGAAGCCGCCGGTGCCGCCGGCCCCCGAGGTGGGGGCGAAGGCCAAGAAGGCCGCCGCGGCGCTCGCCGCCGACCGCGGCGACGGCGTGCCGCACAAGCCCGAGCGGCCGCCGGCGTCGCAGCCGTCGCTGGCCCAGTTCCTGCGGCGCGTCCTGTTCGAGATTCCCCCCGGCCCGCCCGAACGGACCGCCGCCGAGGGCGACGCCGGCGACGAGGACGAGACGCCGACGGCCGCGAAGCCGGGGGCGGGGAAGGTGGCGACGGTGCGTCCGCTGCCGGCCCGCCGGGCGAAGCTCGACCTGCTCGAAGTCATGCGAGACCTCGCCCTCGAAGACCGCTCGTTCGCGGCCGGCGTGCTCCCGCTGCTCGACGAGTTCTTGAAGAGTCGCGGCACGAGCGAGCGGGCGGCGTGCCTCGTGGCCGTGACGCGGATCCGGCACAAGTACCCCGAGGCGAAGGCGGGGACGCCATGAGCCAGCGCGAGAGCTACCTCCCGTACCGCGGGCACGTCCGGGCCGCCGCCGCGTCCGGCGGCGACGTGCTCTTCGTGACCGAACACCCCGAGGGCCAGCCGACCGCCCTCTACCGGCTCGACGCGGACGCGCTCACGCTGAGCGAACAGGCGTTGCCGTGCGGCGGGCTGGCGCTCGCCCTCGACGGCACCACCGCCTTCGTCGCCGGAACCGACAAGCGGGTGTACGCCGCGAGCGGGAGCAAGGCCCCGAAGCCGCTGGCAGGGCCGTTCGACGCGGCGGCGGTCGCCCTCGTGCCCGTGGCCGGCGACCGGCTCGCGGTGCTGGCGGGGTCGCAACTGCTGCTCGTGAGCCGGGCCGACGGGGCGGTCCTGCAAACGCTCCCGCTCCCCGAGCGCGGCACCGCCCTCGCCGCCGACCGCTCCGGCCAGTGGCTCGCGGCCGGCACCGAGAAGGGGACCGTGGCCGTGTTCGACGGCCAGGACCGCGACGCCTTCGAGGCCGCCGAATCGGGCAAGCTCCACGACGGGGCGGTGACGGCGTTGCTCTTCGAGCTGGAGGAACTGCGGTTCTTCTCCGCCGGGGCCGACCACAAGCTCCTCACCACCCACGCCCGCGGCCGGCTCGAACCCGAGGACAAGGGCCGCGCGAACACGCACGACGACGCGGTCACGGCGATGCTGTTCGCGCCGGCGGGCGACCGCCTCCTCACCGGCGGCAAGGACGCGGTGGTGAAGACGTGGCCGCGGGCCGGCGGCGTGCAGCCGGCGTCCTTGAAGGACGTCGTCGGCCGCGTCGTGGCCCTCGCCGTGGTCGCGGTCCACACCCGCCACCGGCTCGCGGCGGCGTGCGACGACGACTCGATCCGCTTCGTGGACCTCGACGCCGAGGGTCGCTTCGGCGAGCCGGCCGGGCGGGCTTACGGGGCCGTCGATCGGGCGAAGTTCGAGTTCGGCCAGCACGACCCGAAGCGCCGCGAGCGGACCCTGCGAGACCTCGCCGGGTGGAACGACGCCGCCTCGGTGGACCTGCTCGCGTCGCGGCTCACGGCCGACGCCGACCACCACCTTCGACTGTTGGCCGCCCAGTTGCTCGCGGCGTCGCCCAACCCGCGGGCCGTCGCCCCCCTCGAAGCGGCGGTGACCCACGCCGACGAGAAGGTCCGCGTCGCCGCGTTCGGCGGGCTTCAAAAGCACCTCGGGGCCGGCGACTTCCGCCCCATCGACCTCGCACTCAAGGCCGACAAGGCGGACGTGGGCGTGCTGGCGGTGAAGGCCCTGGAGCCGCTCGCCGCCCGCGACGACCAGGCCCTCGCCCGCCTCACGAACGCGCTGAACGTGAGCACCTGGGACGTGCGGCGGGCGGCCCTTTCGAGCCTCGAAGGCGTCTTCGGCGCGGCCTCGCCGGAAGCCGGGTTGGCCGCCCTCGGCTCGACGCACGGCGACGTTCGCGCGGCCGCCCTCGTGCGCTTCTTCGAGCGAGACCAGCTCGGCGACGCCCGCGTGAAGGCGGCCGCCCGCCGGCGGCTGGAGGACGACGACGCCGGCGTCCGGCGGGTGGCGTTCCTCCTCACGGTGCTGAGCCGCGCGGCCCTCGCCCGCGTCCTCCGCGCCGCCGACGCCGAGCTGCACCGCCAGTTGAACGAACTCGAAAAGGGCGACCGCCCGGCCGCCGACGTGAAGGCAAAGGACCGGGCCGCCCTCACGGCCGACGACCTCGACGTGCCGCTCCAGGCGACCGCCGCCCGTGCACTCGACACCTGTTTGAGGGGTGCCCGGGCGCTGGCCGTCCTCGGCGACCCGCGGGCGTTTGGGCTGCTCGTCCAACTGAGCCGCGAGGAGAACGTTTCAGCCCGCGTCGATGTCTGCCGGGCGCTCGCGGCGCTGGCCGACCCGCGGGCCGTCGCCCGGCTGCGGTCGCTCCTGTTCGACCCCGACGCGTCCGTGCGGGACGCGGCTTACTCGGCGCTCGTGAAGATCGAAGCCGCGTCGCCGTTGACGGTGGCCGAGAGCGGGTTGACGGCCGCCGCCGAGGACGTGCGCCGCCGCGGGCTGCAAACGCTCGTGGAGGCCGCCCGCAAGTCGCCGCCGGCGGGGCCGACCGACCCGGCGTGGCCGCTGCTCGCCCGGGCGCTCGACGACGCCGCCCCCGGCGTGCGGCTGGAGGCGTGGAAGGCGGCGCTCAACCTGAAGGTCGGCGGCGGCGGGGAGGCGACCCTCCGCTTCGCCCGCGGGTCGGCCCACGTCGACGTCCGCCGCGAGGTGCTGACGGAAGTCGGGGCCGGTGCCGCCGAGCCGTGGGCGACGCCGCTGCTGTTCGAGTTCCTGAACGACCCCGACCCCGGGCTTCGCGCCGAGGCGTTCGCCCAGGCCACCCGCAAGACGAAAGACCTCGCCCCGCTCGAAGCGGCCCTCGCGTCCCGCTTCGCCGACAGCCGGCTCGCGGCCATCGACGCCCTCGAGAAGAAGCACACCAAGCCGGCCCAGAGCCTCCTGGCCCGGGCGCTCGCCGACGCAGACCGCGACAACCGCCGGCGGGCGCTCGCCGCCCTCGTGGACGAGGACGCCCGCGGGCCGCTCGCGGACGCCCTCGCCGGCGGGCACGCGGACGTCCGCGCCGGGGCCGCGGCGGCCCTCGCCCGCCACGGCGACGCGGCCGCCCTCGCCCCGCTCCTCGCCCTCGCGTCGGCCCCCGAGCCGGTGGAGAAGGAGCGCGTGCCGGCGTGGCTCGAAAGCACGGGTGTGGCGATGGCGGGGCTCGCGGACCTCGCCGACCCGGCCGCCGTGCCCGCCGTCCGCCCGCTACTCGATAGCCCGCACGCGGCGCTCCGCAAAGGGGCGGCCGAAGCGCTGGCGTGGTCGGCCACGCCCGCCACGGCCGACGTGCTGCGGGGTACGCTCTCGCACGCCGACCCGGAGGTGCGGGGCCGGGCCGTCCTCGGGCTGGCCCACCTCGGGGACGCAGGCGTGGTCGGCCACCTGCTCGACCCGGAGGTCGCGGCCGCCGTCGGGGCGAACGCGATCCTCGCGGCCGCCGTCGCGCTCGGGGCGGCCGGCGAGCGCGTGGTGGCGGCGTTCCTCGACCACGCCGACGAGGCGGTCCGCGGGCAGGCGTTGCTCGTCGAGATGCTCGCGGAACTCCGCGACCCGAGCGGCGACGCCCGCCGCTGCCTGGAGTGCCTGTCGGCCCGCGCCCCCCGCACCCGGCTCGCGGCGGCGCAGGGGCTCGAACGCTACGCCGACCCGGCCGCCTTCCGCGACTTCGTCGTGAAGCTGATGAACGACCGCGGCGACGACACGGCGTGGAAGGTCGCGCCCGACGTGGTGGACGCCCTCGCCGCCGTTCTGACCGGCGGCCCGCCGGCGGTGCGGGCGCGGGCCGTCGGCCTGCTCGCCACGCTCGCCCACAAGGAACAGGCGGGGTGGAACCAGGCGTGGGCCGCGTTCGGCCGCCGCTTCGCCGCCGACATCTCGGCCGCCGCTTCGACCCCGCCGCGGACCGCATCGCGGGTGCCGGCCGACGCGCTGCGGGAACTCGCCTTCGGGGCGTACATCGGGCTCGTCCGCGAGCAGGGCGGGGCGGCCGCGAGCCCGGCCGTCGTCCGCGTCCGGCAGACGGCCCTCGCCCGCGTCCTGGCCGTGGCGTCGGCCGACGACCGCTACCGCCGGGCCGCCCAGCCGGTGTTCGTGCAGTCCCTTTCCGACCCCAACCAGCCGGTCCGCTTCCAGGCGTTCGAGCATCTTCAGGCGTTGAACTTCGACCGTACCCGGCTCGGGGCCGAGGCGCTGGAGTCGGGCCACACCGACCTCGGCGTGAAGGGCCTCGAACTCCTCACCGACGGCACCACGTCGGCCGCCGGCGACGGTGTGCTAGAAGGCGTCGTGTTGAGCCGCACCGACGACTTGGCCACCGAAGCCGCGAAGCTCCTGGCCGGCCGCCGGGGGTTCGTGCCCGTCGCCACGCTCGCCCTCGGGGCCGCCCACGACCCCCTCCGGCGGCAGGCGGTCCGCTGGCTCGCGGCCGAGTACGACGCTTCCGCACCCGCACAGAAGGCCCTGCGGGACGCGCTCGCGTCTCGGTACGCGAAGGTACGGGAGGCGGCCGCCTTCGAGCTGGCCGCGAAGAAGGACGTGGCCGCCTTCGACGCCCTCGTGGTGCTGCTCAAAGAGGCGCACGACGAGAAGCGGCAGGAGGCCGTCATCGACGCCCTGCTGGCCCTGGACGACTCGCGGGCCCCGGACGCCTTCCTCGACCGCGTCGAGACGGACCCGACGGGCACGGCGAACGCCCAGTACATGTTCGTGGCCGCGGGCGTCTACCGGCGGCCCGAAAACGCGGATCGCATCGTCGCCCTCGCGGACCGCAAGAAGGAGTGGCGGCTCTGGGCTCTGCAGGCGCTCAACCAGATCAGCGGCTTCGACCAGGACGTCGCCGACCCCGACGACGAGCGGCCGCACGACCGGGCCTGGGAGGCGAAGCAGCACCCGCGGCGGCCGGCCGTCCTCGCGCGGCTGCTGGCCAAGCTCGTGCAGTACGGCGGCTTCGAGGTCGCCGACCACATCCGCTCCGCCCGCTGGTGCCGCGGGCCGGAGGTCGACGAGCCGCTGGTCGCGTTCGCCGAAAGCCCGGATGAGGACGTTCGCCGCCAGGCGGTCGAGGCGGTCGGCTGGCGGGTCAAGCACCGCGGGGCGTCGCCCGACCCGCTCCTGAAGGCGTTGCGGCACAAGGACCCGACCACGCAGTTCGTCGCGGCCGAGGGGCTGGCCCTCGCCGGCCGGGCGGAGGGGGTTCACGTCCTGCTCTCGGCCGTCGACTTCCTCGACGACGTGGGGATGCGGGGCCGGGCGGTGGCGGCCCTCGGCGAACTCGGCGACGCCCGCGGCCTCGACTTGCTGCTGAAGCTCGCGGGGGAGGACGGGCACGCCCTCCAGGAGCCGGCGGCCGAGGCCATCGGTCACCTGCGGCGGTCGCCGGCCGCGGACCGCATCGGCCGGCTGCTCGAACGGCTGGCGAAGGGGAACGGCGGCGTCGCCCGGCGGGCGCTCGTCGGGCTGCGGTGGTTCGACTCGCCCGAGGGGTGGCAACTCCTCCGCCGGCGGGCGGCCGACCAACAAAGCTGGCACATCCGCCAGACGGCCGTCGAACAACTCGGCCGCCGCGACGACCCGGCCAACCGCGACGCACTGATGAAGGCGCTGCGGACCGACACGGACGGCGACGTTCTGGAGAAGGCGTTCGCCGCCGCCCGCCGGCTGTGGGGCCCCGACTCGCTGGAGCCGCACTTCGCCCTCATTCAAAACAGCCGTGCGGACGACATCACCGACGACACCGACCGCTACGGCGAGGACGTGCTGAAGGCCGTGTGCGACCGCGGCGACGCGCTGGAAATCCTCCGCGTCTTCCCGAAGTGCGACGCCGAAGTGCAGGGGCCGCTCGAAGCCAGCCTGCTCGCCCGTTTGACGCTACCCGTGGTCGAGGCGACGGCCGCGCTGGCGAGCGACGACGAGGGGACCGTCCGCCTCGCGGCCCGGCTCGTGGCCCGGGCGGGCGGGGCCGACAAGGCCGCGGCGAAGGCGGTGGCCGCCGCCCTGGCGAAGTGGTCGGCCGAGTGGGACGCCCGCCGCAAGAAGCACACGCCGGACGAGGACGACGACGGAGACGACGGCGACCCGACGCCGCTCGACCGGGCCGGCGACTGCCTCCGCGGCCTCGTGTGGGCGGCCGGCCGGCTCGGGGCGGCGGACGCGGTCGCGGGGGTGGCCACGTCGCGGGCCGACGACGTATTCTTTCGCCCCGTGCGGCTCGAAGCGGTCCGCGGGTTGGCGTCCGGCGAACCCTCGAAGGCGGGGCTGGCGGCGCTCGAAGCGGTGGCCCGCGGCACCGACCCGGCGGCCCGCACGCTCGCCGCCGACGCCCTCGGCCGGCTCGCCCCGGACCGCGCGGCGAAGCTCCTCGAAGCCTTGGCGTCCGACCGCCCGAGCTTCGCCCGCCTCGTGGCCGGCACGGGGTCGGCGGCGGCCGCGGCGTTCGTCAAGACGGCGGCCGGGCAGGTGCACTACCAGCCGGTCGCGCTGCCGGCGGTGATCGCGGCGAAGGACGTGCCCACGCTCGCGGCCGTGGCGAAGGACCGCAAGAAGCCGGAGGCCGCCCGCCTCGGAGCGGTGGAAGGGCTGGGGGCGATGGCCGCCGAGCCGGCCGAGCGCGTGCTGGCGGAAGTCGGGGCGGCCGACGGCGACGACGACGACGTGCGGAAGGCCGCGTGGCGGGCCCTGCGGCGGTCGAAGCGAGCGCGGCTAAAGGTGAAGTAAGGGAAGAACTCACCACAAAGGCACGAAGGACACAAAGGAAGAGCCGAGAGAAAGCATTGTTTTCAAGCCAAGTCCGATGTCTTCCTTTGTGTCCTTCGTGCCTTTGTGGTGAGTGCCGGATTCTGTGAGGGGCTCCGATGGCGACCGACGACGAACCCGGCGACGCCCCGCCGCCCGCGGCCACGCCCGCCCACCTGGCGTATGCGGGGGCGAGCCGCGTCGCCACGGCCGGGGACGCGGCCGCCGTCGAGCTGTTCGGCAACCTCGACCGGCCGGCGGTGCGGTTCGACGGCCGCGTCAAGGAGCCGCTCCGCTTCCGCGAAGCACTCTCGGCCCTGTACGCCGTCGTCGGGTCCGACTACCGCTACGTGCCGAAGGACCGCACGGCGTACCTGGCGTACCTGCGGCTCAAGCGGGAGACGGCCGGGCAGGACGTGTGGAAGGCCCAGCAGGCGTACTTCGGCTGGCTGCTGCGGAACGACCCGCTCGCCTTCTGCATCCTCGACCCCGTCGTGAGCGTCCACCCCGATCAGGTCATGTTCGAGGTGTTCGGCAAGGACGAGAGCACCTATGCGTGCCTCGCGGTGAAGCGAGAAGCGTTCGACGGCGAGGCCGAAAGCCCGGCGTGCGGGACCACGAACGTCGACTTCAGCCGCACGCTCTACGACGGCGTCCAGCAGATGCGGGGGTACCGGCAGACGCGGCTGTCCGTCGGCACGGCCGGCGTCGGCGTCGCCACCGAGACGCGGCCGGAGGTGATCGAGAAGCAGATGCGGGTGCCCGACTCGTGGCTCCGCGGCTTCCTCCAGGTGCAGTCGGCCGCCACGCTCCCGTTCGACCACTGCCGGCTCGCCCCGGTCGACGCGTACAACCTCCTCCGCCACCTCCGCATGCACGCCGACCAGAAGGGGAAGCGCCGCGGGCTCCGCTTCGAACTCGTGCCGGCCGAGCGGCCGCGGCTGGTGCTGGAGCCGTGGGAGACGGTGCTGACGGCGACGGGCGACGTGTTCCGCGGGAAGGCGGCCCGCGTCGTCCGCGTGTGGGGCCGGCGGCGGCTCATGACGGTGCGGCGGCTCCTCCCGTTCGTGGACGCGGTGGACGTGTACCTCCTCGGGAGCGGGCTCCCGAGCTTCTGGGTGTTCCGCGCCGGCGACGTCACGCTGACGCTCGGGCTGACCGGCTTCACGGGGTCGAACTGGTCGCAGGCCCTCGGCTTCGACCTGCTCCTGCCGCGGAAGACGCAGACGACGGAGCCGCTGAAGAAGGTGGTCGACTTCCTCGCCGCCGGGGTGTGGGCGGCCGACACGAAGGCGCTCGCGGCCGGCACCGGCGTGAAGGGGTCGGCCCTGCTCGAAACGCTCCAACTCGGGTGCCAGCAGGGGCAGTTGATGTTCGACATCGCTACCGGCCTGTACCGCCTGCGGCCGGTCGTCGGCGGGTCGCTCGACCTCGCCCGGCTTCAGTACCGCAACGTCCGCGAGAAGGTGGCGTTCGACCTGCTCACGCGGCGGGGGGCGGTGCGGGTCGTGTCCGAGAACCGCATCGCCGGGCAGGGGCTGGAACTGACCGGCGAGGTGTCGGTGGCCGAAGACAAGCGGGACTACCGACCGCAGATGGTGCTGGCCGACGAGGGTCAGGTGCGGCGGGCCGTCTGCACCTGTGCCGCGTTCCGCAAGCAGGGGCTGAAGGCCGGGCCGTGCGTCCACCTCATCGCGCTGCGGCTGGCCTACGCCGAGCGCGCGGCGAAGAAGGCGAAGACCGACGACGCGGTGGCGTTCGAGACGCGGGCGTTCACCCGCCGCGACGGCGACACGGAAGCCGTGGTGCAGGTGTCGCTGGAGCGGCGGAAGGTCCGCGTCCGCTGGGGCCCGGCCGGCCAGGCGATGCGGGTGCAGGCACTACGGTTCAACACCGAGGCCGACGCCCGGGCGGCGTACTTCGCCCGGCTCGCGGCGCTGGACGCGGGCGGGTACCTGGACGCCGTCGCAGAGTAAGGGCAATCAGCGAATTATCCACAGAGTCACAGAGAACACGGAGAGGGGAGACACCGGCAAGTTCGTAACACAGGATTCGTTCTTCTCTGTGTTCGGCTTTGCTCCGTGTCCTCTGTGACTCTGTGGTTCATTTCTCCTCGGACCACTTATGAGCAGCACCCGGACCGACCCGCTCACCCTCTGGCGGCAGATCGCCCAGGCCGGCGGGGTGCGGGCCTACGTCGATTCGCAGCTCCGCGAGCGTGGCTTCCTCGTGGAGCGGCGCGACGCCGACGCCATGAGCGACCGCGAGAAGGACCAGTACAAGAAGGCCCTCAAGCAGGAGGCGGCCGAGCGTCGCGGCTTCGCCCGGGAGGCGTGGCGGGCGTACCGGGCGGCCCACATCGTCCACCTCGGCGACGGCGTCTTCTGGTCCGACGACGCCACCAAACCCGACATGTGGGACACGCCCAACGGCGAGGAGCGGGCGGCCGAGAACGAGCTGCCGCCGCTCGACTCGCCGGCCCAACTCGCGGAGGCGCTCGGCGTGTCGGTGGCCCAGCTCCGCGGCATGACGTACCACCGCGACGCGGCCACGTCGCTCCACTACCGCCGCTTCGCCATCCCGAAGCGCGACGGCACCGAGCGGCCGATCTGGGCCCCGCTCCCGCGATTGAAAGCGGCCCAGCGGTGGGTGCTGCACCACGTCGTCGAGCGGCTGCCGGTCCACGGGGCGGCCCAGGGGTTCCTCGCCGGGCGGTCGATCGCCACCAACGCGGCGGTTCACACGAACAGCCGGCTCGTTCTCAAGATGGACGTGAAGGAGTTCTTCCCGACGGTGACGTGGCGGCGGGTGAAGGGCGTGTTCCGCCGGGCCGGCTACCGCGAACAGGTGGCGACGCTCCTCGCGCTCCTCTGCACCGAGGCCCCGCGCGAGGTGGTGCCGCTGGAGGGGAAGACGTACTTCGTGAGCCTCGGGCCGCGCTGTTTGCCGCAAGGAGCCCCCACCAGCCCGGGGCTGACGAACGCCCTCTGCTTGCGGCTCGACCGCCGGCTCACCGGGCTCGCGGCCAAGCTCGGCTGGCGGTACACGCGGTACGCCGACGACATGACGTTCAGCCTGCACACCACTCACGCCGGCCCGCCGAAGCTCGGGGCGCTGCTCGGCTGCGTGAAGCGGGTGGTGGAGGCCGAGGGCTTCCACGTCCACCCGTCGAAGACGCGGGTCGCTCGCGCGGGTGGCCGGCAGGCGGTGACGGGCCTGGTCGTGAACGGCGACGGCCCGCCGCGGGTGCCGCGAAGGCTGCGGCGCGAGCTGCGGGCGGCCGTCCACAACCGCACGAAGGGGAAAGCCCCGCCCGACGGAGAGACGACGGCCCGGCTGCGGGGGTACGCGGCGTTCGTGTACATGACCGACCCGGCATTGGGGCGGAAGCTCTTGGCGGCGCTGGACGCACTGCCGGACTGACGTGCGTGTTCGACGTTTAGCGGAGCGACCAGCGG
>JANPKP010000735.1:0-20268 GCA_031426095.1 Gemmataceae bacterium
CATTTCGCGGCCGCAACGGCGGACGGCTCCGACTTCAACCCCACCCCGTTGACCGCCACCACCCGGTACTCGTGCGTCTCGCCGGGCTTCGCGGCCGCATCCGTGTACCGCATCGCGGGCAACGGCTTTTCCGGCGTGTCGTGGTACGACATCGGCTGGAATAGCGGCCGGCCGAACTTGCCCACCGGCTTCTCGGGCACCTGGGCCACGTCCTTTCCGTCCCGCTGGATGACGAACGCCCGCAAGCCGCTCTCGAAGTCGGCGGCGGCGTCCCACGTCACGACCGCCTCGCCCTTCGGACCGACTGCAACTGTCACCCCCGTCGGGGCGGCCGGCGTCGTGGTGTCGCTCGTTGCCCCCGTCTTCACGTACTCGGCCCACGCCTTCGCCACCGCCTCGTTCGGCAACCACACCGCCTCCTCGGGCTTGCCCCCGTAGCCGGCCGCCGGTGAAACCGTGTCCGAGAGCGGGGCCGCGAGCCAGCCCTTCGCGGCGTCCACCGGCTTGAGGGCAGTCGGGTCTTTCGCGTCCTTATCGGGAAGCCGTTGGGCGAGGCAGGCGTCGAAGAACGGGATGGCGAGGTACCGCGAGTCGCCGCACTGGTGGGACGTGAGCGGGTCGGGGGCGAAGCCGGCGGGTGCCCCCTTCGCCCGGTACGCCCGGAACATGGCGAACGTGCCGGTCCACGCCCCGTCGAACCGCTTGTCGCCCTTCTCCTTCGCCCCCGGGTTCATCATGACCGGGATGCCGTAGGCGGCGGCCGGGACCGTCGGCTTCTCGATCTCGCCCTTCTCCCAATAGCCGAACGCGGTGCCCGAGCGGAACCAGATGGCGACGATCCGCTCGGGGTAAGCGGTCTGCATGAGGCTCGCCCAGAAGCCGCCGCCGGAGTGGCCCCAGAGGCACCACGGGGCGTTCTCCAGTTCGGGGTGCCCACTCTTGGCCGCGAGGTCGCCGAGGGCACGGTGGAACGCCTTGGCCGAACCGTTGCGGGGGTCGCACCAGAGTCGGCAGTTCTGCTTGTCGTCCTGCTTGTACGACGGGCCGAGGAGGGCACAATCCCACTTCTTCGCCAGCGCCTGCCAGTGCAGGTCGTGGGCGGCCGTGGCCCCGCCCTGGCACGCCCCGGACCCGCACCCGTGCTGGTGGACGATGACGCCGCGGACGGTTTTCACGCCGTCGGGGAGCCACACCGTGTACGTCACCCCGAGGGCGATTTCTCCCGGCTTGTCGGACGGCGGGTACTCGACCTCGAAGTATTTTCCGGCGGCGTGCGACGAGCCGGCGAGTGCGAGGAGCGAGACGAGCGCGAAGAGTAGACGCATGGAAGGCTCCGTATGATGGTGCCGACTTTGGGGACGCATTATGCTGGACGTTCCCATCGCTTCACCCACTCGTTCCACTTCCAGCGGCGGGCGTAAGGGCCGGCCGGCTTACCGTCGACGCTTCGCTCGACGCCGTCGAACGACTCCGCGGCCCCGAGGTCGAACAGACCCGCCACCGCGTCGCGGAACGACGAGCGCTGGGCGTCATCCAACTTCTCCAACGCGCCGGCGTTTTCGACGCTCGCCTCGATCCGGCCGTCGCGGTTCTCGAAGCCGAGCAGGACCGGTTCGGGGCCGGGCCGGCCGACGGTGACGACGAGAACGAGCCGCTGGCAGCCCCAGCCGACGGCCCGGACGTGCAGCGGCGTGTCGGCCCATTCGGGGCAGGTTTGCAGCAGGGCGACGAGTTCCCGCTCGGCGAAGCGGCGGACGGCCTCGGCGACGTGGTCGAGGTCGTGGTGCCAGCGGCCGAGGCGGTCGCGGCGGCCGGCCCGCCACGCCGCCCGGAGCTTGCGGTGGGCCTTGGGCACCGTGCCCGAGTGGAACCCGGGCCGGAGCAAGGCCCGCATCGTCTCCCCGTGCGACCCGATGAGGACCGGCTTCAGGGTCTCCGGCCGGTTCGCCCGGTAGAGCCGCCAGTTGGCCATCAACTCCCACGCCATGAAGCCGAAGACGCCCGGCACGCCGTTCACGACCAGGGCGACCGTCCACTCGGACAGGCCGGTCAAGGCGGCGAGCTGCGGCACCATCGGCCAGATCACCTTGTGCGACACGGTGACGACCGGGAAGTGCTTGACCGGGTTCACCTGCGGCTCGACCAGGAGGTAGAAGGCGAAGCGCGTGAGGTACGCGACCGGGAACCAGACGACTCCGAGGGCGGCCTTCAGGACGAGCGAGGCCCGCGAGTCGCCGCCGCGGAAGCGGAGCCACTCGTCCACCGCGTAGAGGCGGCGTTCGACCCACCCGGCGAGCCGGCGGAAGGCGTACACGATGGCCCCGATCAGGCCGGGGAGGAGGTTCGACCGCACGAGCCGCCACCAGTCGGAAAGCCCCTCCGCGAAACGGTCCTGGGCGAGCCACCCGAGACGGGTCGTGGCCGCCACCGCGACGACGGCGAGGAAAACAACACCCCAGCTCAACAGCCGGGCCGGACTCGCGCCGAGGGCCGCGAGGAAGAGGACGAAAAGGGCCGTGAGGACGAGCGGCCCCCCGAGGTAGCGGACTACGAACCGCGTCACGGCGTTGTGGCGGACGAGCAGGACCGGGTGCGAGTTCCACACCGCTACAGGTCCGTCCCAGAGGGCGAGTCGGAGGAACTGGCCGACGGACCGGAACGCCGCGTACACGGCCCGGCGGAACGGCGGGGCGTGGATGACGAGCAGGAAGAAGAAGCCGACGCCGACGATGGTCTCGGCTTCGATCAGGAACGAGCCGTGGTTCTCGTGCGGGTGCGGGACGGCGGCCGTCGAGCCAACGACTTGGCGGGTGACGTCGCCGGCCTCGGCCGCGTTCACGTGGAGCGGGCCGACCGCCGCCGTTTCGTCGTCCCACTCCTCGGCCTCGTCGGCGGCAGGTGGGGCGGCCGGGGTCGGTATCGGCTTCGGTGCGGGCGGGGCCAGCACCTTCGACACGAGCCCGCTGACGGCGGCCCCGATGTGCCGCAGTTCCTCGGCGAACGTCAGGGCCAGGAACGCCCCGCCGAACGGGAGGGCGACGTACAGGGTGAACGCCCGGCCCCACGGGGTGCCGAAGAAGAGCGAGCTGAACCGCTGGATGGCCCGCAGGTAGACCTCGCCGCGGCGGTAGACGCCGTCGAGGTCGTGCGCGAGGCGGCCGTCGGCCCGGAGGATGGCGTCGCCGCGGACGAACTCGAGCGGCCCCGCCAGGTCGGGCATCTTGAGGCGGTTGCGGGCCACCGCGTCCCGCACGTCGCCGACCCTCAGGTATCCCGTGTCGCACACCCGGTCGAGGAGTTCGGCCACGAGCTTGTCGCGGGCCACGGCCTCGGCGGTCGTCGTCGGCCGCAGCCCCGCGTCCTGGACGGCCCGCGCGAGGATCGGGGTGAACTCCTCCCGCAACCGGGACTCGGCGTGGTGGACTTCGCCCGCCAAGAGCCGTTCGAGGGTCGCTTCGGCGGCGGGCGACAGGCCGGCGCCGGGGAGGTGCTTCCCCGCGGCCCGCAGGTGGCGGAGGAGGATCGTGTCGCGGGCCTTCGGGAGCGGCCGCTTGACCGGCCGGCGGCCGACCGAGCGGACCCACTCGACCGCGTCCACGGCGAACACGCCGCCGGAGAGGTCGGCGGGAATCTTCTGGAGTTCGTACAGGGCGCGGGCGGCCGGCGGCCACGACCCGTCGGTGGCGGCGGCCAGCAACGGCGTCACCGCCTCGGCCCACTCGTTCCGAGTCGACGCGGTCCACCCGAGGACGTCGCCGAGGCGTCCGACGAGGGCGTCGAGGGCGTCGCGCGCACGTCCCCGGACGCCGGCGATCTTCGCGTATCGAATCGCGGCACGGACGAGGTTGCCGCGGCCGGCCGCCTTCTCGGCCGTCGCGTCCGGCGGGCACGGGTCGGCGGCCCCCCCGTTCTCGGGACGGCGTTGAGGGCCGAGGGCGGCTTCGACCACGGCCACGGGCTTGTCGGGTGTCCCCGCCGGCCGGTACGCCTCGGGGTCGGGCATGACCGTGAACACCCCGAGGACGGTCGCCGCGTCCGGCAGGCTCGGGAAGAAGTCGTTTACGGCTTCGGGCGCGAAGCGGTGGAGGTCGAGGTACACGGCCGCGAAGGTGCCGTAGGCGGCGACGTCGTCGGCTCCGGGGGCGACGAGGTGGTCCGCCTCCAGGACGTATCGCACCTCGCGGGCGGCCGGTTCGCCGAGGGCCGCGAGCCGCCGGCGGCACTCCGCGTCCGACGGCCCCTCCGCGTCGATCGCCCTGAGAATCGCGGCCTGGAAGAGGGACCGCCAGTAGGCGTGGAGGGCCACACCCTCCGGCCGGCGGTCGAGTTGCCGGTCGTTCGGGTCGGTAAGCAGCAGGACGCGGGGGGTGGGGTGTTGCCGCACCTCGTCGAAGAAGCACTCGGCGGCGGCCACGTCCTCCCGGGCCGCCCACACGGGGAGGTTCGCCGTGCCCGGGACGCTCCGGCCGAGGTCACGTTGCGCTCGCAGGAACTTACGAAGGTGCCGCTCGGGGACGAGGCAGACGGCCGGCTCGACCTGCCGGAAGAGCGACTCGAAGCGGGCGTGGAGGCTCAAGCGGTACTCCTCGGGGCGTCATTCCGATGATCGGCCCTTCCGCCCCGCCGTCAACCCCCCGCCGGCCGGAAGTGAAAGACCCGTGAACGGGCGAAACCGTACCCGCCGACATCAAGTATCATGGGCAGCGGTGAGGGCGGGTCGGAACTGCCCCCACGCCCACGAATCCCGAGCCGAGGTGAGCCCGTGCCGACTCGTTTGAACCGCCTCCTTCGCCTGACGACGGCGGCCGCCGCGGCCCTCCTCGCCGCCGGCCCGCTCCCCGCCGCCGATCCCGCCCCTTCCACCGACAAACTCAACCGGACCATCACCAACGTCACGCTCGCCGATTTGACCGGCAAGCCCGCCCCGCTCTTCGATGGGGCGGATGCGAGGGCCCGCGTCGTCGTCTTTCTGTCGTTCGACTGCCCGGTGTCGAACCACTACGCCACCCAACTCTCCGCCCTCAGCCGCGACTACGCCGCGAAGGGCGTGGCCGTCACCGCCGTGCTGCCGAGCGACGACGCCCCGGCCGACCTTGCCAGGCGGGCGGCCGAGTTCAAGCTGCCCTTCCCGGTCTTCCTCGACCCGAAGCTCGCGGCCGCCGACGCCTTCAAGGCCGTCGCCACCCCGGAGGCGTTCGTCCTCGACGGCAAGAACGTCCTCCGCTACCGCGGCCGCATCGACAACGCCTTCTCGGCCCGCCTCAAGCAGAACCCGAAGGTGACCGACCACGACCTGACGGCCGCCCTCGACGCCGTCCTCGCCGGCACGCCGGTGGCCACCCCCGCCACCCGGGCCGTCGGCTGCCCCATGCCGCTGCGGGACGCCGTCGTGAAGGCCGACGCCGGGGTCACGTACCACCGCGACGTGCGGCCGATCCTCCAGGCCAACTGCCAGAGCTGCCACCGGGCGGGGGCCGTCGCCCCGTTCGCCCTCACGACGTACAAGCAGGCCGTGAGCTGGGCCGGCGACATCAAGGACTACACCGCCGACAAGCGGATGCCGCCGTGGAAGCCGTCGGCCGGGGTGCCGTTCCGGAACGACCGGGCCCTGTCCGCGAAGGACACCGCCACGCTTGCGAAGTGGGTGGACGCCGGCTGCCCGGAGGGCGACGCGAAGGACGCCCCGAAGCCCGCCACCTTCCCGACCGGCTGGCAACTCGGCGAGCCCGACCTGATCCTGTCGCCGGCCGAGGACATGCACGTCGCGGCTACCGGCGGCGACCTGTTCCGGTGCTTCGTCCTCAAGACGGGGCTGACCGAGGACAAGTACATCGTGGCCTACGAGGTCCAGCCGGGGAACGCCCAGGTGGTCCACCACACGCTCAACTTCTTCGACACCACCGGGGGCGCGGCCAAGCTCGCCCAGAAGGAAACCGTCCGCCCCCGCAAGGGCGACGAGGCCGACCGCGGGCCGGGCTACCCGGTCGGCATGGGGATCGGGTTCATCCCCTCCCCGTCGGACGTGAAGCCCGGCATCCCGCCCCTCGGCACGTTCGGCGGGTGGGCCCCGGGGCAGCTCGCCACCAAGTACCCGGAGGGGGCCGGGTCGTGGCTGCCGAAGGAGGCCGACGTGGTGATGCAGGTCCACTACCACCGCACCGGCAAGGCGGAGACCGACCGCCCCCGCATCGGCCTCTACTTCGCCAAGAAAGAGGTCAAACGCCCGTGGCAGACGATCACCGTCGGCGGCATGTCGCCGTTCTCGTCCATCCCTGCCAACAAGGTCAAGAGCGACACGAAGGGGTCGGTCTGGCTGACCACCGAGGCCGACGTCCACAGCGTGATGCCGCACATGCACCTGATCGGCAAGAGCATCGCCGTGACGGTGACGCCGCCGGACGGCCCCGGCACGACGCTCGTGGCCATCAAGGAATGGGACTACAACTGGCAGGAGACGTACTGGCTCAAGGAGCCGCTCCGCGTCAAGCCCGGCACCCGCATCGACGTGGAGGCCGTGTACGACAACACCGCCGGCAACCCCCGAAACCCGTTTACCCCGCCGCAGCGGGTCTGGTTCGGCGAGCAGACGACGAACGAGATGCTCTTCGCGTTCGTGGGCGTGACGCCGACGGGCAAGGACCGGGTGAGGGTGCAGCGGGTCGCCCCGAAGGGCGTGAAGGCGGCCGACGCGCCGATGTCGTCGGCCGGCGATAAGGGCGGGAAGTGACGCGCGGCTGAAGTCACCAGAAACCATAAAGCCCACCCGTCGAAACGGGTGGGCTTTCGCGTTGAGCTTCCTTTTCCGCACAATCCGCGAACCCGCCCCGGCGTACCCCCGTCCGTGTTGCGTTCCCCATCCCACCTTCGAGATGGAGGCCGCCTCAAGACACGGAGACGTCTCATGTACCCGCTCTACGCCCTCGCCGTCGCGGCCCTCTCGTGGGCCAAGTGGCTCCTCACCCGCCGGGCCGGCCGGCTCGAAGGCCGCTACACCGCCGCCGCCCACCAGGCCGACGCGCTCGCGGCCGAACTCCAGACCCGGCCGGGCAACGGCCCCCGCCCGGACGTGCTGACCAACGCCCGCCGGCAGTACGAACTCGGCCGCGTCGTGCAGGCCCGCGACCGGCTCGAAGGGAAGTACGTGGCGTGGCAGACCCGGGCCGACCGGGCCGCCCGCCTGAAGGCCCGGCTCACCCGCTGGGAGGGCCGCACCGTCCCTTACCTGCTCGGGGCTGCCGACGTGGTCCTCGTCCTCGCCCTCCTCGGCCAGGCCGGCCTGCCGCTCGGGCTGACCGGGCAGAACGTCGATGACGCCGTCCGGCTCTACGCGGGGCGGTAATACGAACGACAAAGCCCGGGGATGGCTGTCCCCGGGCTTTTGGCTTTCCACTACCACAAACTTTCACCGCTTGAGCGCGTACAGTACCACCGCCCGCCCGAGCTTCAGGGCGCTCTCCTTGTCGTGCCCCAGGCAGTCGGTCGACTTGTGCCCTTCGAGGGCGCAGCCGATGTCGTACTTGCTGTACACCACCGCCCACCGGCCGTCGATCTTGATGCCTTCGAGGTACGGCGGGTAGGCCCGCATCTCGGCCTCGGCCCCGCCCTCGGGCTTCTCGCGGCGGCAGCGGACGGACGTCAGCTCCTCGCCGCCGATCTTCGCGGAGAAGAGCGGGTCGTTGGCCGGGATGACTTCGAGCTTCGAGTCGGGGAAGAGCCTGGCGACGGCCGCCCGGAACGAGGCGTCGAACTCCTTCTTCCCGCACGCCGCGTCGGCCAGGAGCAGGCCGCCGACCTGGAGGTTCCCCCGCAACTCCTTCAGCTCCTCGTCGCCGAGGGTGAACGACTTGCGGCCGTGGAGGTAGAGGAACTTGAACTTGGCCAGGTCGGTGTCGCTGGCGAAGAGCGATTCCTTGTCCAGCCGCACGTCGAGGCGGGCCGTGTCGCGGAGGTACGCCATCAGGTTCCGCATGGCGGCCGGGGCCGGCTCCGAGTCGGCCCCCGCGACCTTGAGCTGGGCCGGCACGAACGCCCCCCGGGGCGGGCTCCTGTCCTCCTTCGAGCCGGCCGCGAGCGCCTGCCGGGTGAGCCGCGGCTTCGGCACCTCCATGCCGGTCGCGTAGGCGATCACGTTCCCGGCCAGCCGGAATGCCCTCTCCCCCTCGTTCTTGGCCGCCTTCCCCTTCTCGGGCATGAAGCGGTGCTCCTCCCAGTACCCCGCGAGCGGCTTGGGGCTGAACACCACCACCGTCTTGCACCCGCGTTCCATGCACTCCAGGTCGGGGAAGTCGGCCGGCGACACGTCGGCGTGCGACCGCCAGACGGCGTGCTCGGGCGGCATCTTCCGCAGCGGGGTGTCGGGGAACATTTCCCGCATCAGCTCGCGGAAGCCGTCGGCGAACTCCTTGTCCCCGCAGCACGCCTCGGCCAGCACGAACCCGCCCTCCTCGATGTACCGCTTGAGGACTTCCCGCCGGCCGTCCCGGATCCACAGGGCCGGGTTGGTGTGCCCGTTCAGGTAGACCACCGGCGACTGGACCAGCACCCCGACCTCGGCCAACTGGTCGGCCGGGTCGGACAGGTTCCGCCGCCGCGGGTCGTAGGCCTGCCAGGCGAGCGGGGTGCCCTTGAACAGCTCCTTGCTGGCGTACTCGACGAGGTGGCGGGCGTCGTTGTGCTTGCGGTTCCAGTTCACCACCCCGGGCCGCGTCCCGGGGTCGCCGCTGACCTCCACGAACGTCCCCTTCAGGCGGTCCTGGTAGTCGCCCCACGCGAGCTTGCTGACGAGGACGGGGGTCCGCCCCTTCGACAGGAACAGGAGCGCGAACGAGGTGGAGACGACCACGGAGCCGTCGATGCCGTCGCCCGAGAAGGAGCCGTCCGGGTTCTGCCGGCGGGTGAGGTACTCGCACCCCTCGCGGTACCAGTCGAAGACGCCGAGGAACCGCCGGCCGGAGAGCCGCCCGAGCCGCTCGATGCCGTAGATGTTGTAGAACTTCGACTTCCCCTGCTCGAAGTCGAACTTCTCGCCCACCCAGTTGAGCCCCCGGGCAACCGCGTCGTCGCCGGCGTACACCCCGCAGTTGGCGGCCACCCCGGTGGCCGGGTCGAGCCCCTGCTCGCCGGCCCCGAGGCCCATGTTGGCGATGATGAGGCCGCACACCCCGGCGACGCTCATGGTGAAGCTGGCCGCCCCGTCGGCCAGGGCGGCGTTGCCCGCGGTCTGGTACGTCCAGAACCCGGCCGTGGGGGACGCCGCCCGCTGGGTGCGGGTGTAGTACTCCTGGACCCGCCGCCACTCGCCGTCCGGGATCGTGGCCCCGGCCTGCTTGCCGGCGTAGAGGCCGAGGAGGGCGTACTGGGTGTTCGAGTTGTCGCCCGTCTCGGCCCCCGGGGCGCTCAGGTACGACCACCCTTGGAGCCGGCCGGTGGCCTTGTCGGCGAGGGCCGTCTTGAGCAGCCAGTCGACGTTCCGCTGGACGAGGGGCACGTCGCCGGCGTTCCCGACCTCGGCGAACACGAGGTTCTGGAGGCCGACGACGTAGGTCCGCTCGGGCGGCAGCTTGCGGAGGTAGTCGAGGGCGCGGGCCACGTTCGGGTTCCGCTCGGGCCGCTCCCCGCAGTTGAGGAGGGCGAGGGTGACGAGGGCCGTCGCCCCGCCCTTCTGGCCGATGAGGAACTTGGTGGCCACGTTCTCCCAGTGCCCGTCCTTCGCCTGCCGCTTGGCCAGGTAATCGACCCCGAGGCGGATCGACTTCTGGACGCGGTCGACCAGCTCCTCCTCCGCCTTCGGCGGGGCGGCGGTCGTGACCGTGGCCAGTGACAGGAGCGCGAGCCAGGCGAGCGAACGGGTCATGGAACTGGCCCCCGGGCGGGGAGAGCGGACGGCGCGGAACGACGTGCATTTTACCCCGGACGACGTGCCACCGTCAGGGCGGAAGCCGGCCGCCGGTCGATTCTCCCGCTTTACCGGGGGGTGCGGTAACGGTAGGACTTAACCCTCGTACCGGTCGCGTGTTGCTCAAAAACGCACGCGCGAAAAGCGGTAGAAAGCGGTAACGACTCCGGCCGATTCTACCACCGCAGCGGCTTCTGCCACGCCTCTTTCAACTCCGACAGCTTGGCCCAGATGAGCCACTCGCCGCCGGCCCCGGCCACGCGAAGGCGGGCATCGGCGACTGTGCGGCCGACCCGCGTCAGCGGCAAGTCACCGAAGATGGCCCGGAGCGCGGCGGCGTTCTCGGGCTTCACTTCGAGCAGGAAGCGGGTGGTCGATTCGCTAAACAGCCGGGCCTCGTCGGTCAGCCCCTCGGCCCCGGGGAGGGCGGCCAACTCCGTGAGGTCGGCCCCAACGGCCCCGGCGAAGGCCATCTCGGCGGCGGCGACCGCCAGCCCTCCCTCGCTCAGGTCGTGACACGCCCGCACCAGCCCGCCGCTGATGGCCGCGTGGACGGCCGCGAAGACCTTCGGGGCCAGCGCCACGTCCACCCGCGGCGGCTCGCCGCCCGTGCGGCCGGTGACGGCGTGGAGGTGCGAGCCGCCGAGTTCGTCACGCGTCACGCCCACGAGGTAGAGGTCGTTACCGGGTGCTTTCAGGTCCATCGTCACGCACTTCCGCACGTCAGGCACGCGGCCCATCGCCGACACGAGGAGCGTGTGCGGGATGTCGAGGCGGTTGCCGTCCGGCCCCTGGTAGGTGTTGTTCAGGCTGTCCTTGCCGCTGATGAACGGCGTCCCGAAGGCGACCGCCACGTCCCGGCAGGCTTCCGCCGTGCGGACGAGGGCCCCCATGACCTTCGGGTCGTGGACGTTGCCCCAGCAGAAGTTGTCGAGGATGGCCGTGTGCGCCGGGTCGGCCCCGACGGCGACGACGTTGCGCACCGCTTCGTCGATCGCGGCGGCGGCCATCGCGTACGGGTCGAGGTCGCCGTACAGCGGGTTGAGCCCGTTGCCGACCGCGACCCCCGTCCACGAGCCCAGAACCGGCATGAGTACCGAAGCATCCCCCGGCCCGTCGTTGGCCGCCCCGACGAGCGGCTTGATGACGCTCCCGCCCTGCACCTCGTGGTCGTATTGGCGGATGACCCATTCCTTCGAGCAGACCGAGTAGGTGCCGAGAATCTTGAGCAGGGCGTCGAGCGGCTTGATTGCCCCGACGCCCGCCGACGCCGGCACGCGGGTCGCCTGTTCCCAAACCGCGTGCTTCACCACCTGCGGCCGGCCCTCGTGCAGGAAGTGCATGTCGAGGTCGGCGACCGTCTCGCCCTTGAACAGCAGCTTGAGCCGGCCGGTCGGCTCGAAGGTGCCGAGGGACGCGGCTTCCACGTCCTCGCTCTCGCACAATGCCTTCAACTCGTCCCACTTCGCGGGCGGCACCGACAGCACCATCCGCTCCTGCGACTCGCTGATCCAGACCTCGGTGTAACTGAGCCCGTCGTACTTGAGCGGGGCGTTCTCCAGGTGGACGACGGCCCCCATCTCGGCCGCCATCTCGCCGACGGCCGAGCTGAAGCCGCCGGCCCCGCAGTCGGTGATGGCGGTGTAAAGGTTGCGGTCGCGGGCCTGGAGGATCACGTCCAGCACCTTCTTCTCGGTGATGGCGTTGCCGATCTGCACCGCCCCGCCGCTGACCGTTTCCGACTCGTGCGTCAGCTCCAGCGACGAGAACGTGGCCCCGTGGATGCCGTCCCGCCCGGTCCGCCCGCCCACGGCCACGATCAGGTCGCCGGGCATCACCTGTTTGAACGCCTTGTCCACCGGGATGAGCCCGACGGTGCCGCAGAAGACGAGCGGGTTGGCCAGGTATCGGTCGTCGAACACGATGCTGCCGTTGATGGTCGGGATGCCCATGCGGTTGCCGTAGTCGCGCACCCCGGCCACCACGCCGTTCATGACCCGACGGGGGTGCAGGACGCCCTGCGGCAGCTTCTCCGGCGGGAAGTCGGGCGGGGCGAAGCAGAAGACGTCGGTGTTGCACACCGGCCTGGCCCCGAGGCCGGTGCCGAGCGGGTCGCGGATGACTCCGCCGAGACCGGTGTTGGCCCCGCCGTAAGGCTCGATGGCCGAGGGGTGGTTGTGCGTCTCGACCTTGAAGCAGATGTGGTTCTTGTCGTCGAACGTCACCACCCCGGCGTTGTCCGCGAACACGCTCACGCACCAGTCGTCGGCCCCCAACTTCTGGCGGATCGTCTGCGTGGCGGCGAACACCGTCTCCTTCAGGAGGTTGGCGTAAGTGCGGGTCCGCGATTCGCCGTCGACCGTTTCCGTGAGGTGGATGGTGCCGCGGAGCGTCTTGTGGGAGCAGTGTTCGGACCACGTCTGGGCGATGGTTTCCAGCTCACAGTCGGTCGGCTCGCGCTTCAAATCGCGGAAGTGGGCCTGGACCGCCCGCATCTCGTCCAGGCTCAGGGCGAGGAGGCCCTCCTTGCTCATCCGCGTCAGGCCGGCGTCGTCGAGCGTTGTGAGCGGGACTGTTACGAGCTTGAAGGCGTAAGCCGACCCGAGGGCGAGGTGGTCGGCGTGGAGCGGGCCTTCGACCACGCGCTCGATGGCGTCGTTGGCCAGCACCTTGCGGAACAGCACGTCGCGGTCGGCGGCAGGGCGGTCGGCCGGCCCGAAGTAGCGGCGGAAGGTCCGCGCCCCCGCGAGCGGGACGCCGAGTCGGCCGGCAGCATCGACCACACTCTGGGCGGCCGGGTCCATGACGCCGGGCTTGAGTAGCACCGTGGCGGCAGGGCCGGTCATCTCCCCGCCGACGGCCGTCACCCGGGCGTCTTCGAGGAGCGGATCGACCAGCAGCGTCGTCGTCAGCCGCACGGCATCGGCGGCTTCGAGGTCGCCGTCGAGCAGGTAGCCGCGGGCGGACGCCGAGACGAGGTCGGCCCCGCGCTTGGCGTGGGTGAGCAGGTCGAACTCGTCGCACACCCGCTCCCGCTCGGCGTCCTTGCCGCGCGGCCGAATCTCAACTTCCCAGAGCATCACGCACCTGCTTCGCTTCGGAGAGCCACCGAGTGATTCCGGCCCCGTCGCCGGCCGCCAACAGCCGCCGGAAGTCGGCCATGCGGTCCGTGAACCCGTCCACCGCCGCCAGCACGGCCGCCCGGTTCGCCAGGAAGATGCCGGCCCAGAGTGCCGGGTCGCCGCCGGCGATGCGGGTGCTGTCGCGGAAGCCGCCGGCCGAGAGCGGCAGCCAGTCGCGTGGCGTGACCCCCGCCAGTCCGGCGGCCGCCGCGTGCGGCAGGTGGCTGGTGGTCGCCAGCGCCCGGTCGTGGTCGTCGGGCGTCATCGTCACGATTCGACAGCCGAGGGCCTTCCAGAAGGCTCCGACGCGGGCCGTCGCCGCCGCACCCGTGGTCGCGGTCGGAGTGAGGATCGTTACCCGGCCCTCGAACAGGTCGGCCCGGGCGTGGTCCGGCCCCTTCTTCTCCGACCCGGCGAGCGGGTGGGCGGGCACGAACGCGACGTGCCCCGGGAGCCGGCCCACGAGTTCGGCGAGGACGTTCCCCTTCGTGCTGCCGCCGTCGGTAAACAGTGTGCCGGGCCGGGCGTGCGGGGCGGCGGCCAGAATCGTTTCGGCGATACGATCGACGGGGGTGCAAACGACCACGAGGTCGGCGTCGCGGACGCCGTCCGATAAGCTTGTTGTGAAGGCGTCGATGCACCCCAACGCGGCGGCCCGGGCGAGCGTGTCGGCGTTGCGGCCGACGCCGGTGACGCGGCCGGCGATGCCCCGCGCCTTGGCCGCCAGCCCGACCGAGCCGCCGATCAGGCCGACGCCGACGATCAGGAGGTGGTCGAAGGGCTTCACCGGGGCCGCGTCCGCCGTGGGGTGGGGTACGCGGGGATTATAAGGATTCGCCCCACCACCTTCACGGGCCGGCCCGCGGCGAGCGTTTGCCCACCCCCACCGGCCGGCTTACAATCGCCCTACCCGGCACACCCCCTTGCGAGAGGACGCCATGCGTCCGTTCCCGCCCGCAACCGTTGCCCTGTTCGTCGCCTTGCTTCCGGCCACGGTCCGGGCGGACGACGGCTGGGTGCCGCTTTTCAACGGCAAGGATCTCACCGGTTGGACGGCGACCGCCAAGCCCGCTAAGGGCGGCGAGCCGGTCGATCCGTTGAAAACGTGGTCCGTGAAGGACGGCCTACTCGTCTGCTACGGCAAGCCGAACGGCTACCTCGCCACCGTGAAGGAGTACGGCGAGTACGAACTGCGGGTGAAGTGGCGGTTCCCGGCCGACGCGAAGGCCGGCAACAGCGGCGTCTTGCTCCACGTCACCGGACCGGACCGCTACTGGCCGCACTCGGTCGAGGCGCAGATGAAGGCCGGGTTCGCCGGCGACTTGTGGCTCAACCCGGACGAAAAGGGCGTCCTCCCCACGCTCGATCTACCGGCCGGGCAGTTCGACGCCGCCGACCCGAGTAAGCGGCATTACTTCCGCCTCGACCGCAAGGACGCGGGCGAAAAGCCCCTCGGCGAGTGGAATGAGTACGCCGTCACCTGCAAGGGCGGCGACATCACCCTCGCAGTCAACGGGCGGGTCGTGAACGTCGCCAAAAACGGCGCGCTGACGCGCGGGCGGATCGGCTTGCAGTCCGAGGGGAGCGAAGTTCACTTCAAGGATGTCGAGCATCGGCCGTTGAAGTGAGCCGCGACACCCGAGCTACCGTTCAACTGCCCCCGAATTCTCCCGCTTTTTCGACACGCAATTGCCATAAACATCACCCCGCGAATCACATCCGAATACCGCTCCCAATTGAGCGGTAACGCGGGAGAGTTCGTGCGTTTCGGCGCGATTCCCCGCTCCGACCTTGTCAGGTGAGCGACAAGGTGTGCCGGCTCAGCCGCTCGTAGCCGCCGGGGGTGACGAGGTAGTTGTGTTCCACCCGCACGCCGCCGACGTTGTCCATGTACAGGCCCGGTTCGAGCGTCACCACGTCGCCGGCCACCAGGGTTTCCGTCGAGTGGCGGACCAGGAACGGGGCCTCCGGGTGCGACAGGCCGAGGCCGTGGCCGGCGTGGTGGGGGAAGAGGTCGGCCACGCCCGCCGCCTCGAACACGCTTCGGACACCGTCGTACACCGTCTGGCACGCCGCCCCCGCCTTCAATTCCTTCTCGCCGGCGTGCATGGCGGCCACGCTCAGGTCGAAGATCCGCGTCTGCTCGGCCGTCGGCTTGCCGCCGACCACGAGGGTGTTCGTGAAGTCGCTCCGGTAGCCCTGGAGGACCACCGAGTAGTCGAGGATCAGCGTCTCGCCGTCCCGAAGGACGTGTGGCGTCGGCGACCCGCCGCGCTTCTTCGACCCCGGCGACACGGTGAAGTCGCCGTACACCACCGCCCACTCGCCGGCGGCCGCGTAGCACGCCTGAGCGATGCCGGCGTAAACGTCCAGCTCGGACATGCCGGCCCTCACGTTCGCCCGCGCCCAGGCGTGCCCGGCGTCGGTGGCCTTCATGCACGCCTTCAGCAAGTCGATTTCGTCGGCGTCCTTCGCCCGCCGGAGGTCGTGCATGATGTCGTAAACCGCCTGGGCGAGCGGGTCGTTCAGCGCGTCGTGGATGCGGCCGCCCGTGCCGGCGGCTTCGACCACGGGCCGCAGCACCATCCGCCGCGGCCCCTGCCCCGGCTCCTGCCCCGTGTACCACGGCAGCGGCTTCCGCTCGTCGGCGAACGACCGCTCCACCGACTTCGGCAGCCGGTGGTCGTGGTACAGCGTCGCCTTCCCGTCCGGGGCCAGGAGGAGCAGCCCGCCGAAGTCGGCACCGTTGCTGAGAGGGTCGACGTAGCAGTTGGCGAGGTAGCGAAGGTGAATGGGGTCGCCCAGCAGCACCGGGCCGGGGTGGGCGAGTTTGTCGAGGAGTCGCCGCCGCCGTTGCTTGCAGCCGTCCGCGGTCAGCATGGTGGAACCCTTTTCGTGTCGTGGACGGCCCCCGGTCGCTGACGCTCCCGGCTCGCCATTTCGTTCACTCGCCCGTATCGCCGAACCCGACGGTCCGCGACTCTTCCTTGTAGATCATGTCGATGGCCAGGGCCGCGGCCAGCACCAGCATCTTCGCGAACGGCGACTCGCTCAGGTCCGGGTTCACCCGCACGCCGTAGGTGTCGGCCGACGTGAATAGCTCCTTGCCGAGGCCGCCCCACTTCTTGGACACGGTGCCGAGTTCGACCGCCCGGTCGGGGCTGAGGAAGCGGTAGTTGAAGCCCCACAGGTTGCCCGCCACCTCGGCGAAGTGGCGGTCGTCCTTGTCGTAGATGTGGAACCCGCCGCCGATGGTGAACAGCTTGCTCTTGAAGTAGCCGACGGGCTGCTCCTGGGCGTCGAGCACCTCCACCCGCGAGCGGAACAGGTACGCCCCGCGGCGGACGACGAACACCAGCGAGTCGTCCGGCTTCTCCCGCACCTCGACCCGGGCCGGCATGATCTGCTTGCTGACGAACCAGCGGAGGACGCTCACCAGCCCGCTGATCTGCTCGTCGGCGACGCCGAGCGGTTCGCCCGTCTCGCCGTCGAGGATGTCGTAGGTGTTCTTCGTCTTGAGGAAGTGCGTCCGCTCCTTCACGACGAAGGCGTTCCGCTCCAACATGCCAAAGGCGTTCCGCTCCAGCATGGGCGAGGCTCCGGGGTCTGGGGCGGCGACGCAGTTAACGATACGGGCCGGGCGGCGGTTCCGCCAATACACCGTCCAGGAACCGCCACGCCCGGAACCCCGGCCCATGCCTGCCCCCCCGCTCCCGTTGCTCGACAAGCGCGAAGCCCGCATCCAGCGGATGTTCGGCCAGATCGCCCCGTGGTACGACTTCCTCAACCACCTCCTGAGCCTGAACATCGACCGGGCGTGGCGGCGGAAGACGGCCCGGCTCGTGCCCCCCGGCCCCGCGTCCGCCGGCCCCATCCTCGACCTCTGCACCGGCACCGGCGACCTGGCCCTGATCTACGACGCGGCCGCCAAGCAATCCGTGCCCGTGGTGGGGGCCGACTTCTGCCACGAGATGCTCGTGCGGGCGGCCGCCAAGGCGACGAAGGCGGGTGCCGCCCCGCGCGTCCGCTTCGTCGAGGCGGACGCCCAGGCGCTGCCGTTCGCGGACGACTCGTTCCAGCTCGTGTCGAACGCCTTCGGGCTGCGGAACGTCACCGACATGCACCGCGGGTTGGCCGAGATGGTCCGCGTCGTCCGGCCCGGCGGCAAGGTGGCGATCCTGGAGTTCTCGAAACCGCGGCACTGGCTCTTCGGCCGCTGCTACCGGTGGTACTTCCGCTACCTCCTGCCATTGGTGGGGCAACTCCTGTCCCGGAGCCGGGAGAGCGCGTATCGTTACCTCCCCGAGAGCGTACTCCGCTTCCCGGACTACGAGGCGTTGGCGGCCGAGATGCGGGCGGCCGGTCTGGCGGACGTGGCCTTCCACCCCTTCACGTTCGGCATCGCCACCCTCTATGTTGGGGTGAAGCCGGCCGGCCCGCCGCCCGCCCGTTGACGCGGGCGGCCCGCCCGCCCCCACCCCGCGAGGCCGCCATGCCCCCTGCCCCGTCGAACCACCTGCTCGTCCGGGCCGCCCGCGGGGAGGCGGTGGAGCGGCCGCCGGTGTGGGCCATGCGGCAGGCCGGGCGGTGGGACCCGGAGTTCCGCCGGGTGCGGGACGGGGCCTCGTTCTACGAGTTCTCCGAGGACGTGGAGAAGTCCGCGAAGGCGTCGCTCTGCCCGGTCCGCCTCGGCGTCGACGCCGTCATCCTCTTCTACGACATCACCACCCTGCCCGTGTCGATGGGCTTGCCGTTCAAGCTCGTGCCGGGGGCCGGGCCGGTCCCCGACCGCCCCGTCCACACACCCGCCGACCTCGACCGGCTCGCCGCCGACCCCGGCCCGGAGACGTACGCCCACATCCGCCAACTGCTCCAGCGGGTGAAGGAGGAAGTGCGGGGCGAGTTGCCGGTGATCGTGTTCGCCGGGGCACCGTTCACCGTGGCGACGTACTGCATCGGCACCGGCAAGGACGTGGCCGCCACCCGCCGCTTCGCCGCCGAGCAACCGGCCGTGTGGAACGGGCTGTTGGACAAGCTCACGGGGGCGACGGTCGGCTTCCTCCGCACGCTCGTCGCCGACGGGGCCGACGTTTACCAACTCTTCGACTCGTGGGCCGGGATGCTCACGCCGGTCGAGTACGACGCCTGGGCCCAGCCGCACCACGAAACCGTCCTCGCCGGGGCGACGGGGGTGCCCCGCATCCTGTTCGTGAAGGAAGGGCCGTACCTCGACCGCATGGCCGCGAGCGGGGCCGAAGTCATCAGCCTCGGCAGCCGGCACGACCTCGCGGCCGCCCGCCGGGACTACCCGCACCTCGTGTTCCAGGGGAACGTGCCGATGGAGACGCTGCGGGACGGCACGCCCGCCGCGGTGCGGGACGCGGTGCGGGACGCGGTGCGGGCCGGCGGCGGCTCGCGGCACATCGTGAACCTCAACCACGGGGTGGACAAGTCGACCCCCGTGGCGAACTTCGAGGCCTACGTGAGGGCGGCGAAGGGGCTCGACTGAGCCGGGGCGGCGATTCCCCCTCCCCACGCCTCCGCCCGTCGGTTACAACGGGGACACGGGCCTTCACGCCGCCCGCGTCGCCTCCCCGACGGAAGCCCCCATGCCCTCCCGCCTCCTCGCGTCGGTCGTGGCCCTCGCCGCACTCGCGCCGCTACTGCCGGCCGCGGAGCCGACCGACCGCGACCTGCTGAAGGCGGTCGAGCGGCAGCGGGCGGCGGCCCTCGCGGCGGCCGGCCCGTCGCTCGCCACCGTCGTCGTCTCCCACAGCGAGCGGTACCCGCCCCGGCTCGCGTCGGCCGACGCCCCCGGCAAGCTCGGCGAGTTCGACCGGAAGGCGTTCCTCGCCGGCTCCACGGACCCCGTCCGCACCCTCCTCGGCCGGCGGCTCGACCTCGCCGACCCCCGCAGCGTGGCGGACAATTCTTACGGCGGCGGCGTGGTCATCGACCCCGCCGGGCTGGTGCTGACGAACCACCACGTCGTCGACGGGGCGACCAAGATCTACGTCCGCTTCCCCGGCGGCAACGGCTCCTACGCCGACGTCCACGCCGCCGACGCCCGCAGCGACCTCGCCGTGTTGAAGCTGATCCGCCCGCCGGCCGGCCTTCGAGCCATCCGCCTCGGCGAAGTCCGCACCGACGACGCCCCCGACGGCACGCCGGCCAACACCGCCGCCGGGACGTGGGTGTTGCTCGCCGCCCTCGCCCCCGACGCCGGCGAGCGGGACCGCCCCGGCGGGTCGATGGGGATGCTCACGGGCGTCCGCCGCCGGGCCGCCGCCACCGCACCGGAGCACCCGCCCCAGCGGAGCCTCCACCACTACGACACGCTCCTCCAGCACGACGTGCGGCTCCATTCGGGTTGCAGCGGGGCCGCCCTCCTGAACCTCGACGGCGAGTTGATCGGCCTCGGCACCGCGATGGCGGCCGTGACCGGCGGGGAGGCGGCGGCCGGGTACGCCTTGCCGCTGGACGCGAGCCTGCGGGCGGCGGTCGAAACGCTGCGGAAGGGCGAGGAGGTCGAGTACGGCTTCCTCGGCGTCGCACCGTCCGTCGGGCAGGCCGGCCCCGGCGGCGTCGCGGTGGGCCAGGTGACGCCCAACACCCCGGCCGAGGCGGCGGGCCTCAGGCCGTTCGACGTGATCGTGCGGATCAACGGCCGCCCGGTGCGAACCCAGGACGACCTGTTCCTCGGCGTCGGGTCGGCCCCGGCCGGGAGCCGGGCCGTCGTCCGCGTGCGGACGCTGGGCCGCGAGCGGGACGTGACCGTGACGCTCGCCAAGCTGAGGCACGACCTCCCGTTCCTGGCGTCGGTCCGCCCCGACCCGGTGTTCGGCCTGCGGGTCGAGTACGCGAGCGTCCTCCAGCAGGTGAACGCCCAGGCGGGCGCGACGAGCCCGGACCGCCCCGGGGTGGGCGTGAAGGACGTGGCGCCGGGGTCGCCGGCGGCGGCCGCCTTCAAGGGGGCGGACGGGGCCGGCGGGCGGTGGCTCGTCACCCACGTCGACGGCACGGCCGTCGCCGCCCCCGCCGAGTTCTACGCCGCCGCCCGCGGCCGCCGGTCCGTTCGCCTCACCGCCGTCGATTACGCCGCCACCGACCCCCGCCCCCGCGAGATCACCCTGCCGTGAGCACGAAGTACGCCATCTGCAACGAGACGTTCGGCGACTGGGAGCACGCCCGGGTGTGCGACCGGGTGGCCGAGCTGGGGTACGCCGGGCTGGAGGTGGCCCCGTTCACCCT
>JANPKP010000736.1:0-6717 GCA_031426095.1 Gemmataceae bacterium
GCGCCGCTCCTCGCCGCCGGGCACTCGCTCGACTTCCGCCCCTTGCCCCGCGACTGGTTCGACCGCCTCTCGATCGGCCGCGACCTCGCCGACGCCGACGCGGTGATCGTCCAGCGCAAGCTCCTCTCGCCGTGGACGCTGGCCCTGCTCCGACGCCGCGTCCGCCGGCTCGTCTTCGACTTCGACGACGCCGTCTGGCTCCGCGATTCGTACTCCGCGAAGGGGTTCGACGACCCCCGCCGGGCCAGGCGCTTCCGGCTGACCGTGAAGGCGTGCGACCTCGTGGTGGCCGGGAACGAGACGCTCGCCGCGGAAGCCCGCCGGTGGACTTCCCCCGAGCGGGTGGCGGTGGTGCCGACGTGCGTGGACGTGGCGAAGTACCCAACCGTCTTTTTCCCCCGCCGCCGCGACGGGCTGCAACTCGTGTGGGTCGGGTCGGCCAGCACTTTGCAAGGGCTGGAGCGGTTCGTGCCCACGCTCTCGGCCGTCGGCAAGGCCGTCCCCGGCACGCGGCTGAAGCTCGTGTGCGACCGCTTCCTGAGCGTGCCGCACCTGCCGGTCGATTGCTGCCCGTGGAACGAACCAAGTGAGGCGGCCGACATCGCGGCGGCGGACGTGGGCATCGGGTGGGTGCCGGACGACCCCTGGAGCCGCGGCAAGTGCGGGCTCAAAGTGCTGCAATACCAGGCCGCCGGCCTGCCCGTGGTCGCCAACCCCGTCGGCGTTCAGGCCGACTTCGTGCGCGACGGGGCCACCGGCTACCGTGCCACGACCACCGAGGAGTGGGTGAACGCCGTCCGGCGTTTGAAGGACGACCCGGCCCACCGCTTGCGGCTCGGCCTCGCCGGCCGCCGCGAGGTGGACGTGAACTTCAGCGTGGACGCCGGGGCGCGGCAGTGGGTCGCGGCTCTGGAGGGGTTGGAAGCGGGCCGGCGGGCGGGGTGAAGGTTCCGAAGGGCGAGGCATGTTCAGCCACTTCCTCCGCAAGGCGTTCCCGTTCGTCTGGCGTGGCCCGCACGCCGACGCGGACGTGGTGCGCGCCGGCGGCCTCGTGTGGCACGTCCTCCCCGACGCCCTCCCGCTGCTCGGCGACGGCGGCCCCGACCTCCCGCGCTGGATCGCCGACGGCCTCACCGCCACCGTGAAGCACGGGCCGCACCGGACCGTGTACCGGGTGTCGCTGCCGGGCGGGACGGTGTACGCCAAGCACTGCCGGGTGAGCGGCTTCCGGGCGTGGGCCCGCGAAGTGTTGCGGCCGGCGAAGGCCCGGCTGGAGTTCGAGAACGCCCTCGCCCTCCGCCAGCGCGGCGTGGCGGCGGTCGTGCCCGTCGGCTGGGGCTGCCGCCGACCCGGGGTGCCCGGCGAGAGCCTCCTCCTGACCCGCGGCCGCGACGAGGCGGTGCCGTTCCAGGAGTTCCTCGAAGCCGTTCTGCCGACGCTCCCGCCCGCCGTCCGCCGTCGCACGGCCGTCGAACTCGGTCGCTTCATGGCCGCGATGCACGACGCCGGCGTCGCCCACCCCGACCCGCACCCCGGCAACCTCATCGTGGAAGTGACCGAAACAGGGGTGCCGGCGTTCTCGCTCATCGACGTTCACGCCGTCCGCGTCGGCCCGCCGCTCGGGTGGGCCGCGAGACGGGCGAACCTGGTGCTGTACAACCGCTGGTTCCAACTCCGGGCGACCCGCACGGATCGTTGCCGCTTCTGGCGGGCTTACGTCTACGCCCGCCGCGACCTCGCGTCCGTCCGCACCACCGGGCCTGGGGAAGTCGAACGCGGCACGCTGGCGTCGAACCTCGCCTTCTGGGCCGGGCGGGCGTCCCGCTGCCTCGGTACCAATCGTTACTTCCGCACGGTGAAGGCCGGCCCCGTCCGCGGCGTCGCCGTCCGCGACTTGCCCGCCGACGTGGTGAACGGCCTGCTCGCCGACCCCGACGCGGCGTTCGCCCGGCCCGGCGTGCGGCTGCTGAAGGACTCTCGCACGTCCACGGTCGCGGAGCTCACCCTCACGACGGCCGACGGGCCGCGAGTGCTAATCTGGAAGCGGTTCCGGATCCGCAGCGGGTCGGAGCCGTGGAAGAACCTCTTCCGCCGCTCGCCGGCCCTGCGGTCGTGGGCGACCGGCCACACGCTCCGCGACCGCTGGCTGCCGACGCCCCGCCCGGTCCTGCTCCTGCACCGCACCCGCCGCGGCCTCCCCGCCGAGGGCTACCTGCTCACCGAGAAGGTGCCCGACGCCCTCGGCCTCCCGGAAGCCGTCGCGGCGCTCGCTCCATTACCCGCTCTCGAACGCACGCGCATCGTCCGCCTTTGGGTCGAGCCCATCGCCCGACTCGTGCGGACGCTCCACGAGCGTGGCGGCTCGCACCGCGACCTCAAGGCGAGCAACGTGATGATGCGGGGGGCCGCCACCGACCCGGCGTCCGCAGAGCCGGTGTTCATCGACCTCGTCGGCGTTCGCGTCGGCCGCCCGCCCGCACTCAAACAGCGCGTGAAGGAACTCGCCCGGCTCAACGCCAGCTTCCTCCGCATCCCGGCCGTTTCCCGGGCCGACCGCCTGCGGTTCCTCCGCGTTTATCTCGCCGCCCACCTCCGCGGCCGCAAGGGATGGAAGGATTTGTGGACGGCCGTCGCCCGGGCCACGGCCGCGAAGGTGGTGAAGAACGCCCGCAACGGTCGCCCGCTGGCTTGACCGGCACGTCCGGCCTTATCGTCAAGTCCCGCACAATCGCGTGCCGATCCTAACAGCGTCAGAAGTGGTCTGGCTGGGAAGCTGGGGGGGTGGTATCGTCCCCGGCCGTTCCGTGTCGCGGGGGCGTTTCATGCCGCAGCCGTTGCCGCCCCGCGTCCGCCTCGCCGGCCTCGTCGCGCTCGCCGCCGGGCTGGCCGCGGGCGGGTGCGAGTCGCTGCGGGCCGCGAAGGAGCCGGACGCAACGGTCATCGGCAGCCCCCGTGCGAACGCCGCCGACCCTCCCGGCCCGCCGCCCGTCGTCGCCCCCGGCAAGCACGCCACCCGCCGCGGCGCCTACGTCTTCTACCACGACTTCGAAGTCAACGCCGCCGACCCGCTGTTCGCGGAGTTGGAGGCGCTGCCCGAGCGGGTCTTCGAGGAACTCCGGCTCCCGCCGAGCACGGCCGTCGTGCAGGTGTTCCTGTTCGACGCCCGGGAGAAGTACGAGCAGTACATGAAGGCCACCTACCCGACGCTCACGCCCCGCCCGGCGTACTTCCTCACGGAACGCCGGCTCGGCGGCCGCGGGGAAGACCTGAAGGTCTTCACCTGGACCGGCGAGCGGCTGCGGACAGACCTGCGGCACGAGCTGACGCACGCCACCCTCCACGGCGTCCTCAAGGACGTGCCGCTGTGGCTCGACGAGGGCCTGGCCGGGTACTTCGAGCAGCCCCCGGGGGCCGACGGGGTGAACCCGAAGCACCTCGAAACCCTCCGCCGCGGGCCGTTCGCCCCCGACCTCGCCCGGTTGGAGAAGCTCACCGACGTGGCCGACATGGAGCGGCCGGAGTACCGCGAGGCGTGGGCCTGGGTCCACCTCATGCTCCGCGGCAAGCCGGAAGCCCGGAAGGCCCTGCATGAGTATCTCGCGGCCCTGCGGACGAACCCGACCCCCGGGCCGCTCCTCCCCCGGCTGCGGGACGCCCTCGGGGACCCCGACCAGGCCCTCGCCGACCACCTCGCACGCATCGAGTGGCCGCCCCCGAAGGAGACTACGGCCGCGGGGCGGTGACGGCGGTCGCACCGGCCACGGGGCGTAGAATAGCCCCGCCCGTGCTCCCGCCCCCGTCCCGGTGCCGCCCCGATGAACGTCCTCGTCACCGCCGGCAACACGCAGGCCCCGATCGACCAGGTGCGGTGCCTCACGAACGTCTTCAGCGGCCGCACCGGGGCCGCCGTCGCCCGCACCGCCTGGGGCCGCGGGCACGCCGTCACGCTCGTCACCTCGCACCCGGACGTGCTGTTCGAATACGGCATGAACCCCCGCGCCCCCGGCGAGCGGTTCACCGTCCTGCCGTACCGCACGTTCGACGAACTCACCATGATCCTCCAGACCCGCCTGAAGGCCGGCGGGCCCGACGCCGTCTGCCACTCCGCGGCGGTCAGCGACTACCTCCCGGCCGGAACCTACTCGCCCGACCCGGGAACCTTCTTCAGTGCCCGCACCAATCAGTGGGAGGCCCGCAAGGGGCCGGCGAGGCTCACGGAGCAGAAGGCGGGTAAGATCAAGAGCACCGAGCCCGAGTTGTGGGTCCGGCTCGTGAAAGCCCCGAAACTGGTGGACCGCTTCCGCAAGCCGTGGGGCTTCAACGGCATCCTGGTCAAGTTCAAGCTCGAAGTCGGCATCGGGGAGACGGAGTTGCTCGAAGTCGCCGAGGAATCGCGGGCCCGGTCGGCGGCCGACCTGATGGTGGCCAACACCCTCGACGGGGCCGCCCACTGGGCGTACCTCGGGCCGACGGACGACCACTACGACCGGGTGCCGCGGCGCGAGCTGCCGGACCGCCTCGTACTGGCCGTCGAGTCGCTGTACCAGGAGCGGGCCGGTCATGGCTAACGTCTTGCTCGGGGCCACCGGGAGCGTCGCCGCCGTCCGAGTCCCCAGTTTGTTCGACGCCCTCCTCGCCGCCGGCCACGCCGTGAAGGTGGTGGCCACCGATGCGGCGACGTACTTCTTTGACCCCCAAGCCGTGGGAGACGGCGCGGCCGTGACCCTCGACCGCGACGAGTGGCCGGGCCGGGCCGGCGGCCGGCGGTACGAGCGCGGCGACGCCGTCGCCCACATCGAACTGCGGCGGTGGGCCGACCTGTTCCTCATTGCCCCGCTCGACGCGAACACGCTGGCCAAGCTCGCCGTCGGACTGTGCGACAACTGCCTGACGTGCGTCTGGCGGGCGTGGGACCCGGCCCGCCCGGTGGTGCTGGCCCCGGCCATGAACACGCTGATGTGGCAGCACCCGTTCACCCGCAAGCACCTGCGGGCGCTCGCCGCGGACGCCGGGGCGTCGCACATCCCGGGCCACCTCGACGCGATGAACCTTGTCGCCATGATGAACGACCGGAGCAAGACCCTCCGGGTCGTCCCGCCGGTCGAGAAGGGGCTGGCGTGCGGCGACGTGGGCGTGGGCGGCATGGCCGAGGTGGACGAGATCGCTGGGGCCGTCGCGACCGCTCTTTCAGGGTGATTGGATACAAGTCGCCAAGAGGACTTGCCGAATATGTGAGTAGAAGTTATACCCGGATGCCGATCTCGGCTTCGGCCCGCCCGCGTCACCAGCACCGCCAGAGGTGGTCATGCTCGGATCGGTCATGGGACGACTCAAGAAGTACAGCCCGCGGCTGTCGGATTCCCAAATCCGCCGGGCCCGGGCGGCCGAGGTGGCCGCGTACCGGCTGTTCGTGGGCGGCAACATGCCGCGGCTGGCGGCCCTCCTCCGGTGCGAGAAGCTGTACGGCATCCAGCACTACGGCCCGCACTACGTGCGGCACTTCGCCCCGCTGCGGAAGAAGAAGCTGAACATCCTCGAAATCGGGATCGGCGGGTACGAGAACCCGCGGTTCGGCGGGTCGTCCCTCCGGACGTGGCGGGCGTACTTCAAGAACGCCAACGTCTACGCGATCGACCTGGCGGACGGGTCGATGCACGAGCAGCGGGGCATCAAGACGTTCCGCGGGGACCAGGGGGACGTGGGGTTCCTCAACGACGTGGCCGACCGGATCGGGCCGCTTGACATCGTGATCGACGACGGCAGCCACCTGTGCCGCCACATCATCCTCGGCTTCAAAACCCTCTTCCCCCGGCTCGCGGCGGACGGGCTGTACGTGGTCGAGGACACGCAGACATCGTACTGGGGCGGGTTCGGTGGGGACACGCAGAACCTCAACAACCCGAACACGACGATGGGCTACTTCAAGGGGCTGGCCGACGGCATCAACTACGCCGAGTACGAGTTGGGGGCGTACTCCCCGACCGACTTCGACCGCACCATCACCGGCATCCACTTCTACCGCAGCATCCTGTTCGTCCAGAAGGGCGACAACACGGCCCCGAGCAACATCTTCGGCAAGCGGTGGTGATCCGCCGACCCGGCACGCGTGAACGCCCATCCACTTCGCTCGGCCCGGCGGCCCGGCTACGATCTACCGGGTTCGCACGCGGGCGTGTCGGGGCGGGCCGGAAGGACCGGCCGCCCCGGCGGATTTCCCCGCCGTCGCAAGAGGAGTCCGCGCCATGAAGCCCTTAACCGCCGCCCTGGGTGTCGCCCTGGTCGGCCTCGTCGCCTCGGCCGCCCCACTCCCAGTGAAGGCGGACGACACGGCCACCCTGATCGTCGGCCAGTGGGTCATCACCAAGTCGAGCGGCGACGCCCCCGAGGGGACGGTGGTCGATTTCACCAAGGACGGCAAGGTGAAGGTGGTCATCAAGATGGACCCGAAGGAGCTGACGATCGAGGGCAAGTACACCCTCGAAAAGGACAAGCTGACGATGGAACTGAAGGCCGGCGACATGGAGGTGAAGGAGGTCCTCACCATCAAGAAGCTGACGGCCGAGGACCTGGAATTGAAGGACAAGGACGACAAGGTGGACGTGCTGAAGAAGAAAAAGTGAGCGGGCGTTAGGTCTTATGGGGTGGGGCGGGGGCCCCGTTTGGGGCGCGCCGCACCCCACGTCAATTACCGTGCGCCGTGGGGCCCGCCCCCCCCCC
>JANPKP010000737.1:0-3718 GCA_031426095.1 Gemmataceae bacterium
CAGCGGTCGCGCTCACGCGACCGCTGGTCGCTCCGCTAAACGGGGGTGGTGACACGGGCCGGACTGACGGCCCCGGACTTGCTAAAACACATTTCATGCGGCCGCCACGGTAGCCGCGCCCCCGCCGCCCCTCACCGGAGAGCCGACATGCCGATCGAACACAAGCCGCTCCCGTACCCGGCCGACGCCCTGGAGCCGCACATCGACAAGCAGACGATGGAGATCCACCACGGCAAGCACTACAAGGCTTACGTCGACAACTACAACAAGGCCCTCGAACAGGCCCCCCAGCTCGACGGCAAGCCGCTCCACTCGGTGCTGGCCGATAACCTCGCGGCGGTCCCCGAAGCGATCAAGACGGTCGTCCGCAACAACGGCGGGGGGGCCCACAACCACGCCCTGTTCTGGGAAATCCTCGGGCCGAACGCCGGCGGCAAGCCGGTCGGCACCCTGGCCGCCGCCATCGACAGCACCTTCGGCTCGTTCGACGCCTTCAAGGAGCAGTTCAACAAGGCCGCCACCACCCGCTTCGGGTCGGGCTGGGCGTGGCTCGTCAAGAAGGGCGACAAGCTCGAAGTGCTCTCGACCGCCAACCAGGACAGCCCGCTCATGGACGGGGCGTTCCCGGTCATCGGCCTGGACGTGTGGGAACACGCCTACTACCTGAAGTACCAGAACAAGCGGCCGGACTACGTCGCCGCGTTCTGGAACGTGGTCAACTGGCAGGCCGCCGAGGAGCGGTTCGCCCGGGCGAGGTAACGAGAAGCCCACCAAGCCCACCCGTTGCAACGGGTGGGCTTTTGCGTTTGGTGTAACCCGTCTCCATTCTGTTCACGCGCTCCAACCCGCGGTGCAACATGGCGAAGCTCTCCGGCAGGGTGGCCCTCGTGACCGGGGCGGCCCGCGGCATCGGCGCGGCCATCGCAAAGCGGCTGGCGGCCGACGGGGCGAAGGTGGTCGTCAACTACAGCAAGAGCCGCGGGCCGGCCGACGAGGTGGTGGCATCCATCAAGAAGGCCGGCGGCGAGGCGGTCGCGGTGCGGGCCGACGTGAGCGACGCGGCCGCCATCCCCGGCCTATTCGCGGAGGCCGTGAAGGCGTTCGGCAAGCTCGACGTGCTGGTGAACAACGCCGGCGTCATGCGCCGCGGCTTCCTCGCCGACGTGACGGCCGAGGACTTCGACTTCCACTTCCACACCAACGTCCGCGGCTACTTGTTGTGCTGCCGGGAGGCGGCGAAGTTCCTGCCCGCGGGCGGGAGCATCGTCAACGTGTCGAGCGTCATCACGCGGCTGGCGTACCCCGGGTCGGTCGTCTACTCGGCCACGAAGGGGGCCATCGACATGATCACGCAGGTGCTGGCCGTGGAGCTGGGGCCGAAGGGCATCCGGGTGAACACCGTGTGGCCCGGCAGCACGGTGACGGACATGAACGGCCCGGCGAGCGGCAAGACGAAGGACGAGGAGAAGAAGGAGATCGAGCAGACGCCGCTCGGCCGCCTCGGCACCGTCGAGGACATCGCCGACGCGACCGCCTTCCTGGCGACCGACGACTCCCGGTGGGTGACGGGCACCAAGCTCGACGTGGCCGGCGGGCTGCGGGGCTAACGACCGCCCACCTCCCGCCACCTCGCCCGCACCTGATCCGGGCTGGCGGTCCCGGTCACGCCGAGCTGTTGCACCGTGATCGACGCCACGAGGTTGCCGAACGCCGCCGCTTGCTCGGGCGTCGCCCCCGCCATCATCGCGCAGGTGATCCCGGCCGAGCAACTGTCGCCCGCCCCGCAGATGTCTACCGGGCCGTTGACGGGGTAAGCGGGGATGTCGGTGCGCCCGAGCGATGTGGAGTCCGACGGTTTCGGCACGACCGCAATGCCCTGCTTCCCGAGCGTGCAGAACACGACCCCGTTCACGAGGCGGGCCAACCCCAGCGGCGCGAACGCCCGGTCTGAGCGGTCGTATTTCTTCGGCGGCACGACGAACCCGGCGGCCAAACACTCGCTCTCGTTCGGCTTCACGCAAACGTTGCGGAACAGCCCAATCTGCTCCCGGCTGTCGGCCAGCACGAACTTGCCGGGGTCGCGTTCGCCGAGCTGTGCTAAGTGGTCACGCACTCGCGTCGTCACCACGCCGCAATCGGCCTCGCTCACCTGATCCAACACGATCAGAGCGTCCAACCGCGGCCACGCGCTATAAAGGAGGGCGAGAACGGCGTCCGTCACCGCGTCCGGCGTCGGGGTGCGGTTCTTGATGTCGAGGCGGTTCAACTCCCGCGGCGGCGAACCCGCTTCGTGCAGCATCGGCTTCGTGTACGTCGGCGTTCGCCGGTCGGGGGCCGACACGACGCCGCTGAGGACCACGCCGCGGGTCGCCCGCAACGCCTGGAGCAACTCGTACCCCTCGCCGTCGTCGCCGATGGCGGAGAGCGGCTCGATGCGGCCGACGCCGAGGGCCGAGAGGTTGTTCACCACCGTGCCGGCGGCCCCGGGGTAGGCCCGCACCCGCGTCACCTGATACGCCGTCAACCCCGTCTCGACGGACGGCTCGTTGCGGGCCGCGTCGATGTCGAGGTAGCGGTCGAGGAACAGGTCGCCGAGGACGCCCACGGTCGCCCCGGGGGCCGCCGCCAGGATTCGCTCGACGAGGGCGGTGGTGAGCATGGGAGGGGTTCCGGGCGGGGTCACTTCGCGTCCGCGGCGACGGCCGCCCGCCACAGGGCGGGGACCGTCTGCCGGTGGTCGCCGGCCACGTAAAAGCTCTCCCCGCCGTCGGCCACGGTGCGGACGAGGATCGTCTTCCACGGCCGGTAGTAGTACCGCGGGTCGGTCTTCGGGGCCTGCGTGTGGTAGTCGTCGCCCAGCGGCAGGAGGTCGAACACGGCCGTCGTGAACGTGGCGATCCGCTTGCCCTCCTGGTGGGCCACGTTGCGGGCCATCGCCAACGCCTTGAGGTAGACCTCCGGCCCCATCACGGCAGTGCCGAAGCTCAGGACCACGCCGCCTTCGAGGTTGCGGACCTGCTCGGCGAAGATGAGGAAGTCGGTGTAGCTGGCCCGCCCGAGGACGCCGCCGTCGGCGTTCGGGTGTTCGTGGATGATGTCGTAGCCGATGCCGACGTGGACCGTGACCGGCACCCCGAGCCGGTACGCGGCGGCCAGCACGGAGGCGTGCCGGTGCGGGAACGGGCCTTCGGCGATGGCCTTCCCCACGCTCTCGCCGTAGCCCAACCCCTGCTCGACGCCGGCGGCGAGGGCGTCGTTGATCGCCCCCGTCTCGGCCCACAGCCCGAACTCGCCGGTGCGGACGTACCGGGCCACGCTCTCGGTGCTGGCCCCGACGCGGGCGAACTCCCAGTCGTGGATCGGCCCGGCGCCGTTCATGGCCACCAGCGACACCAGCCCCCGTTCCATCAGGTCGATCAGGTGCCGTTGCACTCCGGCCCGCAGCACGTGGGCGCCCATCATCAGGATGCGAGCGGAACCGGACGCTTTCGCCGTGTTCAACCGCTGGACGATGAGCGGGATTGACGGGTGTGAAAAATCGTCGGGCGTGTCGAGCGGGAGTAGCACGTCGAGGGTGAGGTCGTGCCGCCGCTCGGCGAGCGGCTTGACGACCAACCGCGAGCGGTCGAACTGCGGGAAGGGCATGGGCGGTCCTCCAGCGCGGGTGGGTAACTTATGGGGTGACACTTGCGGTTCAGGGGCGCCGGCGTTGATGCCA
>JANPKP010000738.1:0-19882 GCA_031426095.1 Gemmataceae bacterium
CCGCGGGATGCGGCCCTGTTCGAGCAGCTTGCGGGCGACCGACACCGTCACCCCGCCGGCCGTCTCGGCGAACACGCCCTCGGTGCGGGCCAGGAGCAGCATGCCGTCCACGATCTCGTCGTCGGTCACGTCCTCGGCCCACCCGCCACTGTCGCGCGTGAGCTTGGCCGCGAAGTACCCGTCGGCCGGGTCGCCGATGGCGAGGCTCTTGCAGATCGTGTTCGGCTTCCGCACCGGCTTGTGCCGCTCGCGGCCGCTCTTCACGCAGTCGGCGATGGGGTTGCACCCGGCCGCCTGGGCCCCCCACATCTTCGTCGTGACGGGCGTGTCCACGAGCCCGACGGTGTGGAGTTCGGTGAACGACTTGTGAATCTTGCCGATGAGGCTGCCGCCGGCCATCGGGGCGACGACGTGCTGGGGGAACCGCCAGCCGAGGTCTTCGGCGATCTCGAAGCCCATCGACTTCGAGCCCTCCGCGTAGAACGGCCGGAGGTTGACGTTCACGAACCCCCAGCCGTACTTGAGCGCGATCTGGGTGCAGAGGCGGTTCACCTCGTCGTAGGTGCCGGTCACGCCGACCACCTTCGCCCCGTACACCATCGTGCCGAAAATCTTCGTCTTCTCCAGGTCGGCGGGCACCAGGATGACGGTGTCCAGGCCGGCGCTGGCGGCCTGGGCGGCGACGCTGTTGGCGAGGTTGCCGGTGCTGGCACACCCGACCGTCCGCATGCCGAACTCGCGGGCCTTCGAGAGGGCCACGGCGACGACCCGGTCCTTGAACGACAGGGTGGGGAAGTTGACCGCGTCGTTCTTGATCCAGAGCCGCTCGACCCCGAGGGCGTCGGCCAGGCGGTCGGCCCGGATGAGCGGGGTGCCGCCGACCTGCGGGCCGACGGACGGCTCGCCGTCCAGGGGCAGGAGTTCCCGGTACCGCCACATGTTCCGCGGCCGGCGGGCGATCTTGTCGCGGGTGATGGTGCCCTTGATGGCCCCGTAGTCGTAGGCCACTTCGAGCGGGCCGAAGTCGTCCACGCAGAAGTTGATCGGCCCCTTCGGGTAGAGCTTGCCGCAGACGCGGCACTTGAGGCCGGTGACGTGGTCGGCGATGGCCACAGACGTTCCCCTCGGGTGGTGGAGTCCGCCGCCCGGGCCGCGAAACGACGCGGCGGCCGCACGGGGCGGGTGGTTCGGGGCGAGGTCTGTCCAGAGGGGGGACCACGGGGCCGGGGCGGCCGGGTGGGTGCGAGCGATAAGGGTCGGCGGCGGGGGCGAACCCCGCGCGATGATCTTATCTTCCCCGGCCGGCCACGCAGTCGTGGTCCACCGGGCAGGACTTAGCACCTGACGCCTGGGTTGTGCGAGTCGGGCGACCCGCACGGTCCGGCCGGTTGCTGTGGCGTCGTCGGGCCTGGCCCCTCAGCCACTCTGGATAAGATTCTCACCAGCTTGTCGGCCCGCCGCGTGTCCGCGCGACGGATTCATGTGATGGTAGGGCGGGCGGACGGGCGTGGCAACGAGAATGCGGAAAAAATGCCGCCGCCCGTGGTACGATGGCACCGCCGCGAGCGCAGGAGGGGCCGATGCCGTCGCCGTTCCCCGGGATGAACCCGTACCTCGAAAGCCGGTCGTACTTCCACGACTTCCACCAGGCGTTCATTCCGGCCGCCCGGGCCGCACTGACCCCCCAGGTCGTCCCCACCTACTTCATCCAACTCGGGGAACACCTCTACCTCGAAGAGGTGGGCGGGGACCGCGAACTGATCGGGGCGGCCGACGTGGACCTCACGCCGGACCCCCGGGCGAAGGGGGGCGTGCCCGGCGGCCGTGGGGCGGTGGCGACGGCCGTCGAGGTGACGATCCCGCGACTCGTGACGGTGCGGAACGGGTATCTGGAGGTGTACGACCGGAACCGCAAGAAGATCGTCACCGTGATCGAAATCCTGAGCCCGACGAACAAGTACGCGGGGGCCGGCCGCGACAAGTTCACGCGGAAGCGGCGGCGGTTGCTCCGGAGCGATGTCAACTACGTCGAACTCGACCTGCTTCGTGGCGGGCCGCGGATGCCGTTCCGCGACTTGCCGCCGTGCGACTACTACGCCCTCGTCAGCCGCCCAGCCCAGCGGCCGAAGGGGGACGTTTGGCCGGCCCGCCTCCGCGACCCGCTGCCGACGGTCCCCGTGCCCCTCGGCCCCGGCGAACCCGACGCCACGCTCGACCTCCAAGCCCTCCTGCACCGCGTTTATGACGAGTCGGGCTATGCCTACAAGATTTACGACTACCCGCCCGATCCCCGGCTCTCGCCCGAGGACGCCGCGTGGGCGGAAGCGCTCGTCGCCGCCCACCCGTGACCGCACGCGGGCCGGCGGCGGGGTCGCGTTCGACCCGCCGCCGGCCCGCCTGATGCTTCGCACGGCGTTACGCGAACGACGGCATGAACACCGGCGCGCCGTCGACCTGGGCTTCGGCCCCGGCCAGGGCGGGGGCCGGCTCGAAGCGGTTGCACCCGCTCTCGGCCGACACTTCCAGGTTGAAGTGGATCAACTCGGCGTGCATGCACAGGCCCAGCGAGGTGCGGTCGGACGTGCCGCGGGCCTCGCCCTGCCACCACTTGCAGTCCTGGCAGTGCCCGCAGGCGTCGTGCGTGTCGTTACAGGTCGAGCGGCTGAAGAAGCCCATGATCGTTCCTCCGTCGCGGTGCGTCTCGGTGTGCGGCTGGGAAGATGTGAAGCAACGGCCGTGCCAAGAGGGGCCGCGACCCGACCGGCCGCCACCGAACGACGCGACGAGATGAGCATAACACGCGATCCGGCCGCACGGGCGTGGGTCAGCGCACGGCCGAAACGTCCGCCGCCTGGGCCGCGTCCCACGCCTCCACGGTGCCGATGGGCAGCCAGTAGCCCGCCTCCACGACGTGGAACGGCCCCGCCGCCGCGAGTTGGGCCACGGCGTCGGTGATCTCGTACTCGCCGCGGGGGGAGAGCGGCAGCGTGAGGCCGAACACGGCGTTCGGGAAGAGGTAGCCGCCGATGTTCGCCAGTTGCGGGGCGGGGAGGCCCTTCGGCTTCTCCACGATCCGGTCGAGGGTGCCGTCGGGCTTGCGGAAGAGGATGCCGAAGCTGTCCGGCTCGGCGACCGGGTGCGCGAGGATGCCCATCGGCACGGCCGCGAGCTTCGCCAGGTCGGCCCGGCCGATGAGGTCGTCGCCGTTGAGGACCATGACGCGGTCGGACGCCACCTGCCCCTTGCACGCCATGAGGGCGTCGCCGGTGCCGCGGGGTTCGGCCTGCCTCACCGTCACCGAATTCTTAACGTGCGTCTGGGTGGCGAGGTATTCCTCGATCTGCTCCGCGAGGTAGTTGACCACCACCACGAGCCGGTCGACGGGCGGGAGTGCCCCGATGATCCAGTCGAGGATCGGCCGGCCCTGCACGGGCAGCAGCGGCTTCGGCACGGTGAGGGTGTGCGGCCGCAGGCGGGTGCCCTTGCCGGCGGCCAGGATGATCGCGTCCATCGGTCCTCGCCGCGTTGCGGCTAACGGGTCAGGTACGTGACGGCGACTGTGGCTGGATAGAGTGACCCCATCAGGATACCGGCCAGTGACATCACCGCCCCGGCCCACCCCCGATCAGCCGGCTTGCTTCGGAGCAAGGCGGTCAGTCCGAAAGCGACCGCCGGGGGGCCGACCATGAGCCAGCCGATTCCGCCCACGATGAGGGTCAACGGGCCGTTGATCGAGGTGTCGAAGAACAGACGCGACGACATGAACATCGGCCCGTACATGGCCACGCAGGCCAAGCCGAACACGAACGCGATCCGTGCGTTGAGCGGGACCGTTGGTGCGTGGCTCATCTCCCCACTTCCTGAATGTTCACCCCGATGCGGCGAACGGGGCCATCCGGTCGGACCGGGAAAACGAGTGAAGCCGACAAAGCCGGGCGGCCGATGGTAAGGGGCGTCGGGCGGGTCGGCGGCGGAGCCGGCGGTCCCCCGGGCGGCTGAACGGTTCGCGCAGGGAAGCGGGCCGCCGGCCGCGTCTCACCCCCCCGCGGACGCCGCCGGGGTCGGTCGCGCCCCAACCGGGTGTGGCCCCCCGGCGGCGGCCCACGGGCTTCCCCCGACCACGGATGGTACTCCCATGCGCCGGATCGTCCCCCTTCTGACCGTGCTCGGCGTTCTGGGCGTCAGCCTCGGCTGCCACCACATCGGCGGCAAGTGCGACTGCCAGGCGAACCCGAACGACGCCGTGCAGGGTCCGCCGTCGGCCCCGTACCCGGCCACCCCGATCGCCGGCTCGGGCGTCGTCAAGCCGGCCACCCCGGTGGTCGTGCCCGAGAAGATGCCGGTCGTCCCCGTGACGCCGATCCCCCGGTAATCAGTCGGCAGCGGCAGTAGGCAGGCGGCAGTCGACAACAACGCCCATTGTCCGACTGCCGCCTGCCAACTGCCGCTGCCACCTGTTTCAAGGCGTCCGCCGCCGCCCCTTCCGGGTCGTCGTGCGTGGGCCGGGCGGGGCCACCACCTCGCTCTCGGCCGTGACCGGCATCCCGGCCGCGCCGCGGGCGGCGGCATCGGCGGCCAGCTCCAGGAAGCGCTGCTGGCTCCGCAGGGGCGGCTCGCCGGGCTTCGGTGTCACCCGGCGGTAGGTGCCGTCGGACAGTAGCTCCCGGGCCTTCGCGGTGTCCGCGAGCGATATCTTCAGAATCTCGTCCACCAGCCGGGCCTTCAACTCCGGCTGCTCGACCGGGAAGACCACCTCCACCCGCCGGCTCAGGTTGCGGTCCATCCAGTCGGCGCTGCCGATGAACACCTCGCTCTCGCCGCCGTTCTCGAAGTAGAAGATGCGGCTGTGTTCGAGGAAGCGGTCGACCACCGACAGCACCCGCACCGTCTCGCTCACCCCCGGCAGGCCCGGCCGCAGGGAGCAGATGCCGCGGCACACCAGGTCGATGGGCACGCCCGCCTGGCTGGCCCGGTACAGGGCCTTCACGATGGCCGGCTCCAGCAGCCCGTTGAGCTTGGCGACGATCCGCCCGCCCTTGCCGGCCGCGTGGTTCGCCGCCTCCCGGTCGATCTTCTCGACCATCACCGTGAGCAGCCGGCTCGGGGCCACCAGGAGCTTCTGCCAGCGGGGCAGGTCGGCGTACCCGGTCAGGTAGTTGAACAGGGCCGACACGTCGTCGGCGAAGAGCGGGTTGCAGGTGAAGAAGCCGAGGTCGGTGTACAGCCGGGCCGTCTGCGGGTTGTAGTTCCCGGTGGCGAGGTGGACGTACCGGCGAATCCCACCGTCTTCCCGGCGGACCACGAGGCAGACCTTGCAGTGCGTCTTGAGGCCGACGAACCCGAACACGACGTGGACGCCGCTCTTCTCCAGCTCGCGGGCCCAGAGGATGTTCCGCTCCTCGTCCAGCCGGGCCTTCAGCTCGATGACGGCCGTCACCTGCTTGCCGCGGTCGGCCGCCCGTTGCAGCGCCCGCACGATGGGCGAGTCGCTGCTGGTCCGGTAGAGCGTCTGCTTGATGGCCAGCACCCGCTCGTCGTCGGCCGCCGCCTCGATGAAGTCGACCACCGGGGCGAACGACTCGTAGGGGTGGTGGACCAGGATGTCGCGGTTGCGGATGGCCGCCCACGGGCTGGTGGCCTGGGTGAACTCGCGGACCGGGGCCGGGACGAACGGCGGGTCGCGGAGGTCGAGGAAGCCCGGCAGGCTGGTGATCTGGAACAGCCCGGTGAGGTCCACCAGCCCGGGGGCCCGGTACACGTCCACCGGGTCGAGGTCGAGCGACTGGGCGATGAACCCTTCGAGGTCGTCGGACGCCCCGGCCTCGATTTCGAGCCGCACGGCGTGCCCCCGCCGCCGCTTCTTCACCTCCGCCTCGATGGCCCGGAGCAGGTCCTCGATCCCCTCGTCGTCGATCTCGTACTCGCTGTCCCGCGTCACCCGGAAGGCGACCGCCGGCCCGAGTTCCATCCCCGTGAACAGGTCGCCGAGGTGCAGTCGAATCACGTCTTCGAGCGGCGTGAAGACGTACACCGGCCCGTCGGCCCCGTTGCGGAGCGGGTCGCTCGACGGCAGTTGCACGAGCCGGGGGAGGACGCCGGGCACCTGCACGACGGCGTAAAGCGGGTCCGAGTCGCCCGGCCGCCTGAGCGAGACGGCGAGGTTGAGCGACTTGTTCAGGAGGTGCGGGAACGGGTGCGACGGGTCGGTGGCCAGCGGCGTGAGGACGGGGAAGATTTCCCGGGCGAACAGCTCGCGGACGAACTTGGCGTCGTCGCCCGTCAGCGCCCCGGCCCGGCGAATCACAATGCCCTTGGCTTCGAGGGCGGGCAGCACGTCGGCCGTCAGGCACTCGTATTGCGCGGCCACCGCCTCGCGGACGAGGTGGCTGATGCGTTCGAGCTGCATCGACGGCGGCAGCCGGTCGGCCCCGGACCCGTGGGCGATCTTGGCCTGCTCCTTCTGCTGGAGCCCGCCGACGCGGACCATGTAGAACTCGTCCAGGTTGGACGCGAAGATGGCGAGGAACTTGAGCCTCTCCAGCAGCGGCACGGAGGCGTCGAGGGCTTCGTCCAGCACCCGGCGGTTGAACTGGAGCCAGCTCAGTTCGCGGTTGACGTAGAGGCTCGGGTCGTCCAGGTTCGCCGGCGGATGGGCGGGCGGGTTCGGTTGCATCGTCGTCTCCCGACGGCGGTTCGGCGTCGCTCGTAGCCGATTAGTATACCGAATCGCCCGCCCCGGAGTGTGAAGGCGGCGGGTGGTTGTGCGCCCGCGGCCGGTGGAGTACACTGGCGGGCATTCCTGGGAGGTTACGGCGTTATCCAGCCGAGCGGGCACACCCTACGGGTGACGGCCCACGACTCACCGAACGAAATTCTTTCCGGCCCGCTGTCGAAACGGCCGCCCGTGAAACGTCAGGGGGGTGGACGCGGGGAGCAACCCGCGCCGCACCTTCCTTCGAGCGACGGAGCTTGCCGATGACGTTCGCACTGCTGATCTACGAAGACGCCGCCGGGTTCGCCGCCCGCACCGGACCCGAACAGGCCGCCTACTGGGGGGCGTGGACGGCCTACGCGCAGGCCGTCGCGGCGGCCGGCGTCATGGCCGGGGGCAAGGGGTTGCTGCCGCCGTCCGCCGCGACCACCGTCCGCGTCCGCGACGGCGACCGGCAGGTGCAGGACGGGCCGTTCGCCGACACCAAGGAGCAACTCGGCGGCTTCTTCCTGCTCGACGTACCCGACCTCGACGCCGCCCTCGCCTGGGCGGCCCGCGCCCCCGTGGTCCGCGGTTCGGTCGAAGTCCGGCCGGCCCTCCCGGACCCGACGGCGGCCGCCTCGTGACGGAAGTGGCCGACGCCCACCGGGCGGCCGAGGCGGCGGCCCGCGACTCCTACGGCCGGCTCGTCGCCTTCCTGGCGAGCCGGTCGCGGGACGTGGCCGCGGCCGAGGACGCGCTCGGGGAGGCGTTCCGGGCGGCCCTCGAAACGTGGCCGGCCGACGGCGTCCCCCGTTCCCCCGAGGCGTGGCTGCTGACCACCGCCCGCCGCCAACTCCTCGACGCCGGCCGGCACGACCGCGTCCGGGCGGCCGCCGTTCCCACCCACCGACTCGCGGCCGAACGCCGGCAGGCCGACGCGGACGGCCCGGACGGCGACGCCATCCCCGACGAGCGGCTGAAGCTGATGCTGGCGTGTGCCCACCCGGCCATCGACCCGGCCGCCCGCACCCCCCTCATGCTTCAAGCCGTACTCGGCCTCGACGCCGCCCGCATCGCGTCGGCGTTCCTCGTCGCCCCCGCCGCGATGGGCCAGCGGCTCGTGCGGGCGAAGGCGAAGATTCGGGAGGCCGGCGTGCCGTTCGAGGTGCCGGGGCCGGATGAACTGCCGGCGCGGCTCGGGCCGGTCCTCGACGCCGTGTACGCGGCTTACGGCACCGGGTGGGACGACGCGGCCGGGGCCGACCCGCGGCGGCGTGGGCTGGCCGGCGAAGCCGTCTGGCTCGCCCGCATCCTGGCCCGTCTCGTTCCCGAGGAAGCCGAGGCCCGCGGGCTGCTGGCGCTCCTTCTCCATTGCGAGGCCCGCCAGCCGGCCCGCCGCACGGCCGACGGCGGGTACGTGCCGCTCGCCGAGCAAGACCCGGCCCTCTGGTCGCGGCCGCTGATCGCCGAAGCGGAACGTGAACTCTTCGCGGCCGCCGCCCTCCGCTCCGTGGGCCACTTCCAGCTCGAAGCCGCCATCCAGTCGGCTCATGCCGGGCGGGCGTTCACCGGGCGGACCGAGTGGAGCGGGGTCGTGCTGCTGTATGGGGAACTGGTCCGCCGGTGGCCGACGCTCGGGGCGCGGGTCGGGCACGCGGCCGCCCTGGCGAGCGCCGGCGACCCCGCGGCCGGGCGGGTGGCGCTGGACGCCATCGACGCTTCCCACGTCCGCGACTACCAGCCGTATTGGGCCGTGCGGGCCCACCTGCTCGCCCGCCTCGGCGACCCCGCGGGGGCGGCCGCCGCCTACGCCCGGGCCGTCGGCCTGAGTGAAGACCCGGGGGTGCGGGCCTTCCTCGCCCGGGAGCGGAACCGGCTCGCGGGCGGGGCAGTCTGACGGCCGAGCTTTCGGCTTGCGTCGGGGGCGGGGTTCTGGCACTGTACGCCGCCCGCATGGACCCGCGGGCCGAGAGCCCGCACGGACGCCGTCATGCCGGACGATTTCACCACGCCCCCCGTTCGCCGCCGGTTCGGCCGCCGGACCCTGTTCCGCCTCGCCGGGGTGGGAGCGCTCGCCGCCGTCGGGGTGCAGGCCGTCCGCATCTTCGCGTCCTCGAACGCCCACACCGTGATCCCCGGCCGCGTCTACCGGACCGCCCAACTGAGCGGCCCGGAGCTGTCCGCGTTCATCGCCGACAAGGGCGTCCGCACGGTCGTCAACCTCCGCGGCGTGGGGCCGGAAACCGCCTGGTACATGGCCGAGGCCCGGGCCACCCACGCGGCGAACGTCTGCCAAGAGGACGTGACGCTCTCGGCCAAGCGGCTGCCGCCGCCGTACGAGGTCCGCCGGCTCATCGAGGTCATCGACCACACCGCCTACCCGATCGTCTTTCACTGCAAGCAGGGGGCCGACCGAACCGGGCTGGCGTCCACCGTCGCGCTGCTCCTGCAACCCGGCGTGAGTCTCGCCGAGGCCCGCCGGCAGCTCTGGCCCATCTACGGGCACATCGCGGCGGGGCGGACGACGGCGATGGACGAGTTCTTCGACTTCTACGAGGAGTGGCTCGCGGACGCCGGGCGGGACCACACGCCGGAACGCTTCCGCCAGTGGGTCGAAACCGCCTACGTGCCCGGCCCGTTCAAGGCCGACCTGGCGCTCGTCGGCCCGAACCCGCCGGCCCCGGTGAAGGTGGGGGAGGGGTTCGCCCTGACGGTGCGGGCCACCAACCGCTCGATCCGCCCGTGGGAGTTCAAGCCCGGCCCGGCCGGCGGCATCCGCCTGCGGTGCGAGATTTACGCCGCCGGGAAGGCGATCCACCGCGGGCACGCCGGGCTGTTCGCCAGGGTCGTGCCGCCCGGCGAGTCGATCGACCTCGTGGCCGCGTTCCCGCCGGTGATGGTACCGGGGTGGTACCCCGTCCACATCGACCTGATCGACGCCGCCGCGATCGAAATGCTCGACTCGGGGTTCGTGCAGTACGGGTCGGAGCCGCTGGTCACGGGCGTCGCGGTGAAGTGAAGGGGAGGTCGCCATGAATCTCTTGTCCGTCGTGGTGCCGGTGAAGGACGAGCGGGACAACGTCCTGCGGCTGGTGGACCGCGTCCGCTCGGCCCTCGGCGATAGCCGGCCGTGGGAACTCGTGTTCGTGGACGACGGCAGCCGGGACGACACCTTCGACGCCCTCGACGCCGCGGCCACGGCCGACCCCCGCGTGAAGGTCGTGCGGTTGCGCCGCAACTTCGGCCAGTCCGCCGCCACCCAGGCCGGGCTCGACGCCGCCCGCGGCGACGTGATCGTGACGATGGACGGCGACCTCCAGAACGACCCGGCAGACATCCCGCTCCTGCTCGCCAAGCTCGACGAGGGGTACGACGCAGTACTGGGCCAGCGGGCCAACCGGCAGGACAAGCTGATCCTCCGCAAGCTCCCGAGCTTCCTCGCCAACTGGGTCATCCGGCGGACGCTGCGGGTGCCCTTCAAGGACTTCGGCTGCACCCTCCGGGCCCTCCGCCGGCCGGTCGTGGACGACCTCATCCTGTACGGCGAGATGCACCGCTTCATCACCGCCCTGGCCGTCCAGAGTGGGGCGAAGGTGGCCCAGGTGCCGGTCCGCCACCACCCGCGGACGGCCGGCACGTCGAAGTACACGCTGACGCGGACCGTGCGGGTGGTCCTCGACCTGATGACGGTCAAGTTCCTCAGCAGCTTCCAGACGCGGCCGATGCACCTGTTCGGCGGCCTCGGCCTCGGCTGCATGACGCTCGGGACCGTCAACGTGATCGTGTCGGCCGTGATGAAGTACACGACCGGCCCGGGGATGACGGCCAACCCGTTGTTCCTCCTCGGCATCATGGCCGCCCTCATCGGCGTGCAGTTCCTCTCCCTCGGGCTGATGGGCGAGGTGCTGACGCGGGTCTACTTCGAGAGCCAGGGGAAGCGGCCCTACGCCGTCCGCGAGCGGCGGAACCTCGACGGCCCGGACGACCGCCCGCAGTTGTTCCGTCGCGCCGGGTAGGGAATGAAGGGGTGAGGGGGTGACAAGGTGAGTGGGTGACAACGACCCCGTCTTCGTCACCTTGTCACCTTGTCACCATGTCACCTTGTCATCGGGAAAGGACGCCCATGACCCACCTCGTACTACTTCTCGTGTTCGCAAGCCCCGCCTCCGACCCCGTGGGCGACGACCCGGCCGCCCCGCCGTACCGCTTCCCGGCGATGACCGCCCGCGACGCCAGCGACTGGCTCGTGAAGGGGAACGGGGCGGCGACCGTCGCCGACCTCCGGCGGGCCAGCGGCGTGTCGCCCGCGGCCGACGCCGGCGGCTACCGGTGGGCGTTCGCCGACGGCGTGCTCCTCACCGGCGGCCGGCGGCTGCCCAACGGCGACTTCCTCATCGGCGACTGGGGGCTGCGCGACCGCTGACTCGTAAACTGACTCCGGCTTCCCCCTTCCCCCGGAGTCCCCGCCGTGGCCCCCATCGTCCTGCTCGCCGCCCTCGCGTTGAACGCCCCGCCGGCCCCCGCCGGCCCCACGGCTGAAGAGGGGTTCGTGCCGCTCTTCGACGGCAAGTCGCTCGCCGGCTGGGAGGCGAACGAGAAGCCCGAGTGCTTCACGGTGGCCGACGGCGTGCTGACGCTCAAGGGCGGGATGGCCCACCTCTTCTACACCGGCCCGGTGGCCAACCACGACTTCAAGAACTTCGAGTTCAAGTGCGACGTGAAGACCGCCCCGTCGTCCAACTCGGGCGTCTTCTTCCACACCGCGAACACCAACCTCGGGGCCCTGAAGAAGGGGTACGAGGCGCAGATCAACAACACCTTCGTGAAGGACCCCCGCAAGACCGGCAGCCTCGTGGTGATCGAGGACCTGAAGGAGTCGGCGGTGAAGGACGGCGAGTGGTTCGAGTGCGCCATCACGGTGAGGGGCAAGCGGATCACGATCGCCCTCAACGGCAAGGCGGTGGTCGACTACACGGAGCCGGAGAAGCCGGAGCGGCCGAAGGGCCGGGAGCAGCGGGTGCTCTCCCGCGGCACGTTCGCGCTGCAGGCCCACGACCCGGGCAGCACGACGCAGTTCAAGAACGTCCGCGTGAAGGTGCTGCCGGACTGATGTCCTGTGGCCCCGGCGAGCGGGGGGCGTCGGCCCCCTGATACCCACGCGATGCTAACGGGCCGAGCGTGGGTATCAGGGGGCTGACGCCCCCCGCTCGCCGGGGTGGCGTTCGGAATCCTGCCCCACCGGAGGCGTCGTCATGGCGGGCGGGCTGATCGTCGGCACACTCGTTCTCGCGGCCGCCGCACAGCCCCCGGCCGATGGAATGCCCGAGGCCCGGCGGGCGGCGCTCGCCCGGTACGGGGCCGGCGTCTGGCAGGCCCGCCGTGATCGTTTGCTGACCGCCGGCAAGTCGTTCGAAGCGGCCGCGAAGCTCGACCCCACTTCGGCCGCCACCGCCCGCGAACTCATCCCCGTCTACCTCGACACCGGCCGGCCCGACGCGGCGGTGCGGGCCGCCCGAACGGTGCTCGCCGCCGACCCCCGCGACATCGACGCCGCCCACACCCTCGCCCGCCTCCTGTTCGAAGCGGGGGACGCCGCCGGGGCCGTCGCGGTGCTCAAGCCCGTCGTGGACGACGCGAAGCTGGTCGAACGGCCGGACAAGGCGCTCGCCGTGTGGCGGGACTTCGCCCGCCTGCTCGCCGACACGGGCGACACGCCGGGGGCCGTCGCCGCCCACCGCAAGGTTCTCGCCCTGCTCGCCGACCGGCGGGCCGCCGTCCTCGCCACCAGGCTTTACACGCCGAAGGAAGTGGACGCCGAGGCGGCCGACACGCACGAGCGGATCGGCACCCTGTTCGCGGCGGCGAAGGACTTCGACGCGGCCGCCGAGAGCTACCGCAAGGCGGCCGCGTCGTACGCCGACGCCACGCGGGCCGGCGACCCGGCCGGGGCCGCCCGGCTCCAGTGGAACCTCGCCACGCTCCACGCCGCGAAGGGGGACGGGAACACCGCCGTCGCCTACGCGGAACGCTACCTCGCGTCGGTGTTCGCCCTGAAGTTGAAGCCGCGGGGGGCCGAGGCTTACGAGTTGCTGGCCGCCAACCTCCGCGCCGCCGGGCGGGGCGGCGAGGCGGCCGGGAAGCTCAAGGAGTACGCCCGCCGCGACGCCGACAACCCCGCGATCAAGGCCGTCCTCGCCGCCGAACTGGCCCGCGACCCGGCCACCCGGCCGCGGGCCGACGCCCTGTTCGGCGAACTCGAACGCGCCACCGCCGACCCGGCCGCGGTCCGCCTCGCGGTCCGCTCCCACGTCGAGACCGGCCGGCCGGGCAGGGTGCTGGACGACCTCGACGCGGCGTACCGGGCGCTCGACCCGAAGGCCGCTCCGACCGTCGCCGCCCGCGACCTGGCGGCCGCCCGGGCGAAGGCGGTTGCGGACGTGCTGCGGGCCGACCGGGCGTGGGCCGGCGCGGTACTCGGGCAGGGCGGCGCGGACCTCGCCGCCGGCGTCAAGCGGGAACACGCGACGTGGCACGTCGTCGGCCTCCTGGCGGCCCGCGTTCGCAACGTCGAGGTGGCCGCCGCGGTCTTCAGGCGGGCCGTCGAGCGGCGGGAAAAGGGGACGGAGGCGGAGGCGTACTCCCAACTCATCGCCCTCCACTGGCGGGCCCGCAAGCCGGCCGAGGTGGCGGCCGTCTGCCGCGAGGGGCTGCGGGCGGGGGAGTTCACGTCCGAGGCGTTCCTGAACGCCAACCTCGCCGAAGCCCTGGCGGCCCTCGGGGACGCCGACGGGGCGGTGGCGGCGGCCGACAAGGCCGTGGCCGGCGGGGTCGCCGTGGACCGCCTGAGCCACCGGCTCGGCAAGGTCCGCGTCCTCGAACTCCTCGGCCGGTGGGACGACGCGGTCACGCTCGCCCGCACCCTGGGCGACGAGTTCACCGCCCCCGGAGAGCGGGAGCGGGTCCGCCACGCGCTGGCCGGGGCACTCTGGGGGGCGAAGAAGGCCGACGAGGCGGAGGCCGAGTTACGCGCCCTCCTGGCCGACGACCCGGACGACGCGGGGGCGGCCAACGACCTCGGCTACCACCTCGCCGACCTCGGCCGCGACCTGCCGGAGGCCGAACGCCTCGTCCGCCACGTCCTCGAACTCGACGGCCGGGCCCGCCACCGCTCCGGCGACCCGGACCCGGCGAACGCGGCCTACCTCGACAGCCTGGGGTGGGTGCTGTTCCGCCGCGGCGACCTGCCCGCCGCCCGCGACACGCTCCTGAAAGCCGCCGCCCTCCCCGACGGGGCATCCGACCCGACCGTGTGGGACCACCTGGGCGACGTGCAGTTCCGCCTCGGCGACAAGGGCAAGGCGAAGGCCGCGTGGCAGACCGCCGCCGGCCTCTACGCCACCGACCGCCGCGGCCAGCGCGACGGCCGGCCCGACGAGGTGAAGAAGAAGCTCGCCCGGGTGCCGTGAGCGGCCGGCAAGCCGAAGATGCGGGCCGTGGGCGCGTGCCTGCGGAAGCGGGTGATTATCTGCGATGAGGCGCTCAAGAACCGTGAACCGTTCGACCCCGGTAGGGGTCAACAATCACCCGTTGACAACGCGCCGTCGGGTTCGGCGCTCCTACTCGGTTTGATGCACCGTGTCCCAATCGTGCGCGGTGGCGAGAACCGGCAGCCCCTTGACGCCGGCATACCGCCGCTTGGCGGTCTTGTGTGCGGCGGCGACCAACTCCATGAACCGGGCCGTAACGAGGTGCTCCGCCACCTCCTCCGCCAGCTTGACGCCGAGCGGCCGCTCGTCGTCGAGGAACAGCTCGGCGAACGCCTCCTGCACCGACTCCATGCCCCGCAGCACGAAGCACTCGTCCCACTCCGCGTCCCACTCCGACAGCCAATCCAACTCCCAGACGTCGCCCGCCTTCTTGTACCCGAACAGGTCGCAATGCCACTGCTCCGGGTTGATGGTGAACCCGTTCATCTCCAAGTACACCGCGGCCGGTTTCCATTTCGCGCCGCCGGCCTTCTTGTGGAAGTCGATGATCGCCTCCGCCAAGTCGTCGGTCTGGCGCAGGAAGTCCTTACCGAGAACCCGGTGGTACGGGGTCCGCTTGAGGGACCGCAACCCGTCCTCGAGGTAGGCGATGCACGCGGCCAATTTCCCGTGCGGGACCATCAGGCCGAACTGTGTGGAAACGACACCACTCATCCCGTTCTCCACGCCGCCGAACGACCCAGTTCCGTGGCCCGGGCCGCTGGGCGAGCTACACATCTAAGAAAGTGCCATGCGGCTCCGGTCGGTTGCCGCGCCGGGTTCGGCGGCTGGGGCCGGCACGTCAAGCGCGCGGCGAACACCGACAGCGGGGGCGACGGCACCGCCTGAACGCCCAAGTAGATGAACCACCACAGGGCAACGACGCCGGCGCAGAGCACGCCACGGAACGCACCGGATGTCCGCCGGTCCCTCGCCATGCCCACGCACAGGGCAGCGACCCCGACCCCGCCGGCGGTGGCCACCCCCCGCAGCCGAGGTGTCCAGCCCCACGCATCGGCAGCCGGCAGGAAGCTGCCGGCCGCGATCATCGCCACGGCCCAGAGCGGCACGCCCGACCGCCGGCCGCCGGATGCCATCAGTGCCCCTCCAACCACTGAACGTGTGATTCGACTGTGAGCCGGCCGTCGCGCGGCGTGCGATCTCGCAGCCTATCCCGATCCAAATCGGCTTCAAGTTACCGACCAAATCCGCCTCCCGCAAGCGGTTTGCGGTACGCAGTTGGACGATCTGGCGGGTGACATGCCGTGCGGGGCCGCAGCCCCTCTCGCTCACCGATCACTTGAGATGGGCGGCCATCGCCCGCGACAATCGACCGCGGGCGTGGCAAGCTCAGAGCCGCCATTCGCGGCGGAATTCGCCTCTGTTCCCGCTTTACCGGGCGGCATGGGAGCGGCGGACGGATGTCCTTTGCTGGAAGCTGGATGGGCGAATCGCAATCGCGCAAAAGCGGTAAAATGCGGGAACGCTCTGGCGGCGAGCACGGTCCGGCCCGAGCCCGCCCCCTGTCCCGCCGCCGACATTTCCTTGACGCGGACGTTCGCCCCCGTTTACGATCAGGGCTTGCCGTTCCCACGCCCATTGGCCCCGCCATGCCCGCCGGCCGTTACACCCTCGCCGCCCTGCTCGCGGCCGCGCTCGCGGTCCCGGCCGGGGCGCAGCCGAAGGGGAAGGACGCCGACGGGCTCACCGAGAAGCAGGTGGCGGCCGCCGCCGAGGCGATCCGGCAGCACGGGTGTGTCACCGTCGGCTACGTCAGCGAGCCGCCCGACTCCGACGCGGTGGCTGATAAGGGGAATCGCCCCCGCCGGTCGTCGTCCTACGGGATGGCGAACCGCACCTACGCCCTCGGCTTCCCGGCCCGGACGACCGACGGCGACCTCGCCCGGCTGGCGGTCGCGCTCTCCCACCTGCCGGGGCTGACGGCCGTCGATCTGGGCGGCTGCCGGGGCGTGTCCGACGCGGGGATGAAGCACCTCAAGGGCGTCCCCGACCTCGAAGCCGTGTTCGCCGACCGCACCGCCGTGGGCGACGCCGGGGCCAAGTTCCTGGCCGAAATCGACGGCCTCCGCTGGCTCGACCTCACGGCCACGAAGGTGACGGACGCCGGGGCGGCGGACCTCGCCAAGCTCGCCGGCCTGCGGGTGCTGAACCTGTCCGAGAACCGCCTGACGGACGCCGGCTTGGCGGCCCTCGCCCCGCTGGCGAAGTTGAACCGGCTGAACCTGTCGTGGACCGCCGTCACGCTCGCCGACGCCGGCAGTTTAAGCGGCCTCAAGGCCCTCCGCCGGCTCGACCTCGCGGGCTCCGGGGCGACCGACGACGGGCTCAAGGCGCTCGCCGCCCTCCCGGCCCTGGCCGACCTCGACCTCGCGCGCACGCCCGTCACCGGGGCCGGGCTCGCCGCGCTCGGCAAGCTTTCGACCCTCCGCACGGTGCGGCTGGCCGACGCGGCCGTTACCGACGACGGGCTCAAGGGGGTGGCGGCGCTCACGCAGGTCCGCGAACTCGACCTGAGCAACGCCTGGCAAACGAAGGAGCAACTGCGGGCGGCCCGGCCGGTGGCGGTCACGGACGCCGGGCTGGCCGAACTCGGCAAGTGCGTCGCCCTCCGCCGGCTCAGCCTCGCCCGCACGGCCGTCACGGGGGCCGGGTTCAAGCACCTCGCCCCGCTGGCGGCCCTCTCGGAGCTGAACCTGGAGGGGTCGGAGGTGGCGGACGAGTTCTGCGGCGACCTGAAGGAACTGAAGGCCCTGCGGACGGTGAACCTCGGCTACACGGCCGTGACCGGGCGGACCCTCGACTCGCTCGGGGAGCTGTCGGACATCGCGTCGGTGAGCCTGGAGTGCAGCCGGCTGACGGACGACGGGCTGGCCCGGGTGCTGACCGCCCGCCGGCTCGTGGACCTGAACCTGAAGGCGACGGCGGTCACGGCGGCCGGGGTGAACGGGCTGTCGGTCGTGCCGCTGTCGTCGCTCAATTTGGCGAAAACGAAGCTGACCACGGCGGCCGTGAAGCCGCTGGGCGAGATGAAGTCGCTGCGGGTTCTGGCCGTGGAGGAGAGCGGGCTGGGGGAGGCGGGGGCCGCCCGCGTCCGCACCGCCCTGCCGAAGTGCGTCGTCACGTCGGCCGCCCCCCGTGCGACTTCCGCCGCACCGCCGGCCGCGACCGGGCCGCGACCGCCGCGGTTGCCGTTGGAGTAAGCCCGGAAAGCCCGATTTCGGTCCCGTGTCTCGTGTCCCGTGTCCCGCGTCTCGTCGCCTGATTTCGAGGCCGTGCCATGACCATCGCCCGCTGGTTCGCCGCCGTCCTGCTCGCCGCCGCGGTGGGCGTCGCCGCCGAGCCGCCGAAGCTCAAGCCGCTGCCGAAGCCCACCCCCGCCCAGGTCGCGGACGCCGAGGCCAAGCTGACGGCGGCCAAGTGCTCGCTCCACCACGAGGAGAAGACGCCGCCGGACATCCTCGAAAGCAAGCTCGCGGCCAAGTTCGCCCTCGACCGGGTGCTGTTCCCCCGCCAACCCGGCGGCAAGCCCGGGCCGGTGGACGTGCTCGCCTTCCCGGACGACACCTCGGACGCCGACCTGGCCAAGCTCCTGCCGCTCGCCCGCAAGCTGCCCGGGCTCAAGACAGTCGATCTGGGGCGGACCACCAAGCTCACCGGCACGGGGATCAAGGCCGTCGCCGCCCACCTGCCCGACCTCGAAGGGCTGTTCCTCGACGGCTCGTCCGTCGCCGACGGCGACCTCACCGCCCTCGCCGGGCTGCCGAACCTCGTCTGGCTCGACCTGTCGAACACGGCCGTCGGCGACGCCGGGATGCGGGCGTTGGCGGCCTTCCCCCGGCTGCGGGTGCTGGTCCTGAACGGGAACGCCAACCTCACGGCCGACGGGCTGGCGGCCCTGAAAGGGGCCGCCCCGCTGCGGGAACTGCACGTCGGCATCGACCGCGACCCCGTGGCGATGGCGAAGGCGATCAGCGGGCTCGACCAGCTCGCCGAGCTGCGCGTCTGGCCGGTCGGCGACGACGAGGCGGCCGCCCTCGGGAAAATGGACGGGCTCGCCTCCCTGGACACCGTTCGCGGGGAACTCGGCCGCTTTCGTAGTATTCCCTTCGTCCGCCGGGCCGCGGGGGCGGCCTTCCCCGGGGTGCTGACGGACGTGGGGCTGAAGTCGCTAACCGGCTGTATCGCCCTCGAATCGCTGCGGCTCACCGGGGCCGGGGTGACGGGGGCGTTGCCCGAGCTGGCCAAGCTCGACCGGCTCACCGACCTGTCGCTCCCGAACACCGGGGTGACCGACGCCGGGGCGGCCGCCATCGCCACGTTGAAGCCCCTCCGCCGGCTCGACCTCGGGTACACGCGCGTGACCGACGCGGGGGTCCGCGACCTCGCCGACCTGCCGCGGCTCGAACGCCTCGTCCTGAGCGGCAGCCGGGTCGGGGACGAGGGCTTGCGCACCCTCACCCGCTTCCGCGTGCTGCAGGAGTTGGAGCTGGACGACACCCGGGTGAGCGCCGCCGAGATGCCCGAACTCGGCGACTTCGGGGGGCTCAAGTACCTGTCGCTGACGCGGACGAACGTCACCCCGGCGTCGCTCAAGTACCTCGGGTGGGTGCGGTCGCTGGCGTACCTCGACCTGCGGGACAACTGCCCGAACCTGGCCGAGAAAGACCTCCCGCCGCTGCGGCAGGCGCTGCCCAAGTGCCGGGCCGCCGCCGACCCCGGGTGCGAGTTGTTGGGCGTCGGCATGTGGCCGGGGGCGGTCGGGTACGCCTTCCGCATCCCGGAGGACCGCAGCCGGCCCGAGCGGCCGCAGCCGGAGCCGAAGTCGCTGGCCGTCCGCCCGACGCCGCCGGTGAAGGTCGTGCCGCCGCCCCCGCCGCCGAAGGTGGCCCCGGCCATCCGCCCGCCCGTCAGCACCGGCTCGTCGCGGCCGTGACGACGCGCGGGTTTCATGGCTCGCTACCGGATTCTCCCGCTTTTTTCGCGTCGATTCTTCCGATCCGACGGCAGAGAAACAGGTTCGGGAGACCGCTCCCAAAAAAGCGGTAACGCGGGAGCGGTGACGAAATCCGCGACGAATCGCCACACCGAGCTTGCCGCCCCAGAAGTCACTTCGCCGCCGTGACGAACTTGAGGCCGACGACGGAGCCGATGAGGGTGGTCAGGAAGACGACCCGCCAGAGGGTGAGGGGGTCGCGGAAGAAGAGGATCCCGATGACGGCGGTGCCGCACCCCGATCCCCGTCCAGACCGCGTAGGCGGTGCCCAGCGGGATCGCCTCCCCCCGCGAGGTGGCCGCGTTCAGGAGGCCGAGGCTGGCGACCGCGAGGGCGAGGAACCCCGCCGTCGGCCAGAGCCGCGTCATCCCGTCCGACAGCTTCAGGCACGTCGTAAACCCGACCTCGGTGACGCCGGCGAGCAGCAGGTAGACCCAGGCCATTGTGAACCCCCCGGCTCAATCTAGAGCGGTTTCGAGCTTGGTGTACCAACCCGACGCGTGAGCGAGGGCGTGGGCGCCACCCCCTCGCTCACGCGTCGGGTTGGTACACCCGCTACGCCTACCTCGAAACCGCTCTAATGCCCGGGGTGATTGAAACGACAAAGCCCGGGGATGGCCATCCCCGGGCTTTCGTGCGCCTCTGTCC
>JANPKP010000739.1:0-11855 GCA_031426095.1 Gemmataceae bacterium
CCCGGGGTGGTCCACGACCCCGGGCTTGGAAGCCCGGGCCACAAGACTGATGGTTTCCGAGGCGATGACGGGCGTCGGCCCCGGGTGGAACGTCAGCGGGTCGTACCCCAGCGGCACCACTTCGAGGGGCACCGTCACGCCGTTGGCCCGGAAGCAGTCGCGGCCCCACTCGCTCGGCACGATCACCACGGCGGCCCGGTTGAGCGTCCGCACCCACGCCGGGTCGAGGCGGTCGGTCTCCCACATCGTGTAGACGGCCGTGCGGGCGTCCGGGGCGTAGCGGTGGACCAGGAACGGCGGCGTCACCACCAGTTGCGGCGTGTCGGGCGACCGCGGCCCGGACGGCGGTTGCAACGCCGGCGGCACGAGGTCGGGGCGGATCACCGACACCGGGTGCCGGCGGACGTTCACCCCGACGGAAAGCAGCCCGCGGAGGACGGCGAAGACGAAGTGGTCGTACCCGTTGATGCGGAGCACGTCGCCGCCGAGGACGAGCGGCGGGCCGGCCGGGTGGACGGGCGAGAGCCCGCCCCGGGCCGCCAGCGACCCGCCGGCCAGCGGCAGGGCGAGCGTTTCCGCGACGTGGGGGACGGCCCCCCGGGCGGGCAGGAGGGCGGCGTGGCGGCGGAGGACGTAGGAGAGGGACGATTCGCCCCCCGCGTCACCACGCCGCGGAGGCGTCAGGGATTGCCGCAACATCCCCGCCCGCACCAGCCCGAACCGCGAGCCGCCCTCCTCCGGGGCGTCCGCCGTCACCCCCGCGGCCGCCGGCGCGGGCCGCAGCGCCTCGGCGAGCCGGAACAGGGCGTGTTCCCGCAGTTCCCAGTCGGGGGGCAGCACCACCACGGGGTCGCACGGGAGGTCCGCGACCGCCTTCCCCACCGCGTCCGCCACCGAATCGCCGGTCACGAACCGCACCCGCGAGTCGCCCCGGGCGGCCGCCGCGAGCGCGTCGGGCACCGCGTCACCGGCCCACGCCACCACGAGTTGCCAGTGCGGGTTGAGCTGGCGGAAGACCGACGCCACGGCCATGCGGGCGGCGTCGGCCGTCGCCCCGTCCGCGGGCAGCAGCACCGCGACCGGGAGCGGCTCGGCGACGGCCACGGCGGCGCGGATGGCGGCGGCCACGTCGGTCGGGATCGTCTGCCGCCGCCACAGGGCCGCGTCCGCCTCGCCGGCCATGGTTACGTCGAGCCGCAGCGAGCGGGAGTCGGTCAGCCCCTTCAAAATCTTCCGCCGCACCTCGGCGAACCGGCCGCGGGCGAGGAGCCCCCCGCCCTTGCGGACGACCGGCCAGAAGTTCCGGTACGCGGCCAGCAGCCCGAGCTTGAGCCGCACCGCCCGCACGAGGGCCGGCAGCGAGCCGACCGGCCGGAGTTCGAAGCGGGCGACGGTGAACAGCCCGTCCGCGTGGGCCAGTTCCAGCCGCAGCCGCCGGGTCGGGCCGGGGAGTTCGACGAACACCACCTCGGCCAGCTCGCGGTTCCACTCGAACGCTTCGAGCCGCACGCCGGTCGGCCCGTCGGACAGGTCGGCGAACAGGGTGCCGGCCTTGCGGACGCCGAAGCGGTCGGCCGCGCGGAGCCGCACCGAGAGGCGATACCACCCGGCCGGGATCGGCCCGTCGGCGGTAAAGGCGACGTGCGGGGCGGCCGCCCGCCAGGTGTGCGGGCCGGCGGCGTCGGGCACGGCTTCGACGTGCGGGCCGGGGCGGAGGTCGAAGGCGGACACGACCGGGCCGCGGGCGCGGCGGGCAAGCGGGCGTGGGGCGGCGACGGGGGACACTGCGGCACTCCTTGCCGTGTCGGGCCGCGAACAGCCGGGGGAAAGTCCGTTTCGGGGCGTCCAGGGAACCGCGCCGGGGGGCGGGCTGTCAAGCCGAAGTGGGAACTGTGGTATTGTGGCACCGGCCTCCGGCCGGTGGAAGCTCGTCACCGGCCGGAGGCCGGTGCCACAAGAAACGAGCGGGACCTACACCGCTGTCGCCGGTCGCCGCAGCCGGCGGACGACGACCATGGCCGCCAGCCCGACGGCGACGATGCCGGTCGGCTCGGGGATGGGGGTGATCTGCCAGCCCACGTCGCTGAGGCCGGCGAAGTCGAGTTCGGTGAAGAGCACGCGGGTGCCCTGGGTGATCGACGGGTCCATCGCCAGCGACTGGGCCGTCCCGCCGGGGGGGGTGTACGTCGTCCCGTCCTTCCAGTGGCTGTAGCCGTCTTCCAGGGGCACGTTCGACCCGTACAGGGCCGTCGACGCCGCCCCGGTGAACCTGGCGTTGGCCCCCGTCCCCGTCCCGAGGGCGTCCCACGACTCGGCCGTGCCGATCCCGAGGAGGTGGCCGAGTTCGTGTTCGGCCACGGACAGGAAGTCCGACTGGGCGGACGACGACGGGCCGGACGCGATGCTGAAGTTCCAGTTCGTGGTGGTGTTGAACGTGATGGCCCCGCCCCACGGGCCGAAGTCGGTCGGGGTGGCGGCCAGCGCCCCGGCCTGGCCGCGGGCCTCGACGGTGTCGAACCACTCCTGGGTGAACCCGCTGATCCCGAACCCGCCCGGCCCCCCCTGCCCGAGGGTCGACCCGCCGAGGGCCCGGCCGCCGGCGTACACCACGATGGCGTTCTGGGCGATGGTGAGGTTGCTGACGGACGTGGCCGCCCCGGTCGCCGGGTTGAAGAAGTCGGCCGTCCAGGTGTTCGGGAACTGGGCCCCGGGGGTCGGGTTGATGGCCGCGAGGGTGTCCGTCATCCGGCTCGTGAGGGCGGTGGCCGCGAACTGGAGGGCCGCCCGCGCCGCGAGGCCGTTGGCCGTCGACGTGCTGAAGAAGCCGTTCGTGTCGAGCGAGTAGTCGAACACGATGGTCGGCGTGGCGTACGGCTGGGCGGCCGCCCGCGGGGCCGGCCCGGCGAGGACGACGAGGGCGGCGAGTAGCGCGAACGGGCGGGCGAGCCGGCGTGGCATGGCCGCTCCCTGGAGATACGTGGCGCGGGACCGGGGGCCGGGAAGTATGCGACAGTTTCCCCGCCCCGGCGCGGCTGTCAAGGAGAAACCGCCGCCCGCCGCCACAGCCGCGGCGGGTACATCACCAGGGCCTGCACCACCAGGGCCGCGAAGGCGTAGTGCAGCACCGTGATCGCGTCGCCGCTCATCGTGTCGTCCACGAACAGGAGGTCGTGCAGGAGCCGGCCCATGAACATCTCGCCGCTCACGACCTGCCCGCCGAGGACGCGGAGTTGCTCCTCCCAGACCGTGAGCGGGCACCGCCACCCCCGCCACTCCTCGACGGCGACGACGCCGATGGCCAGCAGGTGCGTGAGCCGGAACCAGCGGTTGCGGCCCCACTCCCGCCCGAGGGCCGACGCGAGGACGACGAGCGCCTGGCCGACGACGACGTAGGCCACGTAAGCGACGTGAACGCCGACCACCAGGTCGGCCAAATAGGCGTACCACATGGGAGGGACCCCGGGTTGGGAGCGTGCGGGAAGTTCTTCGCGGAGGTGCCGGCCGGCTCTACAGGTAAGAGCCCGGGGGGCGGGGATTATTCCCCGCAAACGCGAAAGGCCGCAGGCCGCTTCGGCCCCGGACGGGGCGGCCGTGTTCGGCCCGGGCCACCAGATCGAATGCCCGCGTGGTTCCCCTACTTCGCCCCCGTGCCGCGGAGCTTCCGCGTCCACGTGGTGCCGCCCGTCCGGGCCACCAGGGTGCTTCCCTCGAACTGGAGTTGGGTCGGCGTGCCCCCCGGCGGCAGGGCGATCATGCCGCTGAAGCGGCCGGTGGGGTCGAAGAACTGGACGCCGTCGGCCGTGGCCGCGTACAGCCGGCCGGCAGGGTCGACGGCGAGGCCCGTGACGGCGAGGTGCGTCTGCCCCGGCTTCAGCCGCAGCGGGCAATACGGGGCGGCGGCTGTGGGGGTGCGGTCCTTCTCGACCCGGTACGCCCACACGGCCGCCTTTCGGGAATAGCTCATGTACATCGTTCCGCCGTCGGGCGACCTCTCGAACCCACTTGGGGCGTCGTCACCGACTTGATTGCTGCCGAACACCGCGAGGGTCGCGGCGCGCGTCTTTCCGTCGTCCACCTGCTTCTTCCACCCCTCGCCGTCGATCAGCACGTCGAACAGCGGGATGTCCTGCCCCCGGGACGCGGCGGGGAGGAGCGTGAGCAGCGCGAGCGCGAACAGCGGGCGGGGCATCGGTGGTCCTCCGGGCGGAAGCCCAGGGATGGCCATCCCTGGGCTTTGTTCCTCTTCATTCACTTGGTCTGTGCCGCCGGCGCGTCGGGCGTGTCGCGCCAGAGCCATCGCAGCGCGTCCGGCAGGATCGGGCCGCCGTGCTTGCCGCTGTGGGTGCCGTCGCCGAACACCAGCTTGTAGTCGTAGCCCATGTACCGCAGGGCCGCCGCCATCTGGCGGTTCGCCAGCGGCCAGTTGCCGTGGAGGTTGTCGAGGTCGTTGCAGCCGTCCTGGAGGAAGACGCGGATCGGCTTCGGCTCGGTCTTGCGGATCAGGCCGGGGTAGACGTCGCCGCCGCGGATGTTGGTGAAGCTGCCGATGGTGCTCAACACCTTCCCCCACTGGTCCGGCCGCTCCCACGCGGCGGTGAAGGCGGCGATCCCGCCGGAACTGCTCCCGCAGATCGCACGACCGGCCGGGTCGGCCCGGAGTTTCACCGTTTTCCCGACCTCGGCCAGCACCTCGGCCTCCAGGAACCGGGCATACTGGTTCGAAAGTGTGTCGTACTCGAAGCTCCGGTTCGACCGCCCCTTGGCCTTCGGGTCGGCCGCCGGGAACGTCCCGGGGTTGACGAACACCCCCACCGTGACGGGCATCTGCTTGGCATGGATCAGGTTGTCGAACACCACGGGCGCCCGCCACTGGCCCTTCTCTCCCACGTACCCGCCGCCGTCCTGGAAGACCATCAGGCAGGCGGGCGGGCCGTCGGCCTTGTACTGGGCCGGGACGTACACCCAGTAGTCCCGCTCGGTGCCGGCGAAGACCTGGCTCTTCCACTTGAGGGGACCGGTCACCTTGCCCTTGGGCACGTCGGCCTTGGGGAACGAGTCGGGGCCGTACTCGTAGTCGTCGATGGCGGGGGCCGTTGACACGAACGCGACGAGCAGCGCGAGGGCCAGCGGCGGGACGAGGCGACGCATCGGGTGGGGCCTTTCCGGGGGATGGGGAGGCGGACGGCTGCCGGACACGGTAACGCGCCGGGCGGCCGGCGGCAACGACCGGCCCGGGGTTCACGGGGGAACGCGAGGCCATGACGCGGACGGCGGCGGGCAACCCGGTCGAAACGATGCTGGCCGAGATTCTCGACCGGCAGCGGCGCGGCGACTCCCGGCTCGACGCCCTGGAGGTGGCCGTCGCCCGCCTGGCCGTCGGCCCCGACCGCGTCCCGCTGTCGAACTCCGGCCCCATCTCGCTCGCCCCGAGCCGGGAGCTGACCGACACCGTACCCGTCTCCAAGCTGGAGACGCCGCCGCTCAACCCGTGGCCCCGCCGGGAGGTGCCCGCCCCCGTCTCCACGTCGCACCCGACGCCGACGGCCGCGTTCAACCCGTCCCGCAGCGGCGGCGTCATCCGCACCCCCACGCCGCGGGTGGTGCCCACAGCCGACACGCTCCGCACGCAAACGCCCCTCCCGCCGCTGACGCCGCCCCGCCCGCCCGCCCTTCCCGCCGTGGAAGTGGTGACGCCGGCCGCCGTGCTCGCGTCGCTCGACGACGTCGTCTGGTCGGTGTCGCCCGACGGCCGGCTGGTGTTCTTCCTCGCCGGGGCGGTCGAGAAGCTGTTCGGCCGCACGGCCCAGGCCCTCCGCGACCGCCCCGGGCTGTGGCTCCAGGGGCCGCCGCCGGACGACCGCGGCTTGCTCCTCGCCGCCCTCCGCCGGCTGCCCGAGACGAACAGCTTCGACCTGGAACACCGGCTCGAACGCCCGGACGGCGGCACCCGCTGGGTCGTCACCCGCGGCCGGCTCGTCCGCGGCCCCGACGGCCGCCCGGCCCGCGTGGACGGCTCCACCGCCGACGTGACCGCACGCACCGGCACCGACCGGGCGCTGGCCGCCGTCGTGCAGGGCGTCGGCCCGGCGACCGGCGGCGACTTCCTCGAAGCGCTGGTCGAGCACCTCGCCATCGCCGCCGACACCCGCACGGCGTTCGTGGCCGAGTTCGCCCCCGATCCCACCACGGGCCGCACCGTGGCCGCGTGGTCCGACGGGGCACGCGCGAAGGCGTTCGGCTTCCCCACGCACGCCGGCGTCGGCCGGGAGCTGGCCGCCGGCACCGCCGTCCACGTCCCCGCGAAGGCCCGCGACCGACACCCCGGCGACGCCCTCCTGCTCGCCCTCCGGGCCGAGGCGTTCGCCGCCGAGCCGCTCTTCGACGCGGCCGGCACGCCCGTCGGGTTGCTGGCCGCCGCCGACGACCGCCCGGCCCGCCCGCACGCCCCGGACCTGTACCGCCTCGTCCGCCTGCTCGCCCCCCGGGCCGCCGCCGAACTCGCCCGCCGCGCGCCCCCCGTTCCGCCCGCCCGCCTCAAGGAGTTGGAAGCGACCTTCGCCGAGTCCGAACGCCGCCGCGTGCTGGCCGAGGGGCAGTTGACCCGCCGCGAGGAGGAACTGCGCTCCGCCGAAGAGAGCCTCCGGCAGGCCCGCAAGCTCGAAACCGTCGGGCGGCTCGTGGCGGGCGTCTCGCACGACTTCAACAACCTCCTCACGCTCATCTGCGGGAACGCCGAACTGGTCCGCGAGGGGCTGCCCCCCGGCGACAAGCACCGCGACGCGGCCGATCAGGTGATCGCCGCCGGGCACAGCGCCGCCGGGCTCACCCGGCAACTCTTGGCCCTCGCCCGCCCGGTGCTGGCCGACCCCCGCCCGGTCGACCTCAACGCCGTCGTCCGCGGCATCGAGAAGATGGCCCGCCGCCTCGCCGGCGACGGGCTGACGCTCACCGTCCACCTCGCCCCCGCGGTCGAGATCGTGCGGGCCGACCCGGCCCAGGTGGAGCAGGTGGTGTTCAACCTCGTGGCCAACGCCCGGGACGCGATCGGGGCCGGCCCCGGGGCGGTGGTGGTCCGTACGGCCGACTGCTTCGTCGAGCCGCACCGCCCCGGCTGGCCCGCCGACCTTCCCCCCGGCGGGTACGTGGCCCTCACGGTCAGCGACACCGGCTGCGGCATGACGGACGAGGTGAAGGCCCGGGCGTTCGACCCGTTCTTCACCACCAAGTCGGCCGACAAGGGGACCGGCCTGGGGCTGGCGAACGTCCGCGACTCGGTGCGGCACTTCGGCGGGCACGTCGAGGTCGAATCGACCGTGGGGTGGGGCACGAGCGTCCGCGTCTACTGGCCGAAGCTGGCGGCCGCGGTGCCCGACACGGTGGCCGAGCTGACGGTGGTCCCCGTCGGCCCGCAGCACCTCGGCCGCGGCGAAACGGTGCTGCTGGTGGAGGACGAGGAGTCGGTCCGCGACCTGGCCCGTTCCGCCCTTCAACAAGCGGGCTACCGCGTCCTCGAAGCGGCCGACGCGGACGTGGCCGAGGAGCGGGCCCGGCTCTACGCCGGGGCGATCAGCCTGCTGGTGGCGGACGTGGGCCTCCCCCGCCGCGACGGCACCGCCCTGGCCGGCCGCCTGCGGCAAACGCGGCCCGGCTTGAAGGTCCTCTACGTCTCCGGCTACCCCCTGCCCGACCGCCCCTCCGCGACCGGCGAGTTCCTGGCCAAGCCGTACACCCCGCAGCGGCTCCTGGAGGTCGTCCGCGAGGTCATCGGCCGCGACCGCGAGGAGTGAGCGTTACCGGATTCCCCCGCTTTTTTCGCATCGCGTCACCCCATCTCCCGCCGGTCGAGCGGGTTGCGATTCCCCTCCCAAATTTTGCGGTAACGCGGGAGCGTCGGCCCTTTCGGCCCGCGGCGGCTTGACTCCCTCAATTCGTTCCTGGCCCGCATCAGGGACGAAGTCCGCCGTCGCCGGGTTGCTGCTTGACCAGGGACGCCACTGGTGCGAACATCCGCACACCACAAGAAATCCGGTTCGAGTTGGTGTCGTCAATGTCGCAAGCGTTGGAACTCGCCTCCTGCCGTCCGTTGCCCGTCGAGCGGGGCAAGTTCAACGACGCGGCCGTCATCCCTTACGGCTTGACCACCGACCACGTCTTCCGGGCGATGAGCGAGTTCGCGGAGTTCCTGGGGTTCATCAACGAGCAACTCGTCGGCCGCAGCCTGCCCCGGCTCGAAACGATCATGATGCCGGCGAACTTCAGCAGCCTCGTCGGCGAGTTCATTTCCGCCGCCGTCCCCAAGCACTGCAAGGGGCTGGTCAAAAACCTGTACCACAACGGCCACCCCGACCTCGTGCCGGCGGGCGTGTACCACGGCGACGCCGTGTTGCACTGCGATCAGGGGATCGAGGTGAAAGGGTCGCGGTTCGCCAAGGCGTGGCAGGGGCACAACCGCGAGGATGTCTGGCTCATGGTGTTCGTCTTCGACAGTAACCGGCCGAAGGACGCGGCCGAGGGGGTGCTGCCCCGCCCGTTCCGGTTCAGCCTCGTGGCGTTGGGCCGGTTGGAGAAGGCGGATTGGAAGTTCGCAGGGCGGTCGGAAACGAGCCGGCGGACGATCACCGCGAGCGTCACCCCGGGCGGGATGACAAAGATGCTGGCGAACTGGGTTTACCGCGACGCAGACGCCCCGGCCGTGCCGCGACGGGCGAAGAAGCGTTAGCCCGCCTCCCCGATATCCCAGAGCCGCAACTGGCCCTTCCGGGCCGCCCGCCCGCTCGCTCGCCGGGCCTTCACGATCACTGCGGCGGGGTTGGCCTGGAAAGCCTTCATGACCTCGCGGGCGATGGCCCCGGCCAGGAGCGGCGGGACCGCATTGCCGACCTGGAGGTACTGCGACGTGCGTGAGCCGAGGGCGACGAAGTCGTCGTCGAACGACTGGAGACGCAAACCCTCGCGGACGGTCAGGCCGCGGTGCTGGGTCGGGTGGGTGGCCCGGGCCGACGACGGCTTCCGCATGTTCGACGTGACCGCGACGGCCGGCTTCCAGCTCGCCAGCCGGGCGTAACTGTTGTGGAACCCGCTCTTCGGCTGGAGGGCGTCCGGGATCGACTTCCGGTTGCCCCCGTCGGGGATGTGGCGGAGAACCTCGACGAGCGCCGGCGGGTGGTTCGCGGCCTCGTGGTTGTGGAGGACGGTCGCCCCGTTCCGGCGGGCGGTCTGGTAAACCGTCCGTGGTTCGGACTCGTAAGCCGTTCGGGCCTGCCCCGGTTCCAGCGGCGGCAGGTCGGCGATGGCGTCCGCAACGGAGACGAGGGCCGAAGGGAGCGGCGGGGGGAAGTCGGGTTCGGCGAGCCCGTCGAGCCAGCCGAGAAAGATCATCCGGCGGCGGAGTTGGGGCACGCCGTAGTCGGCCGCCCGCAGCAGGCGGGCCTTCATGCGGTAGCCGCTGGCCGCAAACTGCCCGACAATTCCGTCGGCCACCGCCCCGGCCCCCATCACCCGCAACCCCTCGACGTTCTCGATCACCACGTAGGCCGGCCGGATTTCGACGACGAGCCGGTGGAAGGCGTGCCAGAGGAGGTTCCGGGGGTCGCCGCCGTCCCGCTTGCCGACCGTGCTGAAGCCCTGGCACGGGGGGCCGCCGACGACAACGTCGATCTCGCCAGCGGCCACGCCGAACGCGGCTTCCAACCGGCCGGCCGTGAGACCCGTCACGTCGGCTTCGAGGGCCGGAACGTGGGGCGAGTTGTGGCGGAAGGTGTCGAGCGCTTCCGACCAGTGATCGACCCCGCCGACGGGAGTCATGCCCGCCCGCTCGAAGCCGAGGCCGAGGCCGCCGATTCCGCAAAACAGATCGAGGAACCGCGGCATCGTGGGCCTCCCGCGTCGCTTCGATGGCGTCGCACGTTCAACGTACTGTACAAACGCCCATAGTACCGGCGGGTGCTGGCGTGTCCAGTTCAGCAGCACGGCGTGGCGCGGCAGGGCGGGGTCTTCCACCGCGCCCACCGGAACCCGCCCCAGGCCCGGCGGACACCTCGCCCGCCGCCCGTATACTAGCCGCGTGCGTCCGGGGTGCCCGGTCGGCGTGACACGATTTTCCAGCGGAGCGGCGACATGAGGCGGACACTACGACTGTGGGCCGGGGCGTTCGTGGTTCTCACCGCCGGCGCGGCCCTCGCCGCCCCCACCCCGGCCGACGCCCCCGCCGGCGGGAACGAGTACTACCCGCTCAAGGACAAGAGCAAGTGGACCTACAAGACCGGCGACCAGACGGTCGAGGTCGAGGTCGTCGGCACCGACAAGGACGGGACCAAGCTCGACACCAAGGTGAACGGCAAGACCGTCGCGTCCGAGGTCATCAGCGTCAAGGCCGACGGCGTCTACCGGGTGGCCGTCAAGGGCGACAAGATCGACCCGCCGATCAAGATCCTGGCCCTCCCGGTGAAGAAGGACGACGCCTGGAAGGTCGATTCGAAGGTCGGCAGCCAGGCCGTCAAGGGCGAGTTCAAGGTCAAGGGCGACGCCGAGAAGGTGAAGGTCCCGGCCGGCGAGTTCGACGCCGTCTTCGTGGACGGGGCCGACTTCGACATCGCCGGCACCAAGACCGCGATCCGCTACTACTTCGCCAAGGGCAAGGGCGTGGTCAAGCTCGTGTACGAGATCCAGGGGACCAAGTCCGAGCTGGAGCTGAAGGAGTTCGCCGAAGGGAAGTAAGAGAGGAAGAGAATTCACCACAGAGTCACGGAGGACACAGAGAGGGGAAACACCGAGAAGATCAAAACACAGGATTTGATTTCTCTCTGTGTTCGGCTCGGCTCGGTGTTCTCTGTGACTCTGTGGTTCATTCATGTCCCCATTCGCCGACCGCCTCGCCGACGCCGTCCGCCGCCGCGGCCCGCTGTGCGTCGGGCTCGACCCCCGCTGGGAGTCGCTGCCCGCCGCGCTCCGAGCGGAACACCGCGACAAGCACCTCCTCGGGATGGCCGACGCCTTCGAGCAGTGGGGGACGAAGGTCCTCGAACTCGTCCGCCCGTTCGCCGCCGTGGTGAAGCCGCAGAGCGCGTTCTACGAGCTGGCCGGGCCGCACGGGATGCGGGCGTTGAGGAACGTCCTCACGGTGGCCAAGGAACTCGGGTTCGTCACCATCCTCGACGCCAAGCGGGGCGACATCGCCAGCACGGCCACCGCCTACGCCGACGCCGCGTTCGCCGGCTGCACGCTCGACGGGCACCCGTTCCCGGTGTGGGACGCGGACGCCCTGACGGTCAACCCGTACCTCGGGCGGGACGCGGTCGAGCCGTTCCTGTCGGCGGCGGCCGCGGCCGGGCGGGGCGTGTTCGTGCTGGTGCGGACGAGCAACCCGGGGGCCGGGCTGTTCCAGGATTTGGTGTGCGACGGCAGGCCCGTCTACCGGCACGTCGCCGACGCGGTGGCGGGGTGGAACGCCGGCACGCTCGGGGCGTGCGGCCTGGGGGGCGTGGGGGCGGTGGTGGGGGCGACGCACCCGCGGGAGCTGGCCGAGTTGCGGGCCGCGATGCCGGGCGTGTGGCTCCTGGTGCCGGGGTACGGGGCCCAGGGCGGGACGGCGGCCGACGTGCGGGCGGCGTACCGGGCCGACGGCCTCGGGACGGTCGTCAACAGCTCGCGGGGCGTGACCTTCCCGTTCAAGCCGGACGACCCCGACTGGGAGGCGAAGGTCGCGGCCGCCGCGGCGAAGGCGGCGGGCGAGCTGGCGTGAATGACGGCGGTGATGGGACGCGGCTGCCGCGGACTGGGACGCGGATCGAGGGGATCCGAGCAGAAACAGGATTGGTCAAAGACGGAGGGGGGGGGGGGGGGGCGCCGCCCCCCCC
>JANPKP010000740.1:0-5707 GCA_031426095.1 Gemmataceae bacterium
CCCGGGGTGGGTGGGGCCCGGCCGGACCGCCCACCCCCCGGGGGTGCGGCTGGGCCCCACCCTCCCGGCACGCGCCCCAGCAGGCCGAGCCGTTCGACGCGGCAACGGAAGGTCGGGGCCGCAATTCCGGGCGGAATCCGCCGACGCTCCCGCGTTACCGGGGGAATCGGGGGCGGGAACCGCAAGTCGCACGCGGCCCTGCGGATGGGCCGAACACGCACGCGAAAACGTGGGAGAATCCGGTGCGCTCGGGCCGCCGCCCGCGTGTCGGACGGGGGCCGTGAGGTCGCCGCGCGGCGGGAGAAGGTCCGCCGAAGCGGCCGCGCGGCGATCCTCACGGCGTCGAATCGCGGCCGTGGGCGACGGCCGCGTCGAGTGTGTGAGGGGGTATTCTGGCAGCGGCCGCGGAACGCACCATCCCCCTATTCGGGGGGGTGGACGGCCCTCGCCCAGCCGTTCCGCTCGGCCAGCGAGAAGAGTTCGGCCCGGCTGCGGACGGTGAACCGCCGGTAGAGGGTGGTGACGTACTCGTGGACGGTGTGGGGGCTCAGCCCGAAGCGGCCGGCGATCTCCTTGTCGCTCTCCCCGGACAGCAGGCAGATGAGCACCGCGTGCAGCCGCGGCGGGAGGTCGGCCGGCGGGGCGTTCGTCCGCGGCGTCAGGCTCAGCCGGCCGCCGAAGAGCCGCCCCAGCTCGCCGTGGACGAGCCGGACGAGGGCCTTGTCGCGGGCCGAGAAGGGCACGTCGCCGTCCGCCCGGTTGATGCTGAACACGTGGGCCAGTCCGTCGCGGTACGGCTCGGCCGAGATGACGAGTTCGTCCTGCAACACGGCCCGCCGGTCGTCCCGCTCGGCGCTGGTGGCCCACGCCCGGCCGGGCACGAGGTCCTGCCGGGTCACGGTCAGCGGCTCGCCGACGTACAGTTCGGAGAACCGCCGGACGCTGGGGAAGCGGCGGTACGTGGTGCCGACTGTGAACTTCTGCCAGCGGCGGTGGAAGCGGTTGTCGGCCCAGTGGGTGAAGAGGATGTGCCGCACCGTGGACTCGGCGTCCGCCACCGTGGCGGTGAAGGAGACGGTGAAGACGGACCGGAGGTGCTCGCGGAGGAAGCTCGAAATGCGGAGACTCCACGCCGCCGGGTCGTGCCCGACATCGCGGCACTCGCCGACGGCCCGCATGGCCAACCGGACCTGATCCGCGGACAGACGGGCCGTCGGGGGCATGGGCGGCGGGCTCCGGCGGTTAGTGTGGTCCGAATCGAATGCTCGGCAGCGGTGTTTTTTGCCGTCTGGCACCGGCCGCAGGCCGGTGCGAGCCGTGCGGGTCAACCGGCCCCACGTTAGACTCCCAGACGGTGCCCGCCCCGCACCGGCCGGAGGCCGGTGCCACACAAACACGATGGACGGACCACCCCGGCATCACTTCAAGACAACCGCCCCCTCCCGCCAATCCAGACATTCCGTCACCGCCGCCTACCGACCTTGCCGCCGCCCGACTCGCGTGCGAAAAGGCTAGTGTCTTTTTGTCCACCACACACCCGTGGTGCCCTCATGCCCGCCGCCCCCGCCGCCGAACCGCTCGCCCGGCCGACGCCGGCCCCACCGGGGGTGTGGGACCTGTTCGTGGCGTGCGTCGATCCCGGGCAACTGGCCGGGGCCGCGACGCACGCCGTCCGCGTCCTGCGGAAGATGATGCGGTCCGGCGACCGGCGGGCCGTGTTCGCCGCCGCCAACCTCGTGGTCAAGCTCGAAACCGCCCGGATGCGGCACGGCTACGGGTCGTCCTTCGGCGGCGACGGCATCGAGCTAGCCCTGCCAGAGTTTGCGGTCGAGGGCGCGGAAGGCGATGGCTTCGGCCACGTGGTCGGCCGTCAGGACGTCGGCCCCGGCCAGGTCGGCCACCGTGCGGGCCACGCGCAAAATCCGGTCGTGGGCGCGGGCACTCAGGCCCAGCCCCTCCATCGCGTCCTTCAACACCTGCCGGCCGCCGTCGTCGAGCCCGCAAAACTGCCGCACCTGCCGCGACGACATCCGTCCGTTCGGCCCGCCGCCCCCGGCCTTGAACCGGGCCGCCTGCACCGCCCGCGCCCGAAAGACCTCGTCCCGCATGGCCGCGCTCCCGGTGCCCCCGGCCGGCCGCGACAGGTCGTCGAACGGCACCGCCGGCACCTCGATGTGCAGGTCGATGCGGTCGAGCAACGGCCCACTAATGCGGCCGACGTACTTGTCCACCAGCATCGGGTTGCACTTACAGGCCCGCTTGGCGTCGCCGAGGAAGCCGCACGGACACCTCGGTCTTTCATCTCGTCGCAAGCATGTTTTCTCAGGAAATCGCATTCCGTAACATTACCCCAGAGCAGAGGATACGACAACTCCACTCTGATGGTCTTTCCCTGGCCGAGGTCGCAAAACAGGCTGAAACGACGCCTGCGGTGGTTCGGAGGATAGTTGGCAAGCTGGACCCCGACGCCGAAGAAGCCCGCCGCGCAGCACAAGTGGAAGTCGCCCGGCGAATCGAAGCCCTACCTTTATCTTGGTCCGAGAAGGCCATACTCTGGACAGCCGAGACGGGCCAAAGTGGGACCACTTTCTGGAGAGTTCTCAAGCGTTGCGGGGCCACTGACCCCGTGGAGGTCTGATGCGGAAGAAGGGACTGGTGATTGCTGGCTTGCTCGTCCTGCTCGTCGGGGGCATTTTCCTCTACGTCAACAACCAGAACACCACGCCCTCCCACCTGCCCAAAACCGAAGATCGCCGCCCCAAGCTGAAGGAACTGGTCGCTCGCCAGGAGAAGGAATCCGCCCAGGCCGTCGCCGCTTACCATCCGACGCACAAAACCCAAGTTGACGACCTCGACTCCCAGGTCGCCGACCTCCTTCGGCAGTTGCCCGGCGTGGTCGAAGTCGAGGTCGCCGTCGAGGCCGAGAAGCCGACTTGCAGGATCATCCACCTTCGAGACTGGCACCACGTCCCGAAAGACATCTACGCACTCGACATGAGGCAGGCCCACGGTCGGGAACTTTCCGCCGACGAGATCGACCGGCTCCATCAGGAGCTTCTCCTCGAAGTCGAACTCGTCCAAATTGAACAGATGGCTATGCTGCGATGCCTGATCAAGCACCACGGGCTGAAGCGTGTCTTCGCCGAGGGTTTTTCACAAGGCGAACAGGAAGCCTACCGTGAGAAGATGACTGTTTTGAAGGCGATGGATCGGAAGCAGATTCCGCAGATTCGTGAACAACTGGAAGAAGTTCGCATGTTGATTGAGGGTTCTACTGGAGAGCGTCAGGAAAAGGCCCAAGAGATCGAAACTCAGCTTTTGAAGTTGCTTGATGAACACAAGCACCGTCTGCTGGAAATGGGGGCGGCGGGTCGATTGCTCATTTCCGGCGAACTTGAGGATGTGCTGCCGCTCGAAGACGCCGAGGCGTTGGACAAGGCCAAGCCGATCACGCCCACCGGCGTCGTAAAACCTGATCCGCGTAAAATCGAAGAAAGGCACGATGCCCAGGTGAAGGCAGTATTGAAGGCGGGGACGGGTACGGTTGCCGTCATTGTCCTCGGCGGATCGCACAACTTGAATGACAGCCTGCGGCGGCACGGCCAAGGAGGGTCTGAGTACATCCGAGTGACGACAAGGCGGTTCAAGGAATTCAGCGAGTGAGCCAGCCAGGGAGGATCGCCGGATGCGTGTGCTTATCACGGGCGGCAGAGAATTCAGCAACCGGGAGCTTCTGTTCGAGACGCTCGACCGCCTGCACGTTGCACATGGCTTCACTGTCTTGATCCACGGGGACGCGAACGGTGCGGATCGGCTGGCCGGCGAATGGGGAGCCGCCAGAGGCGTCACCGTCGAAGCTCATCCCGCCGACTGGAAAAAACATGGCCGTGCTGCCGGCCCGATTCGCAACCAGAAGATGCTTGAGGAGAAGCCCGACCTCGTCGTGGCGTTCCCTGGCGGGAGAGGCACGGCGGACATGGTGAGGAAGGCGAAGAAAGCGGGGCTTGAAGTGGTCATGGTGGAAGGCGGGTAAGCCCGTTCCCGTCAGTGTTAATCTGGACCACGAACGACATCGCCTTGCGGCTTGCTGGCGGTGCTTCAGAATGGGTGGAGAATTACTTCATGGAGACAAACTTGGACAGCGTTGCTGACAATTCCGAGATGAAGCGTCTGCTCGCACACCTGAAACAAATTGAATCGAACCTTCTGAGAGAAACTGCCGAAATCGAGAAAGCACTTGCTGAAAAAGTATGTGAGGTCCAACTTATTCGCCGGCATATTGCGCTCCAGACGCAACAAATTCATCCGAGTGTCGTGGCTAATACGGCATCCACTCGTCCGACGCCAGACACTGAGAATTCCAGCACCGAAGCTGTTCATGTCCCATTGCTGACTCTGATTGAAAATCTGCTTCTTGATAGCAAGGACGGCCTCTCCATGTCTGATCTCACGCAGAAACTACTTGAAGGGTACGATGGCCAATCCAAGAAGTTACGTTCGATGGTCGATCAGGCAATCTTTAGACTCAAAAAAAGTGGTCGCATCACCCGCAACCAAGAAAATCTGAAGTTCTTCCTCGTCAGGGAACAGGTGGTTTGATCGTGGAGGTGCTTTCCCCCCCTTGATGTTCAACCTTCTCGCCCCAGAATCCATGAGACGCACAGCCGACTTCAAATCACCGCCCGGAACAGCACAGGATCAAGCTGGCACAGTCCCCGTTCCTATCGCACCTCGCTCGGTCATACCCGCAACGGTCGCTGCTCTCGAAGAATGACCGGCATTTCCACAGGAGTTGAAGTTGCCGTCGATCAGTAGTTAAGTCAGCGGTATCCCGTGCTTTTTGATGAAGTCCAGTACCGTTTCAACGATGACCGAGGCTTTGAATACTACGCCCAAGTCAATCATCTGCATTGTTCGGACACCGGGTGTCGTAATTGCGGTTGGCACGGCAATGAATTCCAACAGGTTGTTACTCCTTTGGACCAGAACACTGGAGATGATGCCCAGCAGCAGCACACGGGTTCCGACAGAGAATCCTGACTTCGTCGCAAATCCACCGTGGTTGCAGATTACGACTGGGCTACCGCTCGAACCTGGGAAGACAGAAGCGTCAACCAAGAAGATGGGTTTGCCTTCGTAGTTGATCTGAAGTGGGGTGGCTGTCGTCCCCCGACGCAGAATCGGCAACAGGTTTTTTGAATCGAAGATGCCATTCGGGTAGCCGACAAATGCAATCTCTTCCAGTGCATCTAGTTCCATCAACTGCTGTTCGCTCGGAATCATCTTGTGAGGGAATGGCTTGAAGAAGATGGACTGCCCTTGGCTTTGCAACTGGGTGAGGAGAGGGAGGTACGGCATAATCGCAACATCAATGTCGGGATCAGGATGCCCGTGCCATTGTTGCTCAAAGTTGCCGATGTCAACGTCTACCCTCTGCCCAACGAGTGGAGAATTGCCTTGCTCTTTTGTAAAGAGCAGACGACCCATGTGCGCGTTCTTGATGACGTGCTTGTTCGTAACGATGAACGGGAACTGCTGGGTCGGATGATGGTCGTAGAGAAAGCCGAAGCCCGTCCCAGTACCCATACCGGCAGCAGTGACTGTCTCGATGCGGACTGTCGTGAAGAAAAGCTGCTCGCTTGGGCTGTCGAATTTCATGTTTCACCTTGGTTGCTACAGGGTGGCTACTGACCGGCAGGTAGCGAAC
>JANPKP010000741.1:0-1901 GCA_031426095.1 Gemmataceae bacterium
CGGCGAGCTTGACGGCGTCGATCCGCTCGTCGTACTGGTCCTCGTACTTGTAGTCCGCCCAGTCCTGGATCACCTTGCCGTTGGCCCCGTACACCTTCCGCTTGACCTCGTACCCGTCGAACCGGGGGCCGTACTTGGCCGTCTCGGCGACCGACGGCATCCGCAGGGCCCGCTTCATCTCCTCCAGCTGCCGCTTGAGCGGGTAGGTGGCGTGGATCACCACCATCCGCAGGGGGATGACGGTCATGGCCGGGAACTTGTTCGACTTGACCAGGTCCTTGAGCGGGATGTAGGCGATCGTCGCCTCCTCGGACCGCCGGCCGCCGGTGTCGAACCCGCCGGCCGAGGCCACCCCGTAAGCCCCGTCGGTTCCCGGCGGCGGGCCCCCGGCCGGGGCCGCCCCCGGGAAGCCGGGCCGCGGCGGGGCCTGCGGCTTGACCCTCCGCCGCGGGTCGGCCTGGATGTCGTTGAGGGCCTTGAGCGTCTGGGTCTTGTTCGCCGTCCCGATGGTGCGGGTCGAGAGGACGGCGATCTGCGGCTCGCCGTTCGCGTCCGGGCCGATGTCGTACCCCCGCATGGCCGCCCGCACGAGGTCGACCTGGACCTCGTCGATGCCGTACACGGCCGGGTTCTCCCGCTTGGCGTCCGGGTTCTTGACCGGGTTGAAGAACGGGAACGTCAGGGCGAACCGCTCGGCCGGCACGTCCGGGATCTTCTTCGACTTGTCCACCCACGCGGGGAGGTCGTCGGGCTTCTCCCCGTCGGTCCCGCGGACCCCGGCGTCGATCCGCTTGAGCTGGCTGTCGACCCCGTTGGCCAGGTCGGCCGGGCTCTTGGCCTCCAGCATCGACATGACGCCCGAGCCGAGGCAGGCGGCGAGGCCGACCCCGCCGACCCCGATGGCCAGGTACTTGCTGTTCTTGAGCAGCATCCCCAGGAGGTTGCCGCCGCCCCCGCCGCCCTTGCCCTTCGCCTTCGCCGGCTTCGCGTCTTTCGCCTTGGCCATGACTGTCGTCCTGTTCCGGGGGTTCCGCGGGGGGAGGGGGCTTCGCCCGCCACACCCGCACAACGGCGGGGCGGCGGGCGGTGTTGGCCGGGCCGTTACACTACTTCGCCGGCAGCCCGCCGGCGGCGGCGGCCGCGGCGTCCGCCTCCTTCTGGTCGTACTTCTCGTACAGCGACACCACCCCGTACACGGTCACGTCGAGGAGCCCGGCCGTCAGTTGGTCCTCGGACACGGTGGTGGTCGACGTGCCGCCCGGGCCGGGGGTGCCGGGCGTGCCCGGAGCGGCCCCGCCGGGCGGGGGGAGCGGGGGCGGGAGCTTCGGGGCGGTGTTGTACGGGTCGTCCGGGCGGCCGCCGAACCCCTGCTGGACTGCCCCGCTCCGCATCACCGGCCCGCCCTCGCCGGCGGCCCCGCTCGTCAGGTCGGCCCCGGCCGCCCCCGGGGTCGCCGGCAGGGCCCCGCGGAACCGCTGCCAGTGGGTCTGCGTGATCTGGAAGCGGAGCGGCATGTTCGCCAGGGCGATCTCGAAGTCCTGCACGTAGGCTTGATCGACCGTCACCGCCATCGCCACCGGCATTCGGCGGACCTGGGGGGTGACCTGGATGTACCGCTTCTTGTTGGCCATCAGCACGCTGTTCACGTCCGCGCCGCCGCCGAACACCTGCCCGCCGGGGCCCGTGCCGCCCGGCGTCATCCCCGGCCGGTCGCCGGTCACGCCCGGCGACCCCGACGCCGGCGGCCCCCCGGGCACGGCCGCCGCGGGGGCGACCACCTCCGCGTCCTTGAGCTGCTCGGGCGGCTGGAGCGGCTCCTTACTGTGCCGGGCGTCGACGTAGTTGAGGTGCACCTTGCGGACCAGCCGGACCGGCACCGTCCGGGCGTCGAACTCCTGCCG
>JANPKP010000742.1:0-2897 GCA_031426095.1 Gemmataceae bacterium
CGCCCCCCCCCCCCCCCCCCCGCCCGCGGTTCGGGTGGCGCCCCAAACCCCCCCCCCCCTCCACCCCCCCCCCCCGGCCCGGGGGCTGGGGGCCGGGGGGAGAGGTTTTTGGACGGCCCCCGCCCTCCAGCTCGCCGTCCGCGAGGCGATGGCCGACTGCTCCGTGGCCGAGAGCGACCGCACCCCGCTCGTCCACCGGGCGTTCGTCCGCCGGGCCGTCCGCCCCCGCGAGCTGTTCCGCCGCTGCGCCGTGGACGTTTCCGCCGGCCCCGAGCGCGTCCTCTCCTGGGGCAAAGTCTTCGTCGGCTCCGTGTGCGTCGCCCGCTACCTGAAGCCGCGGGTGGCCGCCTCCACGCACGTCGGCGTCTGGCTCCCGACCGGCCTCGGCAGCACCCTCACCAACCTCGCGCTGGCGTACCTCGGCAAGCCGTCGGTGAACCTCAACTACACGGCCGGCCCGGACGCCGTGAACTCCGCGATTCGGCAGGCGGGCCTCACGGTGGTCGTCACCGCCAAGCGATTCCTGAGCCGGGCCCCGCTGACGCTCCCCGAGGGCGTGACCGCCATCCACCTCGAAGACGTACTGGCCTCCGTCACGAAGGGGCAGCGCGTCCGCACCTTCCTCATGGCCCTGCTGCTCCCCGGGTGGGTGATCGAGCGGTTCGTCCTCGGCCTGCACCGGCACACGCCCGACGACGTGCTCACGGTCATCTTCAGCAGCGGCAGCACGGGCGAGCCGAAGGGGGTGGTGCTGACCCACCGCAACGTCGGGTCGAACGCCGACGCGATGGTGCGGACGGTCGATCTCCGGCCGGCCGACGTGCTGCTCTCGGTCCTGCCGTTCTTCCACAGCTTCGGGTACACCGTCGGGCTCTGGATGCCGCTCGTGTGCGGGGCGTCGTCGGTCTACTTCCCCGACCCCCGGCAGGCTAAGGAGGTGGGCGACCTCTCCCGCCGGCACCGGGCCACCCTGCTGCTCTCGACCGCCACCTTCCTCCGCTTCTACCTCCGCCGCTGCGGGGCCGACGACTTCCGCTCGCTGCGGCTGCTCATCTGCGGGGCCGAGAAGCTGCCGGTGAAGCTCCAGGACGAGTTCGAGGCGAAGTTCGCCGTCCGCCCGCTCGAAGGGTACGGCTGCACCGAACTCTCGCCCGTCGTCTCCACCAACCTCCCCGACGTGACGACCAAAGGCGTGACGGAGACGTGCAACACGGTGGGCACCGTGGGCCGGCCGCTCGTGGGCGTGTGCGTGCGGGCGTTCGAGCCGGAGGCGCTGACGCCGCTCCCGCCCGGCGAGGACGGCGTCCTCTGCTGCAAGGGCCCGAACGTCATGAGCGGCTACCTCGGCCAGCCGGCCAAGACGAAGGGGGTGGTGTTCGGCGGCTGGTACAACACCGGCGACGTGGGCCGCGTCGAGGACACGGGGTTCGTCCGCATCACGGGCCGGCTGAGCCGGTTCGCCAAGATCGGCGGCGAGATGGTGCCGCTGGAGAAGCTCGACGACGAGCTGCACGACGCCCTCGGCGGCAGCGGCGACCGGGCCCTGGCCGTGGCCGCCGTCCCCGACGAGAAGCGGGGCGAGCGGCTGGTGGTCCTCTACCTGCCGGAGCTGGAAGGAAAGCTGCCCGGCCTGCTCGACGCCCTCGGCGGGCGCGGCCTGCCGAACCTGTGGGTGCCGGACGTGCGGGACTGTTACCGCGTCGAGGCCCTGCCGCTCCTGGGCAGCGGCAAGCTCGACCTCAGGCGGCTGGCGGAGTTGGCGAAGGAGCGGGCGGGGCGGCCTTGACCTTCGGCGGCAGGCGGATGAGTTGGGTCTCCAATACCTCAGTATAACGCGGTTCCGGCCACGCGCGGTAGCTCACCCCATAAACCTGGGCACCGCCCGGCCCGAGCGGACCGCGCAGCTCCACGATACGCCCTGCCTCCTTCCGACCGTAGCGAATCCGGACCCGATCCCCCACACGGAATTGCGGGGGCGTCACAACGCGCGGCAGGGGTTCTTCGTCACGCACGGCCGACCCTCCCTCGGTGGGCGTCAGCGCCACGGCTTCCGCCGGAGCGACGCGCGGAGGTAATGATACATGATTCCGTCCAGGGCTACCGCCAGCCCGTCGCACGACTCCCGCCAGACCCGGATGAGGGGGAGGGACAGTGGTTCGGGCGTGGGGGTGATCCGATGAGCGGCCACGTTTCGCCACTTGTTGAGGGCCGCGAGGTGCTGCCGCCGGAGGGCGTTGGCCGGGTCGAGGGCGAGGGCCGGCAGCAGATGGAACTGAAATCGGCCGAAGTCCCGGGCCAGGGTTTCGGCCGTCGGGTTGCCGTGATTGAGGCCGAGTTGGGCCAGGAATTGCTCCTCGATGAGCGGCCGAAGTTTGGGCCGCACCTTCGACACGACGACCTGCGCCGCCTCCGTGTACAGGTCGCGGCAGAAGCCCTGGAAGTGGGCGCTCAACAGCACCACGTATCCCCGCAGGTTCTCGTCCGCGAGCGGCCCGGCCGCCGGTACCGCGGCGAGCGACGCGGCGCACTGGGCGTCGACCGCCGCCAGACGCGGCGTTCGTTCCGTGGTCCAGTACGTCAGCGAGGCGGACGGCATCCCTCCATCCTACTTCTCGAACACCCCCAGGTCCGGCTTCGGCCCGCGGAACGGGAAGCCGGCGTCCACGCCCTTATCGATGAGTTGGCTGCCGGCCGCGGGGTGGAGGAAGTCGATTGCCGGCAGGCTCCCGTCCGCCTGTCGGGGGCGGGATTCGCGGCGAGCAGTGCAACGAGAAGGGCGGGGCGGGTCATGGAGGCCGATCCGTGGGGGCCGGCGTCCGCGGGCCCGGGTGGGGTGCCCGGGCCGCGAGGGGGGGGCGCCGGCCCCGCACAGTACACAGTAGCGGTCGGTCCCCCCC
>JANPKP010000743.1:0-6801 GCA_031426095.1 Gemmataceae bacterium
CGTAGGCGACGACCCGCTTTTCCGGCTCGGCCGGCGTGGACGTGGCGGCGAGGTTGGTCGGCAGCGGCTTGGGCGGGCTCTGGGCGACCGCCGGCCCGCCGGCGGTAGTGCCGGTGAGGGCGGCGAGGGCGAGCCGGCGAACGAGTCGGCCGCGGGTGGTGCGGGCGGGCATGGTCGGTCCCCCTCCGGGTGGCGTGGAGCAACCGGGGGGCTATACCGCCGTGGCAAGCTGGGGGCAAGCGGAAGTGAGGTTGGAGACAATGGAACGCGGATGACGCGGATCAGGACGCGGATGGAGAGGATCAGAGAGAAGCCGGGTGAAGAGGGCCGGGAATCTTGCGGCCCCGGCTTCCAAGCCGGGGCCACAACACCAACTCTCGCCTCAACCCTACTCCGGTCCGATCCTCTCCATCCGCGTCCTCTCCGCGTCATCCGCGTTCCATCGTCGCCGCGTCCCGCTTCGGCCACTTACACGGCCACCAGTCGTCCGGTAGCAGCCCGGAGAGCTTGCGGTAGGCCGGGCCGACCCAGTCGGGCAGGGCGCGGGAGAAGCTCGACCGCCGGGTCTCGCCGACGTACACCTGGTCCGACGGCCGCAGGGCGAGGTTCGTCCGCCCGTTGCCGCCGAGGACGGCTTCCACGTCGATGTGGAACAGCTCCGGCCTGGCCCCGGCCGCGACGTTCGGGCGGACCACGTGGACGTTGCTCAACTTCGACCCCGGGGGCAGCCCGCCGACCCGCCGGAGGAAGTCGATGACCGGCTCCGGCCCCTGGTACGCCAGCACCCGCAGCCGCCCGCGGACCGGCCCGTGGAGGTAGACTCGCCCGCTCCGGGGGGCCGCCAGTTGGAGGGCGACGCGGTCGGCCGGCACCCCCGCCGCCTTCGCCACCGCGAGGTTCGCTTCCCGGAGCGTGAGCCCCTCGACGCGGGGGCTCTCGGGCCGGCCGAGGGGGAGCCGGCCGTCGAGGTCGACGGCCGCGGCGGCGTCCCACTCGGGCCGGTCGGCGAAGGTGACTTCGAGCACGTCCGGACAGCCGACGCGGTACGCCGCGTCCGGGGCCGGGCGGTCGGCGACGGCCTCCGCGTCGGCCGCCAGCGGGCACTTGCGGCGGAGCAGGTCGAGGTCCGCGCACCCGGCCAGGAGCAGGGCGGCGAGCGGGCCGACGGCGATCGCGCGGCAGGGCTTCACACCCTCGGTATCGACCGCCCGACCGGCACGACTTGACGAATCCGCACGACCGGCCCGCCCTACGACCGCTCCTTCCGGGTCAGCGCCGCGTACAGCTTGCGGACCTGGGTCGTCACCCGCTTGAGTTCGGCGAGGAAGCGGTCGGACGCCGGGCGGCCGCTCCCGTCGGCCGCGAACCCGAGGCGGCGGGCCAACTTCGCCCGGTCGTCGGCCGCGTCCGGGAGGTCGTTGAGCGGGCGGTCCGCCACCACCCGCAGGCGGGCCTCCACGAGCCGGAGGAAGGAGTACCCCTCCCGCAGCGCCGCCGCGTCGGCCGGGGCCAGGAGGCCGCACCCCTCGGCCGCGTCGAGGGCGTCCCAGACGTTCGGCCTGAGCACCGCCGGGCACGCCGTCCCGTACTTGAGCTGCAGGAGCTGGACGAGGAACTCCACGTCGGCCAGCCCGCCCGGCCCCCGCTTCAGGCTCCGGGTCGGGGACGCGGCCTCCATCTTCTCGCGCATGCCGCGGATGTCGTCCACCAGCGCCGGGCACCACGCCCGCCCGAGCGTCGCCGCCCGCGCGGCCGCCGCCACCCCGGACGCGAACGCCGGGTCGCCCCGCACCACCCGCCCGCGGGTGAGGGCCTGCCGCTCCCAGAGCTGGGCCGCCCCGCCGGCGTAGTACCGCGTGAACTCGGCGAGCGACAGGACGAGGCTGCCCGACTTCCCGGTCGGCCGCAGCCGCATGTCCACCTCGTAGAGCCGGCCCATCGGCCCGGCCCGGCTCAGCGCCCGGATGGCGTGCTGGGCCAGCTCCGTGAAGTAGTGGGCGTTCGTCGTCGGCTCGAACCGCCCGGTCGCACCGGGGGCCGGCTCCGTGGCCCCTTCGCCCTCGTAAATGAGGAGCAGGTCGAGGTCGCTGTGGTAGCTGATCTCCCGCCCGCCGAGCTTGCCCATGCCGAGGACGGCGTAGCGGCACGGGACCGTCTCAAGTCCCAAGTCCGCAGGTCGCAAGTCGGGAACCCCGCCTTCGACTTGCGACCTGGGACTTGCGGACTTGGGACACCGCGGGACGCCGAACCGCCCCCGCACCACCGGCCCTTGCAGGTCGAACACCTGATTCAGCACCGCCTCCGCGAGGTCCGAGAGGGCGGCCGTGGTCTGCCGCACGTCGGCCTTGCCGAGCAGGTCGCCGACGACGATTCGCAGCAGTTCCTTGTCCTGAAAGCTGTGGAGGATGGTGTCCGTGTCGCTCGCCCCGCGGCAGAGTTCCGCGAGTTCGAGGCGGAGCTCGTCGAGCGTCCGCGGCTGGTTCAGCACGAGGCTGTCGAGCAGCTCGTCGATCATCCCCGGGTTGTTGATGAGCAGCCCGGACAAGAACGGGCTGCCGGCGCACAGGTCGACGTAGAGCTTCAGCGTCGGCGGGTTGACGCTGAAGAGTTCCCACAGCACGGCCTTCGCCCCGAGCGACGCCGACACACGCTCCAGGTTGGTGAGGGCGGCGTCCGGGTCCGGCGTGTCGGCCACGGCCCGGAGCAGCGGCGGGGCGATGCTGGCGAGAAAGTGCCGGCAGCGGCGGGCGGACAGGAACGGGACCGACTCGCGGGCCAGCCCCATGAGGTTCTGGTAGGCCGCCGCCGCGTCCCGGAACGGGTACTTGCCGAGGACCGCCTTGACCGTCGCCTCGTCCGGGTCGGGGGCGAGGACGAGGTCCGACTCGGGCTCGGCGGCCGCCCCGCCGGAGTCCGGGAACGTCTGGTGGAGGAGGTGGTTGAGGATGGTCCGGTTCACCGTCGTCTTGTCCGCCAAGTCCTTGAGGAACTGGTCGAGCGGGTCCAGGAGGAGGTCCCGCGTGTCGAGCGGCGGCGGGCCGGACTCGTCGAGGGGCGACCTTTTCTGAGGGGTCAGGAGCCGGGAGTCAGGAGCCAGGGGAGGGGCGGTGGCCAAGTCTTTGCTTTCCTGAATCCTGACCCCCGATTCCTGACTCCTGTGCGAGTAGCCCATCCGCAGCGCCAGCTTCCGAAGCTCCTCGGCGGACGCCGGCAGGCGGTGGGTTTGCAGGTCGAACAGGAGTTGCAGGCGGTGCTCGGTCTTGCGGAGGAAGCGGTAGGCGTCCGAGAGGATGTACGTCTCCTGGGCGGTCAGGCAGCCGGCGATCTCGAGGGCTTCGAGGGCGAGAAGGGTGTTCCGCTGCCGCACCGCCGGGAGGTCGCCGCCGTTCAGGAGTTGGAGGAACTGCACCGTGTACTCGATGTCGCGGATGCCGCCGCAGCCGGTCTTCACGTCCTGGTCGTCGGTCCCGGCCCGGGTCGCCTGGTACTCCATGCGGCGCTTCAGAGCCTTCACCTCGTTGATCTCGGCGAAGCTCATGTACTTGCGGTACACGAACGGCTCGATGGCCCGCACGAACCCCTTCCCCAGGGCCGGGTCGCCGGCCGCCGCCCGCACCTTGATGAGGGCCTGCCGCTCCCACGTCCGGCCCATCGTGTCGTAGTAGCTGAGCGTGCTGGCCAGCGACCGGGCGAGCGGGGCGCGGCCCCCCTCGGGCCGCAGCCGCAGGTCGACCCGGTACGCGAACCCCCGGTCGGTCAGGCTCGACAGCAGCCGCACGACCTCGCTGACGACGCGGGCGAAGAACTCGGCGTTGCCCACGGCGGACCGCCGGCCGGTCGTCTCCCCGTCGGCGTCGTAGACGAACATCAGGTCGATGTCGCTGCTGTAGTTCAGCTCCTCGCCGCCGTGCTTACCGAAGGCGAGGGCCGCCACCTTCGCCGGCTTCCCGTCGCCGCCGGCGGGCGTGCCGAAGCGGTTGCCGACCGTCCGCAGGGCGTGGTCGAGGGCGACTTCGAGGGACGCGTCCGCGAGCCGGGAGAGTTCCCGCGTGACCTCTTCGAGCGGCCGGTCGCGGATCACGTCGTTGATGCCGAGCCGGAGCGTGTGCCGGTGGCGGAAGCGGCGGAAGGCCCGCAGCACGGACGGGTCGTCCGGGGCGGCATCGACCTCGGCCCGGAGTTCGGCGAGCAACTCGGCCGGGGCCGGGTGGCGGCGGGGCGGGTTGCGGACGGTGTCGAGGAAGTCCGGGTTGACGGCCAGCGTGTCGGCGAAGAACTGCGACGTGGCGAGCAGGTACAGGGCGGCGTCGAGCCCCCGCGCCCGGTGTTCGAGCAGGGCCGGGAGTTGCTCGCGCGCCGCCGGCTGGGCGAGCAGGCGTTCGAGGTTGTTCAGCGCCATGTCCGGGTCGGGCGTCCGCGGCAGAAGCCGCCCGAGGGCCGGCAGCAACTCGGCGTACCCGTCGGCCCCGAGGTGGGACGCGAGGGCGGCGAGGTTGCGCCGCCCGCGGTCGGCGTCGCGGACGGCCCACCCGGCGAGCAGCTCGGCGGAAGCGGCGGTAGTCATGCGGCCACCCCGAGCGTCCGCCGGAACAAGTCGTCGAGCAGCCCCACGTCGAGCTGCGGCTTCGGGGCGTCCGCCACCGCCGCTTCGAGCCGGTCCATCTCGGCCGAGACGAAGTCGTGGACGGCGGGCAGACGCGGCCCCTCGTCCAGTTCCTCGCCGCTCGACTTGCGGGCCAGGAGGGTGTCGATCTCGCCGCGGAGAGCGGTTCCGGCGTCGAGCGTGGTCAGCAGAGCGTCGAACGGCATCGGCACCGGCCCCCGGCCGCGCTCGATCCAGTGGGCGGCGAGGACCGGGCGGAGGACGTACAGGTACTTCTTCAGTAGGACAGTCGGCCCCTGCAGGTACGCCTGAAAGTTGCCGCGGGCCATCCGCAGGTAGTGGTGCAGGCCGGCCGCGGGGGAGAAGAACGCCGGGAGGAGCGCTCGCAACTCGCCGGCGAACCGGCCGTCGTCCCGGTACACCACGGGCGAGTCGAGCCACTCGTTCAGTGCCGGGTTCGACTTGGCGAATAGTTTGAGCGCCTTCCGCACGTCCCACCCGCTCAGGTCGATGTCGCCGGGCAGTTGCCGCCCGATCACGTCCGGCTTCGATTCCAGGTTGATCGACAAGTACCACTCGGGCCGGCGGACGTACACGAGCCGCACGTCGTAGTCGCTGTCGGTGGACGCGAACCCCCACGCCCGGCTGCCCGACTCGACGGCGAAGAGAACCCGCAAGCCCTCTTCGGCTTCGAGGGCCGCGAGGTGCCGGCGGACATCCAGCATCACGTCGGGCGGCACCATCGTCACACCACCTGGAGACTGAACCGCCCCGGCCGCACGGCGGGGGCGGGTTCGGCGGTGTCCCCGCTCGCGACGCCCACCGTCTCCCCCGTCACCACCCGGCCGTAAAGCGTGAACGAGCTGGCGTCGTCGATGGCCACCCGCACCACACTCCCCGCCAGCCTCGCGGGGGCGTCGAAGACAACGATGTGGTCGGTCATGCTCCGGCCGGTCATCTGGTCCACCGGGCGGTCGGCCTTCGACGCCAGCTTGCTCGGGCCTTCCACCAAAACGTCCGCCACCGTGCCGATTTGCGAGCGGTGGTCGGCCAGGCTGTTCGCGTTCTGGACGGCGAGGAGGTCGTTGTTGCGGCGCTTCTTCACCACCTCCGGAACGTCGTCCGGGTAGCGGTCGGCGGCCTTCGTGCCGGCCCGCTCGCTGTACTTGAAGATGAAGCTGTTCTTGAACTTCGCCTCCCGCACGAGGTCCATCGTCTTGTCGAAGCTCGCGTCCGTCTCGCCGCAGAAGCCGACGATGAAGTCGGAGCTGACGGCCACACCCGGCACCTTCTCGCGGCAGCGGGCGAGCATGTCGCGGTAGAACCCGGCCGTGTAGTTCCGCTTCATCCGCTTCAGCACCTCGTCGCAGCCCGATTGAACGGGGACGTGCAGATACTTCACCACCTTCGGCAGCTCCCGCACGGCGTCGAGCAGGTCGTCGGTCATGTCCTTCGGGTAGTTGGTCACGAACTTGATGCGGTCGAGGCCTGGCACGTCGTGCATGTGGGCGAGGAGATCGCTCAACCGCGTGCGGCGGCCGTCGCCGTGGGTAAACTCGTAGCTGTTCACCGTCTGCCCGAGGAGCGTCACCTCCTTGCAGCCCTGTTCGACTAACTGGCGGACTTCGGCCAGGATGTGTTCGGGCGGGCGGCCCTGCTCGGGGCCGCGGGTGGACGGGACGACGCAGTACGTGCAGAACTTGTCGCACCCGATCTGCACGCGGACGAACGCCTGGAACGCGGTCGGCCGCATCGACGGGTCGCGGGCCGGGTCGTAGCTGACGAAACTCGCCTCCACCTCGTGCCGCCCGGCGTCCGCCCGGCCCAGGCTCAGGGCGTACTGCGGGGTGCGCGTCGCCCGCACCGCGGCCACCAGTTCCGGCACCCGGGCGAGCTGGCCGGTGCCCACGACCATGTCCACGAACGGGGCCCGCTTCCGCACCAGCTCCTGGTCCTTCTGGGCCATGCACCCGAGGACGCCGACGACGGCGGCCGGGTTGGCGAGCTTGAGCGTCCGCACGCGGCCGAGGGCCGAGTACGTCTTCTCCTCGGCGTGCTCGCGGACGGAGCAGGTGTTGAACAGGAACACGTCGGCGTCGGCCGGCACGTCGGTGAGGGTGTACCCGTTCTTGCGGAGGGCGGCGACGACGAGTTCGCTGTCGAGCACGTTCATCTGGCAGCCGACGGTCTCGATGTAG
>JANPKP010000744.1:0-4687 GCA_031426095.1 Gemmataceae bacterium
CGGGGCGGGGCGGGGGCTGTGCCAGAGTAGAGGCATGATAGGGCGTTACAGGACGGCGGACAGGTCGCGCGGCAGACTGGTGAGGCGGACGCACCCGTCGCGCGTCACGAGCACGTCGTCCTCGACCCGGACGCCCCCCCACTCGGGGATGTAGATGCCCGGCTCGACGGTCAGGATCATGCCGGCCTCCAGCACGTCGGCCGAGTCGGCCCGGACCCGCGGGGCCTCGTGGACCTCCAGCCCCAGCCCGTGCCCGAGGCCGTGGGTGAAGTACTCCCCGAACCCGGCCTTGTGGATCACCTTGCGGGCGGCCGCGTCCACGTCCTTGGCCTTCGCCCCGCCGCGGATGGCCGCGAACGCCGCGTCCTGGGCGGCGACCACCGTGGCGTGGACGGTCTCCAGGTCGAACCCGACCCGCTCGTGCTTGTTCCGCCGGGTGGGCGACGTGCCGAACGGCGACCGGACGGTGCGGGTGATGTCCGACTTGTACCCGCAGTCGGCCCCGAAGTCGACGAGCAGCTTGCTCCCGTCGCCGAGGACCCGGGTCGGGCTCGGCGGGCAGTGCGGCAGGGCCCCCCGGTCGCCGACGGCGGCGATCACCGGGAACGACGCCGCCTTCGCCCCGGCCCGCCGCAGGTACGCCTCCATCGAGTCGGCCAGGTCCTTCTCGGTGTCCGCCTCCCGGATCGTGGCGACGAACATCCGGTACGCCCGCTCGGCCACCCGGACGGCCCCGCGGACGGCCTCGATCTCGGACGGGTCCTTGACGGCCCGCAGGTTCTCGACGCGGTTCGCCAGCGGCACGAAGGTGAGCTTCCCGGAGAGCCCGTTGAGCGTCTCCAGCTCGGCCACGGTGATGCGGTTGGCCTCGACCGCGACGGCCTTCGCCCCCGCTTTGGTCAGCACCTCGCCGGCCGCGTCGTACACCGTCTTGGTGTGCGGCCGGACGTGCACGTCGAGCGCCGGGCACTCCTCCTTGAGCTGCTCGGCGAAGCGGGCGTCGGTGACCAGGACGGTGGCCTTGGCGGTGAGGACGAGGAAGCTCGAATCCCCGGTGAAGCCCGTGAGGTAGGTGACGTTCACGGGGGCGGTGACGAGCAGGGTGTCGGCCCCGTCGGCGGCGAGGCCCCGGAGGAGTTCGGCGCGGCGCTGGGCGAGGTAATTCATGGGCCGCTACTGGTTCGGGAGTGCGATAATGGCCCGGCGGGAGAGCGCCGAAGGCATCGTTGGGGTATGCGGGTGCGCGGCCGGCGGGGGCCGGCGGACCACCGTTGCGACAGCGTACCATCTAAAAAGTTAGCGAGTGCAGGGGTTTCGGACACCGAAGGGCCACTTTTCGGCTAATTCTTTCGCGTGTGCGTGTGGGTCTCGCACGGCGGACGCAACGCCGTTCGGCCCCGGTCATAATCGAGGACGGGAAAGATGGAGCGAGCGTCATCGGGCCGCCCCGGGAGTCCGATGCGGGACCACCTCTGGCGGGGGTACGACGGGCGGGCGATGCTGCCCGTGTTCGCCGCCGCCGCCGCCGCCTCCCTCGTCCTGCTCACCGGCCGCTGGTACCTCGACGACCTGTCGGCGTTCGCCGACCGGAGCGGGTCGCTCGTCCTCTTCGGCGTCGACGCCGTCGTGTGGGCCACCGTCCTCGCCTTCTGGGCCTATCGCACGATCACGTACACGTACCGGCTGACCGACCGGGCGCTCCTGATCGACCGCGGCTTCCGCTGGCCGCCGGACACGGCCGTGTGGCTCTCCGACGTGGCCGACGCCCGGGCCGCGGCCGGCCCCGTCGGCCGGCGTCTGGGGGTGGGCCGGGTGGTGGTCACGACCAGGACCGGCCGGGTGGTGACTCTCGCCGGCGTCCGCGACCCCCGCGGCTTCGCCGCCGCCGTCCGCGCCGCCGCGAAGGGGTGACGGGACCCCCTTAGCGGCGGTCGAGCAGCGCCCGGACGGCCCGGAAGCCGTCGGCCCGGATGGCCGCCTCGCCGCGGACGGTGAGGACGTCGGCCAGGAAGGCGAGCATGTCGCCGACGGCCGCGTGCCACTGCTTGACGCGGACGCACAGGGCGCGGTCCTCCGCCCCCAGGTGGTCGAAGTGCCGCTCCATCTCCTGGAACTCGGCCTGCCAGTGGGCGGCCCACCCGGCCCGGTCCCGCCACCCGTCGATCCTCACGTCGTCGAGGACGACCGGGACGACGCGGCTCGTGAACGCCTTCTTGGCCCCGCTCGCCTTCTCGAAGATGTGGTGCAGGTCGGTCATGCAGTAGACCGACCGCAGGTACTTGTCGCTGAGGACGACGACGACCCGCCCGGCCTGCCCGAGGGCGAGCATGAAGTCGTGGATGAGGTCGCCGTCGCGGAGCACGTCGCGGTCGCGGCGGACGCGGTACCCCCACCCCGCGATGGCCGGCTGCAGGTCGTCCACGAGCCGCCCGCGGCGGAGGCCGGCGTCGGTCAGGTCGTCGCCGTGGGCGTAGGAGATGCACACCTCGGTCCGCCCGTCGTCCGGCGGGTCGGCCGGGGCGAGGGCGTCCATCCCCCGCACCACGAACGGCGTGTCGGCCTCCGCGTCGGTCGTACTCCGCGGGGGGCGGCCGTCCCACGAGCGGACCACGTCCGGCGGCCGGCCGGCCGTGACCGCGTCGAGTTCGGCCAGGAGCGGTTCGAGCAGCCGCACCGGGTCGCGGCCCCACGCCTTGAACGTGACCGCCCCCGAGACGCGGTCGGCCTCGCCGTCCAGGTCGGTCTCGACCATCGCGCGGCCGTCGGTGGTCTCCTCGTAGAACCAGCAGCCGTACTTCCAGTACACGGCGGTGTCGCCGGCCTTCGCCCCGATGCGGGAGAGGAGCGTGCGGAGGACGCCCTCGTGCAGGAACGGGAAGCGGGCGGTGGCGGTGGCGTGCGGGGCGTCGGCCGGGATGCGGCCGGCGAGCAGGTCGCGGCGGGCGTCGGAGAACGCCGGGAGCAATTCCGGGGCGACGTACTCCCGCACCCCGCCGGCGTTCTCGCGGACGCGGAAGCAGATGCCGCAGCTCTCCATCATGCCGAGGAAGACGTCCTGGTCGGCCTCGGCGTGGCCCTGCCAGGCGATCCGCCCGAGGTCGTCCCGGGTGAAGCGGCCGCGGTTGCGGAACAGGGGCAAGACCTTGCCGCGTTCGAGCAACGAGTAGATGGCGTCGAGCGCCCACTGCTGGTCGAGAACGACGCGGCCGCCGAACACGCCGGGCTGGTGGAAGACGACGCCGGTGCGGTGGAAAAAGGTGAGCAGGGCACCCGGGCTGCTGACCCCGCCGACCTCGGCGCACAGGGCCTCGAACTCATCGACGCCCAGGGTGCGGTGCCGGCGGTCGCCCGGCCGGCGGCCCTGGTCGGCGGCGAGCATTTGGCGCAGCCGGTCGCGGGCGGCGGCCCGGCCGCGGCCGATGAGTTGCGGCGGGCGGGCGGCGAGGAGGTCGCCGACGGCCTCGCAGATTTCGGCCCGCAGGGTGGCGAGCCCGCGGCCGGTTTTGGCACTCACTTCGAGCGTGCGGACCGCGAGGCCGTCGAGGTCGACGGGCGGGAGCGGCGAGCGGTCGGCCTTGCCGTCGCAGCGGGCCTGGACGAGGACGACCGGGGAGCCGGGGGCGGCGACGCCGCGGACGTAGTCGAGCCAGTAGGCGAGCGGCCGGTGCCGCATGCGGACGCCGTTCTCGACGACGGCCCCGCTCTCGAAGTCGGGGTGCCAGAGGACGACGAAGACGGCGTGCCCCTGGAGGAAGAGGGCGTGCGAGCCGTGGTAGACGTCTTGCCCGCCGAAGTCCCACAGGTTGACGCGGACTTCGGTGTGACAGCCGGACCGTTCAACGGCGAACTCGCGGAGTTAGACGCCGTGGGTGCTGGGGACGGCCTCGTCGTAGTCGTCGCCGCAGAGCCGGCGACCGAGTTGCGTCTTGCCGACCCCGCCGTTGCCGAGGACGAATAGCTTGACCTCGGCGTCGGTGACCGCCCCGGCGTCGAGGTCCGAGTAGTACGCACGAACCTGTTCGAGGACGTTGTCGTCGTGTTCCTCGCCACACACCTCGTCGGGCAGATCCGTGAAACTCGCCCCGTACAACCAAAGCTCTTCGAGTCTCGCTAAAAGTGGCCGGAGTGCGTCGAAGCGGGTGTTCCGCGCCTTGCCGAGGTTGAGGCTGGTCAGGGCGGCCATCCGGGTGAGCGGGGAGAGGTCCGCCCCACCCACGAAATAGCCGAGGTCGAGGTGGGTGAGTGCCGTGAGCCCGACGAGCGGGGAGAGGTTATTAAGGCTCTCGCAGGAGGTCAGGTTCAGATAAGTGAGGGCGTTGAGCCCGGCTAACGGAGTTAAGTCGGCCACCCGTCTACAGAAGCTGAAATCGAGGTACTTGAGGGCGGTCGGCCCGGCCAGCGGGGACAGGTCGGTCAAGCCGTTGCAGTAGCTCAGGCCCAGAGTTACGAGCACGCGCAGCCCGGCCAGCGGGGACAGGTCGGTAACCCCTTTGCACGTACTCAGGTCCAAGCCGGTTAAGGAGGTCAACCCGGCCAGCGGGTTCAGGTCTGTGAAGGTTTTCGGAGTACGACCGAACTTGTAGACCCACCTCCATTCGCCGTCTTGGCGGAGTGGCCGGTAGAACCCGAACGAAACGGTCTGGAGCGTATCGAGTTGGCACAACTCTTCGGGCAGGTTGGCCAGCGG
>JANPKP010000745.1:0-4300 GCA_031426095.1 Gemmataceae bacterium
GCGGTGGGCCCCCCCCGGGCCCCCCCCGCCGCCCCCCCCCCCCCGGGGGCCCGCCGCGCGGCCGGGGTGCGCCCGTCCCGCGGGGGGGGTTGGCGCCCCGGTGGGCCCCCCCCCCCCGCCGCTCGAACCGGCCGACCCGCGCGGCCGGCGTCCCTCGGTTCCGATGTTTAGTAGACGCCCATCTCGTCCGGGTCGAAGCCGACGGACGTCAGGGTCTGGCTCGACTTCTGGATCTTGACCGGGAACTTGCCCGGGACGACGGCCGTCGTGTTGGTGTCGAACGCCCGGAACCAGTCCGACCGCATCAGCCCCTCGATCTGCTTCTGGGCGGCCGCGAACATCCCGGCCTTCGGCTGGGCGTACTCGGCCACCAGCCCGCGGTTGAACAGCTTCCCGGTCCACGTCTTGACCTTCTTGATGTTCCCGACCGCCGCCCCGATCCGGGTGATCTGCCCGTCGTACTGGGCCTTGTCGTACACGTTGACCTGCCGCAGCAGGTCGTAGGCGGCGTCCAGGTCGCCGCCGACCGTGCCCCCGGTCGACTCCGCCAGGAGTTCTTTCAGGAACGTGTCGAAGATGAAGATCGCCTTCCGCTTGCTCGGGTTGGCGTCGAACTGCTGGACGCAGTAGTAGAAGACGTGGTTGTTCGGCTCCAGGGCCTGGCACGAGTAGTTGAAGAACTTGTGCCGGAGTTCCCGGGTGCTGAGGTCGGCCATCGACGTGATGCGTGCCACGGGTGTTTCTCGGGGTGTGGGGGCGGCAAAAGGCCGTGGCGAAGGGTAGCACCGGAAGCGGCCCGCGAAGTGTGCCCGGCGTGCGATTTGACGTTCTCGCAATCGTGCGGTCGTTCCGCGCGGAAGCGTCCGCGGGGCGGGTCTCACCAGCGAGGTGGGGGAGTCGCCGGAAGACGGCCCCTCACCGCTCGAACCGGCTGACCCGCGTCGCCCCGTCCTGCAGCTCGAAGCGGTAGCCGTCCGGGAAGGCGTCGGCGAACTCCTCCTGGTGGCTGACCAGGAGGATGCAGTGGAGGTGGCCGCGGAGGTTCTGCAACTCCTGGATCATCACCTGCCGGCCGGCCCGGTCGAGGCAGCCGAACCCCTCGTCGATGATGACGCTCTCGATCGGCCGGTGCTGCTTGCTCGCGTACTGGCCGATGCCCAGGGCCAGGCTCACCGCCACCCGGAACCGCTGGCTGCCGCTCAGGAACGCCACGTTGATCGGGGCACCCCCGGTCACCCGGTTGTACGCCTCCAGGTCGAGCGCCTTGTCGGCCGCCCCGTCGTCGGTGCCGACCAGCTTCAGGAACAACTGCCCGCCGCTGAGCCGGTCGAGGACGCCGTTCGCGTAGTCGACGATCTGCCGCTCGGCCTGCCGCACGAGGTGCCGCTGGAGGCGGTCGCGGCCGAGGAGCTTCGACAGGAGATCGTGCCGGGCGTGGTCGGCGTCGAGGGCCTTGAGCCGGCCGCCGAGGTCGTGCCGCTGCTTGCGGTAGCCGTCGAGGACGGCGAGGGCCTGCTTGGCTTCGAGGTGTTCGCGGCCGCGGGCGTCGAGTTCCTTGCGGGCGGCGGCCACGAGCGCCCGGGCCTCCTCCGGCGGGCGGCGGGCGTCGGGGGGGAACGCGGCCGCGTCGGCTTCGAGGCCACTGATTTCCGCGCGGAGGCTGTCGAGCCCGCCGCGGGCCTGTTGCAGTTGCGAGTGCTTGGCCTCGACCCCCTTCGCGGCCAGCCCCTCGAACTCCTCCTTCCACTGGAGCTGCTCGCGGAGCCCGGCCGTTTCCAGGGTCGTTTGCCACGCCGGGGGCAGCGCCCGCTTGAGGCGGTCGATCGTCTCCTGGCTCTGCTTGCGGGTGTTCTCCTCGTTCTGGAGGTGGCCGGCGAGTGCCACCAGATCGCGGTCGCACTCGCCGAGCGTGCGTTGCAGGCGGTCCACTTCGGTCTCGACCTGCTGAATCTCGCGCTTGGTCCCCTTGAGGGCGTTCGTCAGGGCCGCCTCCTCGGCCTGGCGGGCGGCGTAATCCTGCCGCAGGGTGGCGGGGTCGCCCTTCGGCATGCCCGCCGCCACCTTCGCCAGCCGGTCGCGGGCCGACTCCCGCTTGGCGTGCAGCCCCTGCCACCGGCTCGTGGCGTCGCGGGCCTCCCGCAACTGCCGGCGGACGGCGTCCACCCCGGTCGCCTCGCGGCGGAAGCCGATGAGTTCGTCGCGGGCCGGGAAGGCGACCGCCGTCCAGTCGTCGGGCACGACCGGGCCGACGCGGACCTTGTACGCCTCCGGCAGCGCCAGGTACGTCTCCCGCACCGACCCCGTGAGCCGGCGGATGTCGGCCGCCACCTGCTTGACCTCGCCGGCCCGCTCCTTGTAGCGGTCGCGGAGTTCTTCGAGCGACCGCCGTCCGTCGGCCTCGCGCTGGACCTGTGACGCCTCGTTGTCACGCGCCTTGGCGGAAGCGGCGGTCGTGTCGTGCAGCACCTTCTCGGCGAGGCGGAGGGCGGCGTCGCGGGCCTTCTTTTCCTTGTCGAAGTGCTGCGGCGTCAGGGCCTGGCCGCACGCCCGGCAGCTCTTCTCGCCGGCGTGGGTGGCGAACTCGTCGGCCGCCGCCTTCGCCTGCCGGTGGTGGGCCCGGGCCTCGGCCGTCGCCGCGTCCGCCTGCTCGCGGGCTTGCCTCGCCGCCCCGAGCGCCGCCGTGGTCGCCTCGAACTCGGCCTTCGCCCGCTTGCCGTCGGCGAGCAGCTTGGCCTCGTCCGCCTTCGCCGTGCCCTCGCGGTGGTACGCCTGAATCAGGTCGGACCGCTCGCTCGCCAGCCGGTCGAGCGACGGCAGCGCCTGGGCCAGGAGCGACAGGTGTTCCTCGCGCTCCTGAAGCTCGCGGACCTTCGCCTCGGGGTCGGCCGGGAGCCGCTTCAACTCGTCGTCCAGCCGCGACAGCTCGGCCTGCTGGTCCTCCACGAGCCGCACCTTCTCCAGCACCGCGGCGAGTTCCTGGAGCTTCTTGTAGAGCGTGCCCTGCTTGGCCTCGTCCTCGCCGAGCGTCTTCTTGAGGGCGGTCAACTTTTGGCGCGAAGTCACGACCGCGTGTTCGACCTGCCGGCGGCGGTCGGCCTTGTCCTCGCGGTCGGCGGTGAAGCGTTCCGTCTTCCGCTCGCTCTCGGCCGCCCGGCCGCGCTCGCTCACGATGGTCCCGGCGGTCGGCAGCACGTCCTTCAACTCGCGGAGGCGGGCGAACTCCTTCTCGATGGCGACGGCGTGCCCGAGCAAGCCTTCCGCGACCCGCAACTTCTCCCGCGTGGCGGCGAGCCGGGCTACCGTCTCGCTCCACTGGCGGGCCTGCATTTCCAGCGAAATCGACGCATCCACCCGCCCGTGGGCGGCGGCGCGGGCGGCCTCCGCCTCCTCGATCTTCGCGGCGGCCAGTGCGTGTTCGTCGTCGGTCACGTCCCGGACCGCGGCGAGCTGGCTGCCGAGGGCGTCGAGCTTGCCCTTGAGTTCGCGGCGGCGGTCGTCGGCCTTGCCGTGGAGCTTCTGGTAGCGCTCCAGATCGACGATCGACGCGAGGACGCCGGCCCGCCCGCTCGGCGTCGAGTCGAGGAGCTTTTCGGCCTTCCCTTGCAGCAGCAACACCGACGACGTGAACGTCTCGTAGTTGAGCCCGATGTGGTTGCGTATCCAGGCGTCGAAGCCGGCCTTCAACTGCGTGTCCTCGACCGGCTCCCACCTGCCGTCGGGGGCCGGGAGCGGGTCGGTCCGCTTGAGGATTTGGAACGTCGTCTTGTTCCCGGACGCGAGCTTCTTGAGTGTCCGCTTGATGCGGTACAGGCACCCGTCGAGCATGAAGTCGAAGTCCACCGCGAGGGTGGTGGACTCCTTGTTCACCAGCTCGACGGCCTGAATGCTGCCGCCGCGGTGGTGGCCGAAGAGCGCGTAGGTGACGGCATCGAAGATGCTCGACTTGCCGCTCCCGTTGGTGCCCGAGAGCATCCACAGGGGCGACCCGTCGAACCGGACGGTCTGCTCGTCCTTGTAGGAGAGGAACCCGGAGAGCCTGATGCGGTGGGGGATCACGGCGGGCCCAATGCGGAGCGCGGATTTCGAAACGCGGAATGGCGGAACCGGCCGCCCCGATCGCGGGAGGGGCGGCGTCTTGCGGCCCCAACGGGGCCACCGTCAATAGCCAGGGGTGTGAACCCCTGGAACCACCCCCGCGAGACGGCCGGAACCCCGAAGGGGTGGCAGTCGCCCGAGCGAGGCGGACTGCCACCCCTTCGGGGTTCTCCGATGGGGGGTGGGCCGCGGACCAGGGGTTCAC
>JANPKP010000746.1:0-2272 GCA_031426095.1 Gemmataceae bacterium
CCGGCCCGCCGGCGGCCGCGTCGAGCAGCGGCGGCAGGAGGGCGTCCGGCGGTCGAGACGTGGACGAACTTCTTCACCCCGAACTCGCGGGCCGCGTCGAGCAGGATTTGGGTGCCGATCACGTTGGTGCGGACGAACGGCCCGCTGTCCTGGATGCTCCGATCGACGTGGCTCTCGGCCGCGAAATGGATCACGTCCGTGACGCCCTTCGCCATCGCCGCCCGCACCTGCTCGCGGTCAGTGATGTCGCCCTTGACGAAGGTGTAGCGGGGATTGCCGGCGAGGTCGGCGAGGTTCGCCAGGTTGCCGGCGTACGTGAGGGCGTCGAGGTTGACGACCGCCACGGCCGGGTCGGTGGCGAGTATCTGCCGGACGAAGTTGCTGCCGATGAAGCCGCAACCGCCGGTGACCAGGAGCGTCGGCATGCGTCAGCCTCTCCGGGCTGGGAGGGTCGATAGTCCGTTCGGGCGCGTGCCCTAACCGCGTGTCCGGAGAGAACGATAAGGGGAAACCCGCCCGGCGTCAAACCGGATCGGGCGGGCGGGGGTGAGAAGGCGGGGCGGTCAGCCGTTGAAGACGAGGTTCTCCGGCAACTCGGTGAGCGTGACCACGCCTCCGACCACCGTGATAAGGTCGTCGAAGTGGGTAAAGTTCGCCGTCGGCAGGTGGAGCACCCCCTCATCCTTGGCTTCGAGCCAGGAAAGGAAGCCGGTCAGGTCGGGGGACGACTCGCCGCCGATGAACTCGACCAGCCTGCGGAACAGCTTGGGGAGGATGACGTGAACGTCCGTGATCGCGTCCACCTCGACCCCGGCGTTGGTCCTGTCGGTCGCGTACAGGCCGGTGCCGGCGGCCCGTGCCGTCGCGGTCGCGGCGGCCAACTCGTCGCGCAGGTCGGCGAACAGCCCGGTGTAGAACGTCGGGTAGGCGTGCCCCGCGGCCAGGGACTGGTAATTGAAACTCGACTTGAGCAAGGTCGTCGTGAAGAACACGTCCGACCCGTCGGGGTCCTCCGGGGCACCGGAGAAGGCGAAGGCGATCGGCCGGCCGTTCCGGTCCTTCTGGCGTGAGAGGATGTACCCCGGCGTGCCGTCGGCGGCCGATTCGATCCGAGTACCGGCGGCGTTCCAGACGACGCTCGTGATCCCGGCTTTTTCAAGAAGGTAATCGGTGGCCGCAAGGGCGAGTGCCATCGGCTGGTGGACGATTCCGCCGGGGGCCGCGTAGTGCGTCTCCGGGGTGTCGATGGCTTCGAGGCGGAGTTGGACGTGCTTTTGGCTGTTGATCGCCAGGAAGTTAGGGCCGCCGAGCAAGCTCCATTTCGACTCGTCGGCCGCCTTGAACCGCAGGGAGTCGCCGTCCGGCGAGTACCCCTTGACGTGAAACGTCCCTTTGATGACGAAAAAGCCCACGGGCGAACCCTCCTGGGTGTGCGCGTACACCCCTGGCCCGCCACGCGGCGGGTAGTTCGGAAGTTGTGGCCGACCGCACGGTGCGCTCGGTCCGAGACGTGTGAGAGCGACAGGGAGGGTAACACCCGTCACAGCCGCCGACAAATACTTTCTGACTAAAATCATCTCGTCCGGTCGCATCGAGCGTGCCCCCTGCATAACCGCCGTGCCCCGGCCCGCTCACTACGCAGGGACCGATAGGTCGCTCGCGGCGGTCGGGGCCACCCGCTGTGGCATCCCGGGCGGGCCGCCTATAATTCTCCCATGACCTCCACCCCACCGAGCGCAGACGCCACCCGCATGACCCACCCCTTTGACCTGCCCGTCGGCCTCTCGACGTGGCCCGTGACGGTGCCCGCCGACCGGCTCGTCGCCGTCCACCGTGAGGCCGTGCCGCCGCCGGCCGCCGGGCCGCGGGAGCTGGTGCTCCGAGCCCTCGAAAGGCCGTTCGGCTTCGAGCCGCTGCGGCGGGCGCTGACGCCGGACGACCTCATCACGCTCGTCCTCGACGCGGCCCTTCCGAAGGTCGCGGAGTTGGTCGCCGGTGTCCTCGAACACCTCGGGTCGGCCGGCATCCCGCCCGAGCGCGTCACCATCCTCACGCCGCCCCGCGGCGGCCCCGCCCCGGACCCCGACGTGCCGGCCCCGGTGCTGTTCGAGGACGGGTGGGTGGACGACCTGCCGGACGAATTCGCGGACGTGAAGACGGAGGTCCACGACCCGGCCGACCGCAAGCGGCTGTCGTACCTCGCCACCACGAAGGGCGGCCGCCGGCTGTACCTCAACCGCACGCTCGTGGAGGCCGACTTCACCGTCGTGCT
>JANPKP010000747.1:0-2114 GCA_031426095.1 Gemmataceae bacterium
CCGTTCGCGGGACGAAACGACCGGGAAAAACGGGCTCACCTGACTTGACCAGCACACGGCTTCATAGTCGACACCGCTCACCCTCCTCCGGCGTTGGCCCAACGCCGCCGATCAACCCGCCCAGCAGCCGCGGGGCCATGGGCGGGCTGTGGGTCGCCGGTCGCAAGAATTGACCCCACGGTCTGCGGCAGCGGACGGCTCGGAGGCCATCACCAGTTGCCGGTTTCCGGCACCTCGCGGTGGCTGATCCACTCGATAGTCGGGGACCGGCCGCCGGTCGTGCAGGCGGAAGCGGGTCATGATCTGCTACGGCGTGCTCAAGAATCGTTTGCCGTTCGACCCCCGACTGGGGGTCAAGAATCACCCGTTGACAACATGTCATCTGGTTCGGCGTTCGCCCTGTAGCCCACCCCGAACGCACGACCATGACGCCCGCGCCGCCAGGCGTGCCACAAGCTCGGCACGTCCACCGCCGGCGGCGGGGCGACCAGCATGATGGCTATCACCTCCACGTTCGCCACGCAGCCCACCACGATCATCGCATCCATCACACCCGAGGACACGCCCCACCCCAACAGCATGGCGAACGCTGCGAAGAGGAACAGGCCCCAGCACTTCGCGCTGTAGGCGTGCGTTGCCGGCGGGCGGCCCGAGCGGCCGAAGCTGACCGACTGGCAGACCACCTCCAGGCCCAACAGGACGCCGAAGCCCGGCGTATAGGCCCAGATTACCTCCGGGTGGACGACCGCCGCGGCCCACAGGACGGCGAGGTAGAACACTACGTCCGTCCCACTGTCCATCCGCCGCACGAGCGGAGTGGCGACGCCCAGACGCCGGGCCACCACGCCGTCGAGGACGTCCGAGAGTAGCCCCGTGACTAAGCACGCGATAAAGGCAGGACCGGAAGGCCAGCGGTAGGCCAGCCATAACAGTAGCGGGGCGAGCAGCAACCGCAGGCCCGTCAAGGACAGCGGCGCAAGGTACCGCCAATCCAGACAAGCGGGTTCGAGCATCGTCCCTCCTCCCACTGAGTCGAGACCGTGGACAGCGTCCCGGTCCAGTGAGTCAACTGTCCCACCCGACGCCCTCCGCCGCCGAACAACAAGCTCACCGGCCGGGGCCGCCTCGGTGGGCTACGGTCGCGGAAAACCTATGGGCGGCCCCGGTCCGGTGCAGCGTTTGGTTCACTTCCCTGCCAGCATTCTGCTGGCCCTCTGCGCCAGGAACTTGGGGGCGGGTGGGGCTATCCTGTCCCTGCGCCCGGCGCCGATGCCCCCTCCGTTTCTGGTGCTGCAGCCTCGTGCTCGGCCCGTGGGTTCGACTGGGCCGGGGAGCGCTTTCGGCCCGCTGTTTGGCGACGCCGCCGGCCGGTCCGGCCCGCAGGCGATCCCGTTGGGACGGCTGGTGCCCGTTCTTGCCGACTCCCCCGCCGGGCGCGCTCTCCCGCCCCCCGATTGTGGAGCCCGCCATGCCCGCCCGCAAGGTAAAACCCCGACCCCGGCCGGCCGCCCCGACGACCCCGGCCACCCCGGCCGACGTGGCCGCCCTCCCGGTCCGGCACGACCACGCGGCCGGCATCGACGTCGGCGACGCCACCCACTGGGTGTGCGTCGGGGCCGCCCCCGACGGGGGCGACACCGTCCGCGAGTTCCCGGCCCACACCCCCGGCCTCCGCGACCTCGTCGCCTGGCTCCGGGCGTGCGGGGTCACGACCGTCGCCCTGGAGGCCAGCGGGGCGTACGGCCACGTCCTGTTCCTTCCCCTGGTCGAGGCCGGGTTCGCGGCCGTCATGACGAGCCCGGCGTTCACCCGCCAGATCAAGGGCCGGCCGAAGACCGACCGGCTCGACTGCCAGTGGATCCGGCGGCTGCACGCCCACGGCCTGCTGCCGAGCGTGTTCCAGCCGGACGACGCCACCCATACGCTCCGCAGCTACGTCCGCCAGCGGGCCAACCTGGTCCGCCTGTCCGGCCAGCACGTCCAACGCATGCAGAAGGCGCTGGCCCTGATGAACCTGACGCTCACCAGCGTGCTCGGGGACGTGACCGGGGTGACCGGCCTGCGGATCATCCGGGCGATCCTCGGCGGGGAGCGCGACCCGGTCAAACTGGCCC
>JANPKP010000748.1:0-10366 GCA_031426095.1 Gemmataceae bacterium
GTGAACCCCTGGACGCCACGCACGGGACACGGCAGAACCCCGAAGGGGTGGCAGTCACGTCGGAGGTACGTGACTGCCACCCCTTCGGGGTTCCGACTTTTGGGATGACGCACACCAGGGGTTCACACCCCTGGCTATTAACGGACACCCCGTTGGGGTTGAAAGGCACGGTCGCCGTGAGACGCCGCACGTCACGCCGGCGCTTCAAACCGGTCCCCGTCAGTGGTTGAACAGGAACGCCGGGCTGTTCATCAGCGCCCACACCAAGTCCTGCGCCCCCAGCACGCGGGCGTCGGACGGCGGGGCGTCGGCTGCCTCCTGGTTCAGCCGCGTGTACTCGGCGTCCTGCGCCAAATACATCGCCCGCAGCTTCGCCGCCTGCTCGGGCGTCCGCTTGTCCGCGGGCGTCGCCAGGAGCGCCGCCTGGTCCGGCGGGAGCGGGGACGAAGCCGCCTTCGGGTTGGCGTCGGCCGTGACCGACAGGCGGAAGCGGCCGATCGCGTGGTCGCCCCCGTACCGCTGCTCCAGGGTGAACGTGAACCGGACGCCGGCGTCGTCCTTGCCGACCGCGTTGGCCGCCACGAACACCGCCGCCTGGTCCTTCCCGGCCCCGCCCTGGACCGCCCACCCGGTCGCCAGGTTGGTATCGACGGCGTTCGCCGCCGGGAACCCGGTCTGCGAGAACGTCGCCTCGGCCTTCTTGAACTTGACCGGGTTGTCCTCGTCCCGGGCGATGGACAGCCGCTTGAACTTAGCCCCGAACTCGTTGAGGACGAAGTTCCCGTTCGCGGCCCGGCCCGGCCCCTTGGCCGGCAGGTGGTCGTCGGCCAGCACCTCCAGGCGGACGGCCGTGATGCCCTTGAGCTTCGTCACCCCGGCGACCGTGTACACCTCCGTCGCGGCGCTCTTTCCGCCCACCAGCACCGACCCGTCCTTCTGCGGCGTGAGCGTCGCCTCGCTCTTGGCCTTCAACGACTTGGGGTCGAGGTCGAGCGTCGTCCAGGCCGTCGGCTTGAGCGACCGCAGGCCGTCCTCCCAGGTCTTCTGCCGGCCGTCGAGCGTGGCCTGGTACGCCGCGAACTCGGCCTTCTTCCTCTCGAACGCGGCCACCATCGCCGTGCGGTCGGCCCCGGCGGCGGCGAGGGCCTCCACCCCGCGTTCCGTCTCGGCCTTCGTCGGCACCCGGTTCAACACCGCCAGGTAAATCTCCTCCACCGCCTTGGCGTCGTCGGCAGTGCCGGCGACGATCTTGGCGATGCGGTTCTGCGGGTCGCGGATGGCCTCGGCCACGATCGGGCCGTTGACCATCGCCAGCACCGGCCCGAGGTTCATGCCGTTGGACCGCTCGCACTCGCAGGCGCTCTCCCGCACGGGCTTGCCGAAGAGTTCGAGGAACCCGCCCGGCAGCTCGACGTTGCTGTCCACGAGCTGGGCCGCCCGGGCCCCCTTCGGCAGCCCCGGGAGCTTGCTCTGCGAGCCGGTGACGGCGTGGACGGCGTCGTAAAGGACTTCCGCCGAGAGCCGCCGCGGGAGGGCGTGCGAGTAATTCAGGTCGTCGTCCTTGTTCCACTTGTTGGTGGAAATCGACATCTGGTACGTCCGCGACTTGCACACGAGCTTGATGAGCTTCTGCGTGTCGAACCCGCTGGCAACGAATTCGTTCGTCAGGCGGTCGAGCAGCTCGGGGTTCGACGGCGGGTTGCCGGCCCGGATGTCGTCCACCGGCTCGATCAGGCCGACGCCGAGGAGGTAGCTCCAGACGCGGTTGACGTGGCTCTTGGCGAAGTACTGGTTCTTCGGCGACGTGATCCACTTGGCCGCCCGCACCCGCCGGCTGGCGTCGGCCGGGACGTCGACCGCGACCTCGTAGGGGAACTTCGGGGCCGCGACCTCGCCGGTCCGCTCGTGCTTGATCTCGCCGGCCTTCGCGTCGGCGATGACCTCGGCCAGCGGCAGCGGCTTCTCGACGGCCGTGCCGCCGAGCTTCTGGCCCTTGAACTTCGGGTCTTCGGTGCGGTCCACCCGGGCGAAGAAGGCGGCCATCTGGTAGTACTGGTCCTGGGTCCACCGCTCGAACGGGTGGTCGTGGCACTTGTTGCAGTTGAACCGCACGGCCAGGAACAGCTGGGTGGTGTTCTCCATCACGGCCGGGGCGTCGCGGAGCGTCTTGTAGTACGCGGCCGGCGGGTGGGCGACGTTCGACCCGCTCGCCGTCAGCACCTCGTACGCCATCTTGTCGTACGGCATGTTCGCCGCCACCGCGTCGCGGGTCCACTTCCGAAGGGCGGCGGCCCCGGCGTCGCCGAGGAACTTGCGGTTCACCTGGAGCAGGTCGGCCCACTTGTTCGTCCAGTGCTCCACGAAGGCGTCCGAGCCGACGAGCTTGTCCACCAGCTCGCCCCGCTTCTCGCGGGCCGGGCGGGCGTCGGCCAGGAAGGCCCGCACCGCCTCGGGCGTCGGCGGCAGGCCGGTCAGGTCGATGTGGACGCGGCGGACGAACTCGCTGTCGTCGCACACCTCGCTCGGCAGCACCTTCACCCGCTTGAGCTTCTTGTCCACCAGCTCGTCCACCCAGTTGAACTCGGGCGGGTCGTTCCAGGCGAACCCCGTTCGGTCGCCCATGACGACGACCGTGGAGGCGGCGTAAGACCCCTCGTACCGGGCGAGCATCGTCGCCTCGCCGCGGCGGACGGCGGTGAGGAGGCCGGCCTTGTCGACCGTCGCCACGTCGGTGTTGCTGCTGTCCACGAACGACTCGGCGGTCACGTCGCGGGTGGTGCCGTCGGTGTACGTGGCGACGACCGCGAACTGCTGCTTCATGCCCAGCCGCGCGACGGTCGGGTCCTTCGGGAACACCTCGACCGACTTCACCCGCGGCGTCTCCAGGTCGAGCCTGACGCCGCCGCCGATCCAGCGGCGGAGGAGTTCGTAAGCCGGCTCGCCGGGGCCGGTGAGGACGCCCCCCTGGTGCGGCACGGCCCCGCTCGTCTTGAGGAGCATGAGGCTCCGTTCGGGGGCGGCCGGGTTGAAGCGGCGGCCTTCGAGGTCGTCCGTCAGCGCCCGGAAGTCGTACAGCGGGTCGTACCCCCGGAGCGAGAGCTTGAAGCCGTTCTTACCCGCTTGCGCCCCGTGGCAGGTGCCGGCGTTGCACCCGAGCTTCGAGAGCGTCGGCTGCACGTCCTTCACGAAGCTGACCGGCTCGACGGCCGCCGCCCCGGCGACCGTGACCGGGATCGCGAGCGACTGCCCGCCGACGCTCACCGTCACTTCGCCCACGCCGTCCGCGGCGGGCCGCACGAGCCCGGCCGGCGACACCTTGACGGCCTTCGGGACCGTCACCGTGGCGATCCGCGTCACGTCGGCCGTGTCGCCGCCGTCGAGGGTGGCGGTGACGAGGAGTTGGGCGTAGGCGAACGGCGAGCGGAGGTCGATCTTCGCCGGCCGGGCGTCGAGGCGGACGACCTTCGCCCCGGCCGGCAGCGCCTCGGCCGGCGGAACGTCGGCGGCGGAGAGCGGCCCGGCGGCGAGCGCGAGCAGCGCGGCGAGCGGGAGGGCGGAGCGGGGCATGGGGAGAATCTCGGGAGGAGTGCGAGTGTATCGAGGCTGAAAGCCCGGGGACGGCCATCCCGGGGCTTTGGGGTTTTCTTCTACTTCTCTAGCGAGCCCGGCACCGCCGGGAACTTCTTCAGGAGCTTGCCCGTGGCCGGGTCGTGGAGCCAGACGGTGCCGTCGAACCCGGCCGACGCGACCGCCTTGCCGTCCGGCCGCCACGCCACCGCATAGGCCGGCCCGGAGACGCCCTCGCAGGCCACCTTGCCGCCGGTCGCGGCGTCGTACACCCGCACCTCGCCCTTGCCGTCGAGGCTACTGACCGCCGCGAAGTGGGAGCCGTCCTTGTCGTACTGGATGCTCGCCACCCGGCCGGGCATCTTCTCGAACTCCTTCACCTTGTTCGCGTCGTCGCCGATGACCCGCTTCGTCTCGCGGTGCATCTTGTACACCCGCGGCACCCCGTCGGCCCCGGCGATCAGCAACTCGTCGTACACGTTCGGCTTGGCCCCGGGGGTGTCGTCCGGCACCTTCTGCATCTTCTTCTCCCCGGCCGGCGGCGGCTTCAGCGCGACGGCCATCAGCCCCCCCTTGAGCGCCCCGGGGGTGATGCTCGTCACGTTGTCCACGAACCGCTGGGTCGGCACCTCCGTCAACTTCATCGACATGTCCCGGCTGACCGACGCGAGGTGGACGCCGTCCTGCGAGAAGACCGTGCCCAGCACGAGGTCCGAGTGCGTGCCCATCTGGAGCACCTGGGCCCCGGTCTTGGGGTCGATCGCCCGGACGGTGTTGTCGGCACAGCCGAACGCCACCGTCTTCCCGTCGGGCGACCAGCTCACGCCGTAGAGCGTGTCGAACGTGACCGGGGCCGACACCTTCAACTTCCGATTCGCCACGTCCCAGATTTGCACCTCGCCGAACCGCCCCGGGGAGCCGCCAGAGACGGCCAGGAGCTTGCCGTCCGGGCTGAACGCGAGCGACTGCACCCGCTCCGACTCGCCGACGAGCCGGGCCAGGGGCGAGCCCGACTCGGGGTTGAACAGCAGCACCTCGTGGTAGCCGGCGACGGCGAGCAGAGTGCCGTCCGGGCTGTAGGCGAGCGACGTGACGACCGGCGGGGCCTGGTAGACCGGCGGGTGGTCCGCGTCCACGGCGGCCCCGCGGGCGGACGCCGGCGTGTCGTCGGCCGCCCCCTGCGCGACCCAGTCCGCGAGCGTCTTCAACTGGCTCGGGTTGAGCGGGGCGCGGCCCTTCGGCATCTCGGCCTTGCCGCCGTCGTGGACGCGGACCTGGTCGAGCAGGTAACTCTTGTCCGGCTTCCCGGGCACCACCCCGGGCTTGTCCTGGTCGCCGGCCTTGAGGAGGTCGGCGTAACCCGTCATCACGTACCCGCCCTGGGCCTTCGCCGGCTGGTGGCAGCCGTTGCAGTGCTGGGCGAAGATCGGCCGCACGTCGCGGTAGTAGCTGACCGGCGGGGCGTCGGCGGCCGCGGCGGGCAGGGCCGCCCCCAGCGCCAGCACGGCACCCAGATAGCGACACGGCATGCGGGAGCCTCGGGGGGAGATCGTGTGGTCGGGGGCCTGGCAGGAAGATTTAATCTAACAGGCGGGCGGGGTCGAATTCAAAGGGAATCGCCGGCGGATTTTCGCGACGCGGGCGCGAGAAATCCGTTGCGTCGCCCACCACCCGAGGCTAGTCTAAATATTCCGCCCCCGATCCTTTCCCGCCCACCACGTTCGCGGAGACGGCCCCATGCTCGTGATCCCCGGTGCCGCCAGTCGGGACACCTGCGACGGCGTCACCCGCCGCGACCTCCTCCGCGTCGGCGGGTCCGGCCTCCTCGGCGTGTCGCTCGCCCAGATGTTCGCCCTGCAAAAGGCCACCGCCAACGCCCCCGTCCCGGCCGACGCCGCCGGCCACGGCCCCGGGTTCGGCAAGGCCAAGAGCGTCATCCTCGTCTACCTCCAGGGCGGCCCGTCCCACCTCGACCTGTGGGACCCGAAGGACAACGTCCCCGACAAGGTCCGCAGTATCTTCAAGCCGATCGCCACGAAAATCCCCGGCGTCCAGTTCACCGAACTGCTGCCGAAGCTCTCACAGGTGGTGGACAAGACGACGCTGATCCGGTCGATGAGCTACACCCCGAACGGGCTGTTCAACCACACGGCCGCGATCTACCAGATGCACACCGGGTACACGACCGACAAGGTCAGCCCGTCCGGCCAGTTGGAGCCGCCGAGCCCGAAGGACTTCCCGACCATCGGCTCGAACATCATCAAGTTCAAGCCGCCGACCGTGCCGATGCTCCCGTTCGTGATGATGCCGCGGCCGCTCCAGGAGTCGAACGTCGTCGGCAAGGGCGGGACGGCCGGGTTCCTCGGCAAGGCCTACGACCCGTACCTGCTCTACCCGCCCGGCGACGACATGGACATGACCAAGATGGGCAAGGTCCGCACCGACGACCTCAAGCTCCGCGACGAGTTGACGCAGACCCGGATGGAGCGGCGGGCGACCCTGCGGGAGACGATCACGAAGGGGATGCCCGACCTGGAGCGGTCGATCGCCAAGTACGACCTCGACGAGTATTACGGCAAGGCCCTCGGGCTGGTGGTGAGCGGCCGGGCCCGCAAGGCGTTCGACCTGAACGACGAGAAGGACGCCACCCGCGAGCGGTACGGCAAGAACACCTTCGGCCAGAGCCTGCTCCTGGCCCGCCGCCTGGTGGAGGCCGGAACCCGGTTCGTGGAGGTGATCTGGCCGAAGGTGGCCAACAGCGACAACCACTCCTGGGACGTCCACGTCGGCCTGTCGAAGCGTATGAAGGACCAGGCCGCCCCGATGCTCGACAACGGCCTCTCGGCCCTGATCGAAGACCTCGACACGCGGGGCCTCCTGAACGACACGCTGGTGGTGGCCGTGGGCGAGTTCGGCCGCAGCCCGCAGCGGGGCGTCAGCACGAGCGGCAACACCAACAGCGACGACGGCCGCGACCACTGGCCGTACTGCTACACGGCGATGCTCGCCGGGGCCGGCGTGAAGCGCGGCCTCGTGTACGGCAAGAGCGACAAGACGGCGTCGGCCCCGCTGGAGAACCCCGTCCACCCGACGGAGCTGCTGGCGACGGTGTACCACAGCGTGGGCATCAAGCCGGACACGATCGTGTACAACCACCTGAACCAGCCGCGGGAGCTGGTGAAGGGCGAGGTGGTGTCGAAGATTCTGGGGTGAGCCGCCCCGTCCGAACGGGATCACTCCTCCGAGGCCCCGGGACGACCGTCCCGGGGCCTTCGCGATTCCGCGTCTGCCCGAACCCCGGCCGGGGTTCAGGTGTTGGATACGCCGCCCGCCCGCCCCGCCGCCCGCCCCCTCCGCTCTCCCGAGGTCGTTCCATGCGACCGTGGCTCTCGACCCTGGCGGCCGTCGCCCTCCTCGCCGACCCGGCGTTCGCCGCCCCGCCTCGCCCGCCGGCCGAGGTGGCGGCCGAACTCGACCGCGAGATCGACCGCCGGCTCGCCGAGGCGAAGGTGCCGCCGTCGCCGCCGGCGTCCGACGCCGAGTTCCTCCGCCGCGCGTCCCTCGACCTGACCGGCCGGCTGCCCACCCCCGAAAGGGCCGTCGTTTTCCTCGACAGTTCCGACCCCGACAAGCGCGGCAAACTCGTCGACGAACTCGTCGACTCCCCGCTCTACGGCCAGCGGTTCGCCGCGTACTGGGCCGAACTCTTCGTCAAGCGGAACGACACCGCCGGGAAGCCGAACGCGGCCCCCTTCCGCGAGTGGCTGGCCGGCGAGTTCAACCGCGGGGCCGGGTGGGACGAGGTCGTCGCCGCCATGCTCACCGTGCAGGGCGACGCCCCGGAAAAGCTCTTCCTGCTCACCAACAAGGAGCGGGACATCGCCCCGAACCGGGTGGCCGGCACCGTCGGGGCGCTGTTCATGGGCGTGCAACTCGGGTGCGCCGAGTGCCACCGCCACCCGGTGACGAAGGCGTGGCGGCGGGAAGACTTCTGGGGCACGGCCGCGTTCTTCGCCCGCACCAGGGCGACCGAGAAGAAGGACGCGAAGGGCCAAAAGTCGGTGGTGATCGAGGACGCGGGCGAGTCGCCGCGGGCGTTCGTGGCCCGGCCCGACCCGAAGAAGCCGCCCCCGGCCCCGGGCGACTTCCTCCCGCCCGGGGTGGTCGAGATCCCCGACGCCACCGACCCCATGAAGCGGGTCGGCCGCGCCCCGGCCGTCTACCTGGGCGCCGGCCCGGCCGACCTGGGGCCGACCGGCTCGCACCGGGGCCCGTTCGCGGCGTGGCTGACGGCCCCGGCCAACCCGTTCTTCGCCCGGGCGTTCGCCAACCGCACCTGGTCCGTCTTCTTCGCCCGCGGGCTCGTCACCCCGGTGGACGACATGCACGCCGACAACCCGCCGTCGCACCCCGGGGCGCTCGACGTGCTGGCCCGCGAACTCGCCGCCGCCGGGTTCGACGGCCGCCACCTCGCCCGCAGCGTGTGCCGCACCCGGGCCTACGGGCGGTCGAGTGCCGCCGCCCCGGGGAACGAGAACGACACGACGCTGCTCAGCCGGATGCCGGTGAAGGCCGTCCGCGGCCCGGCCCTGCTCGACCTGCACGACCAAGTCCTCGGCACCCCCCGCGGGTCGATCGACCCCCAGGTGAAGGTGGCCAAGGGCGAGCCGAAGCCGACGGCGACCCGCGACCTGCTCGACACCGCCGGGTACGACGAGAGCCCGGACGAGTACACGGCCGGCGTGCCGCAGGCGCTGCGGCTGATGAACACCGTGTTGCCGACCCGGACGGCGGCGGCGGCGGCGATGATCGCCCGCACCGGCGGGCCTGCGGACAAGGCGGCCAAGGACGCCGAACGCTCGGTCAAAGGGCCCGGGACCGCGGTCCCCTCCCAGCCGCTGCCCCGCGAGCGGGCGGTCGAGCGGGTCTACCTCGCCCTCCTGTCGCGCCGGCCGACGCCGGCCGAGGCGTCGGCCGTGGCCGCCTTCCTCGACGCCCGCCCCGGGGCCGAGGGGTTCGACGGCCTGCTCTGGGCGCTCGCGTCGTCCCCGGAGTTCGTCAGCGTCCCGTGATTCCCGCCCGCCCCCGCCGAGAGCCCGCCATGGCGCCCCACCTCTCCCGCCGCTCGATGTTGGCCGCGTCCGCCGCCACGTTCGCCCCGTGGTTCCGCTCCCTGGCCGCGGCCGCCGCCCCGGCGAAGGCCAAGCCGAGGGCGTGCATCCTCCTGTGGATGCCCGGCGGGCCGACCCAGCACGACACCTTCGACCCCGGCCCCGGGTCGTGCTTCGGGTCGATCCCGTCGTCCGTCCCCGGGCTGGTGGTGGGCGAGCACCTGCCGCTGATGGCCGGGCAGATGCACCACCTCGCGCTGCTGCGGACGATGGACACGAAGGACGCGACCCACGACAGCGCCGTGTTCACCCTCTCCAGCGGGTACAAGAAGGGGGCCGGCGGCGTCCGCCACCCGCACCTCGGGGCGGCCGTCGCCTTCGAGTTCGCCGACCCCCGGGCCGAACTCCCGTCGTACACCTGCCTGTCGGTCAAGGGTTCGGACGTCTGCACCCCCGGCTACCTGGGGGCGAAGTACGCCCCGTTCGTCACCCGCCCCGGCCAGGGCGTGCCCGACCTCGCCCCGACGGCCGGCCTCACGCCCGAGCGGCTGGCCGACCAAACCGGCCTCCTGGAGCGGCTGAGCCGGGAGTTCGTGGCCCCCCGCATGGGTTCGGCGGCGGCCGCCCAGGCGACCACCGTGGACGCCGCCAAGCGGCTCATGCGCTCGACCAAGCTGACGGCCTTCGACCTGTCGAAGGAGGCGGACGCGGCCCACGAGTTGTACGGCCGGACGGACTTCGGCCGACAGTGCCTTCAGGCCCGGCGCCTGGTGGAAGCCGGCGTGCCGTTCGTGCAGGTGGCCTGCTCGCCGGAGGAGGCTAACGGCCCCGGCCGGTCGGGCTGGGACACCCACACGGAAACGGCCAAGACGCTCAAGGACGTGCTCCTGCCGGCCCTCGACCGCCCGATGGCGGCCCTGCTGAGCGACCTCAAGGACCGCGGCCTGCTGGACACCACGCTCGTGGTGTGGATGGGCGAGTTCGGCCGCGGCAAGCAGGGCGTCGGCCACAACTCGAAGAACTGGACGGCCGCGTTGGCCGGCTGCGGCGTCAAGGGCGGCGTCGCCCTCGGCTCGTCCGCCAAGCCGGACGGCTACCGCCCGATCGGGGTGCCCGACCTGTTCGCCACCATCTTCTCCGCCCTCGGGGTCGACCCGGCGAAGGAGCACATGCTCAAGGGCGACCGCCCGATGTCGATCGTGGACGGCGGCCGCAACGCCAGGCCGGTGACCGACGCCTTGGCGTGACCCCGCGTCACGCCTCGTCGTCCTCCCGCAGTTTCGCCAGGACGCCGTAGTCCTCCAGCGTCGTCGTGTCGCCGGTCGAGGTCTTGCCGGCCGCGATGTCCCGCAGCAGCCGCCGCATGATCTTGCCGCTCCGCGTCTTCGGCAGGCCTTCCGTGAACTTGATGTCGTCCGGGCGGGCCAGCGCCCCGATCTCCTTCGCCACGTGGGCCTTCAGCTCGGCCTTCAGGCCGTCGTCGGCCGTCGCGCCCTGCTTGAGCGTCACGAAGCAGCAGATCGCCTCCCCCTTCAGGTCGTCGTGGCGGCCGACCACGGCGGCCTCGGCCACCTTCGGGTGGTTCGCCAGGGCGCTCCCGACTGCCGGCTCGGGGAACACGCCGTTCGCGTCCGCACGGCCACCGGGGTCACGCCGCTGCGCACCTTCTGGGTCGGGGCACTGCCGTG
>JANPKP010000749.1:0-11420 GCA_031426095.1 Gemmataceae bacterium
CGCGTCCGCCGCCGGGGCCGACGGCTCCCGGCTCGTCCTGTACACGACCGCCGAGCCGTGCCCGATGTGCCAGGGGGCGGTCCTCTGGGCCGGCATCGGGGCGGTCGTCTTCGGCACGTCCATCCGGTTCCTGCGCGACACCGGCTGGCGGCAACTCGACATCCCCGCCGAGGAGGTCGTTCGGCGAAGCCCGGGGTGGCGGTGTGACGTCACCGGCGGGGTGCTGGAGGCGGAGTGCAACGAGTTGTTCCTCACCGCCGCCCGCGCCGCCCCCGGCAGGTGACCCGGCAAGGCCGACGGCGGGCGACCGGATGCGCGTTCTGCGGCACACGGCCACCGGATCGGCCGCCGACCCGCGGGCCGTTCGGACTTCGGTCGAAGCTTTACCGCATTTTACCAGCGCGGGGCGCTTGAAAACGCCCGAACCATCGGCGGGCAAACGGCATCGGGAAACCGTTACCAAAACATACGGTAACGCCAAAGAGTTGACGAATTCCGCGCGAACGCCCGGTTCCGAGCTTGCGTGCGGGCCGCGGGGGGCATCGAAATTCGGCCCTACTTCACCTTCTTCATCTGCTCGTAACGCGCCCGCAGCGCCCGCACTTCTTCGTCGGTGAGGCCGGCCAGGCGGAAGAAAACCGCGTCGAGGAAGTCCTGGTACGGCTGGGCCGCCGCCGACAGGGCGGAGCGGTCCGACCGGCTCATGTCGCCGCGCGCCCGCTCGGCCGCGATCACGTGCCCGACGGCGGCGACCACCACGTCCTGCACCGCCGGGCCGAACGGAGCCGCCTCCAACAACGGCCCGACCGCCGTCAGCGCCGACCCCAGCCGCCCGCCCGCCAGGGCCGCCACCGCCGCCCCGGCCGCCGCCCGCTCGGCCTCCGACGCCGACGCCCGGAAGTGAGGGCACGGGAGGCTCCCGAGTTGGTAATGGCTGACGTGGGCGTTCGTGCTGCCGAGCCGGAAGTACCAGTCGGCCAACAGCGTGTTCAGGACGGCCGACACGAAGCGGAGGTCGAGCGTGCTGCTCGCCGACGTGCAGTAGTTGATGGTGTGGTTGCAGAACTCGCCCGCTGGGATGTGTGCGGCGATGATCCGGCGGAAGTTGTTCTGCGGGCTGCTCTCCTGAACCCCGACCCGCGGGTGCAGGTGGTGGTACGCCTTCGTGTCGGCCCCCTTGCCTTCCCGGAACTTGTCCACGAGCAGGTATAAATCTTCGCCCTGGGAGGCGGCCCGCGCGGCGTACAGGCAGAGGCTCGCCCCGCGCACGACGAGTTGCCCCTCGCCCGGCTTGGCTAGCTGCCCCGCGGCCCGGGCGTTCGTCTCGTTCACCTCGCCCTGGAAGAACTCCACGAACTTCCCGAGCCGCACCATCCGCCCGGACTTCATCAGGCGGACGGCGAGGTCCCAGTCGTCCTGGGCGCAGCTCACGACGGTGAGGTTCTCGGGGTCGTAGAGCGGGATGTCGGCGGTGGCGAGGGCCACGTCGCCGAGCGGCTCGTCGTCCAACACGTTGGCCCGGCGGAGCCGCGACGGGAAGCGGCCGTCGCCCCCGCCCGGGTCGCCCTTCACCCAGGCGAACACGGCCGTCGAGAGCTTGGCGTCGGCGAACACCCGCCGCTTCGGGTCGTCCTTCTGCGGGAACGCCTCGACGGCGGTGAAGCGGCCGGTGCCGATCAGGAGCTTGCGGATTCCGACGGCCTGGTCGTCGCCGAGGACGGCCATCGGGGTGATGAACCCGAGCCGGCCGCCGTCCCGGAGCACGTCCGCGGCCCGGCAGACGAACAGCTTGTACAGGTTCTGCTTGCCGCGGACGGCCGGGCGGAAGGCCGGCACCCGTTTGGCGACGGCGTTGAGCGCCGACGGGTCGGCCCCGGACTCCTTGGCCGACAGGACTTCATACGGCGGGTTGCCGACGACCACGTCGAACCCGCCGCCGGCGACCGGCCCCCTGGCGTCGGCGAACACCTCGGGGAAGGCGAGGTCCCAGTGGAACGGGGCGAGTTTGGCGGCGAACGCGGCGGCGGCGGCGAACCAGTCCTCGGCGGCGAGGGCGTCGAACCGCTTGGGCTTGTCCACCTCGCGGGCCGCCTCGGTGTACTTGTCGCCCGGGACGGGGTGCCCGGCGGCGTCGGCGGCCCACAGGTGGCCGAGCCGCCGGAACGGCTCGACGGCCTTCTCGTAAGCCGCGAACCGGGTGCCCTTGTCCTTGACCGCCTTGACGGTGTCGGACGGCAGGCGGCGGATGTCGGCGAGCGGCTCCAACAGGGCGGGCAGCTTGCGGGCGAAGGCGGCTGCGAACATGCGGGCCAACAACCCGCCGGTGCCGCCGGGGGCCGGGAGGTCGCGGAGGCGGGCCCCGATCAGGCTGTTGCCGTGCCGCAGGTGGTGGTCGAGGAACGTGAGCGGGCGGTCGCGGGCCACGGTTTCGAGCCACAGGGCGAGCTTGGCCAGATCGACCGCCAGCGGGTTGAGGTCGACCCCGTACAGGCAGTTCTCGATGACGGCCCGCAATCGACTTCGACTCCGCACCGGTCAACCTGCAGATCAAGTTGTTGTCTCATACCGGATCGTCGGGCAGGTTACGGCGACGAATGACCCGAGTCAGATCGACGAGCAGTTCCAATTCGGAGAGCGGTAAACCGTCAACGAGTTGCAGAAGTGCGGCGATCAATCGTTCCCGCTCTGTCATCTGGGGTGCTTGTACTACACTCGCGGCTGCCTTGTCCGGGCGTGGCTTTGTCGGTTTGGGGGTTGCGATCTCACGCTCGCGGTCCGACAGCGTGATATGCCGCTCTGGGTCCCGGGCGGCGTCAACCCCCGTGGGAGTTAAACGCCACAAGCCGCGGGGAGCAGACGTGTCGAGGAAGCCGAGCTTGCGAAGTTCATTCCTAGCCCAGCGGATTTCGTTCTTCCACTGCGGCTCCGTCTTGACCAGTTCAATCAGCTTGCCCTGTGGTATCGCCCGCCAATCGGCATACCCCAAGTCTTTGAGGATGTCGTACCCAGCGCTGTCGGGCAACTCACGATACCACTCCTCGGGAAACGAATAGTTCTCCGTGATGGCGTCGTTGACGGCAGGAACTTTCATTCCGAGCGGCACGGCTGCCAGCGTTCGGAGAAGGATGACGTTCAGCACCTCCCGCTGACGGATCGGTTGCATGGGCGTATCCCCAGGGATTCATTTCTAACAACCGCCGCGGGGGGCAATGCCCCTCCCTTTCGTTACCACGACTACCCGAAATCTTACGGCCCGCGTCGGAGCTGGAACGACTCCGTTGATCGCTCATTCACGAGTGCCAAACTTCCGAGGGCGGCGTCATCGACGAAAAGGGCGTAATCGGGCTCCCGGCCCTGGAGGAACGTCTGGTAGTGGAGCTTCCACCCGAGGGCCTCCATCACCGGCTGGATGAAGGCGTACTCCAGGTTCTGCTCGTTGCCGTACTTCTCGACCCGCTTCCCCTCCTTGGCCCACAGCTTGCCGAGGGCGTCGAGGGCGGCGGTGGCGTCGTCCGCCCGCTCGGCCCACTCCGGCTCGAGTTCGAGCCGGTGTTCGAGCCAGTGGCTTGAGAACACCCCCTGGTTGCGGACCGGGGAGAACAAGTCGCCCTGGGCGAGGTTCGCCATGAAGACCTACGCGGGCCGGGAGGAAAGAACGGACAGGCGGCAGTTTACCCGCCCGCGCGGTGAGAAGGGAAGCGTCAACCCGCCGGCTCGCCCGGCTGACCGTCCCCCGGCGTCAGCCAGATGTCGCCGAAGGGGGTGGGTTGCTCCAGCAGGATGGCGTGGGCCTTCATCAGTTCCAGCACGGCCAGGAAGAGGCCGATGAGCCTCGCCCGGTGGTGCGGGGGGGCGAACAGGTCGGCGAACCGCACCCGGCCGTCGGCCAGCACCCGCTCCCGGATGCGCGCCTCGTGGACGTGCTGCGGGGTGTCGTCCACCGTCAGCGTCGTCGGCTCGCTCCCGTGCGTCTCCCGCATCAGCCGGGCGAACGCGCTCACCAGGTCCCACAGCTCCACCGGCTTCACCGCCGGGCCGGGCTTGCCGGCCGGGCCTTGCGTGTCCGGCGGCTCCTCCCGCGGCACCCGGGCGGCCTGCCTCTCGGCCCGCTCTTCGAGGGCGGCCGCCGCGTCCTTGAACTTGCGGTACTCCAGCAGTTGCTTCACCAGCTCCCGCCGCGGGTCGGGGCCGTCGTCGGCTTCCGTCGCCTTGCCGGGCGGCAGGAGGGTGCGGCTCTTGATCTCCATGAGCGTGGCGGCCATCACCAGGAAGTCGCCGGCGAGTTCCACGTCGAGGGCCTGGGCGGCCTTGAGGTAGTCGAGGAACTGGTCGGCGAGGTCGGCGATGGGGATGTCGAGGACGTCCACCTCGTGCTTCTTGACGAGGTGGAGGAGCAGGTCGAGCGGCCCGTGGAAGGCGTCGAGGGCGACGGTGTACGACATGGGGGGAAGTATAATGCGGAACGCGGATTTCGGAATGCGGAACGAAGCCGGGGTGCTTCAATCCGCGATCCGCAATCCGAAATCCGCGTTCCGCAACGGCCTCACTCGGCGTCGGCGGCGGCCCACTGGGTGATGTCCAGGCGGGCGTGGAGGCTGCACTGGTTGACGTCCGGGAGGGAGGCGTAGGCGGCGGCCCCGGCCTCGCCCAGGTGCGGCAGGGCCGAGAACGGGACGGCCGGGAACTCGCGGTAGACGGTGAGTTCGTCCCGCACGTCGGCCGTCGGCAGGCCGGCGACCGGGAGGCCGCGGCGGGCCACGTCGCGGAGCCCCTCGGCCGACGGGTCGCCGCCGGGGGCGGCCAGGACGGTGAGCCCGGCGGCCGACCACGGGCCGTCCCCGACCCACGTCGGCTCGGCCTGCTGGTAGGCCTCCGAGATCACCAGTTCGGCCGCCTGCGGGGTGCGGTAGCGTTCGGCGAACATGGCCCCCAGGTCGGCCGCCCCGAGCCGGGTTTCGAGGTACGCCCGGGCCTCGCTCAGGGTCAGGTCGACGACGTGCTGGGCCCCGGACGCGGAGTTCAGGCACGCCTGGTAGATGCCGCCGTACTCGTGCTCGACGCCGGCCTGCACCCGGCGGTCGATCTCGTCCAGGTCGGCCTCCCCGAGCACCTTGCGGAACCGCTCGACGGCGTCGCCCACGGTGGCGCACCCGCTCGGCATGAGCCGGCGGACGGTGGCGGCCACCTCGAGCATGTCGTCGGACACGGCCGGGGCGACGGTGGCGAGGGCGGCTTCGGCCCGCTGCCGGCAGGCGGTCACGTCGCTCATCTGGCCGGCGAGGCCGTCGCGGAGGAACTTGTACACGGCGATCAGGTGGCGGGCCGTGAGGGCCTGGTAGCGGCAGCGGGGGAACTGGCGGACGGCCTCCGTGAACTCGGCCGCCGACGGCTTGCGGCTGCCCTTGGCGAAGTGCGTGTAGTCGAGGAGCAGCTCGTGGGCGGCGACGGCCTTGTTGTCGAGGTCGGCGGCCTGGGCGAGGTAGCGTTCGAGCAGGCGGTCGAGGGTGGCGAGGAACTGGCGGACCACGTCCTCGGCCCCGGCGAGCCGGAACGCGGGGTCCTCGACCAGCCCGGGGGCGAGCGTCCGGAGCTCGTGGTTCACCTCCTGGGCGACCTCCACCGCGGCCTGGTCGACGGCGTCCTCGAGTGGCGTCGGCGGCCGCTTGGACGCGGACGCGGCGGGGCCGAAGGTGCGGACGAGGCGGTCGAGGACGACGGCCACGGCCGGCGGCTCGGGCAGGCGGGCGAGCCACCCCTTCGGCAGGATCGGTTCCACGGCGGCGGCCGTCAGCTCGTCCACCCGGCAGCCGAGGACGCCGTCGGCCGCCTTCTGGAAGCGGCCGAGGATGTCGTCGGGTTCGAGCCCGAGCCGCGACCACTGGGCGGCCGCCCACGCCGGCACCACCTCGCGGGCCCGCTTGCCGTTCGGGGCCACCCACCGCGTGAGCAGGGAGCGGGCGACCGGCACGGCGGTGCGGGCGACCACGTCGCCGCGGGGCCAGTCGAACACCACCAGGCCGAACGTGCCGACGCCGACCGTCGGGCGGGGGACGCCGTCGGCCTCGGCCTCCTTCGCCTGGGATTCACGGGCCTCGTCGGCGAGCCGGCCGAGCTGCGTGAAGACGTTCAGCCGCAGGAACTCGGCCGCGTCGGTGTACGGCTTGAGCGCCGACAGGCCGGCCGCCGCGTCCACCGGCCGCTCGGCCCCGGCCGCCGGCACCGCCCGCGACCCGGGCACGCCGATCGACGGCGGGGTCAGGCTCGGCTGGCGGTTCCGCGCCCCCGGCTGGGACAGCACCCCGGACGTGCGGGCCGGCGGCTGGCCGGTGATGCCCGACGACCGGGCCGCCGGGTTGCCCACGACACCCGACGTGCGGGCCGGGTTCTGGATCGGGCCCGACGCCCGCAGGGCCGCGTGCATCCCCGACCCGGAATTCGTTGCCGCCAGCGGGGTGTGCCGGACCACCGACGCCCCGACGGCGGCCGGCAGCAGGTAGAAGCGGCTGAACGGGGCGTCCTTCTCCCGGAGCACCCCGCCCCGCTCGTCGTAGTGGGCCGAGAACGCCGTCTCCGGCCGCGAGTAGTGGTTCAGCTCCGTGAGGGCCGCGTAGGCGTTCCCGAGCGACTGCTGCGGGCTCATGGTCGCGTCGGCCGGCGGCACCAGGAACAGGCCGACGATCTCCGGCGTCTCGTACCCGAGCCGCTTGAGCCGGGTCCGCAGGGCGTACGCCAGGTCGAGGAACATGCCCCCGCCGGTCCCCCCGGAGAGGCCGGCGACCACGTACACCCGCGGCCGGTTGGTCCGCACGTCGAGCCCGGTGCGGGCCTGCGTCGCTTCGAGCGACTCGGGCTTCAGGCAGGCTTCGAGTTCCGTTTGCAGCCGGCCCATGACGGCGCGGTAGTGGTCGCAGAAGGCGAGCCGGCCGAGGAGCCGCAGGCCCATCGTCGAGGGGTTGCGGGGAATCTTGTACAGGAGGGCCGGGTCGAACCACCCCTCGATGAGGCTCCGGCCGTTCATCCGCGGCTTGAGGTAGTGGCCGGCCCGGTTGAGGCGGGCCTCCAGCACGTCCTGCCGGCGGAGGGCCGCGAGCCGCTCCAGCGGGCGGGGCACCTGGGCGTCGTCGAGCGTGTCCGGGTCGGTGTCGAGGTACACGGACCGCACGACCGGCGTGTGGTCGACCGACCCGTAGCGTTCCTCCAGCTCGTACCGGAAGCGCTGGATGACGCGGAGCCCGGACTGCCCGACGCCGACGATGAGGGTGGGCTGGAGCGGGCCGGTGCCGCCGAACTCGGGCGGGGCCGGGGTGTAGATCGGCGGGGCGGCGTCCACCAACCGGGGCCGCGGCGTGTCGGAGCCCACCGACGGGCCGGCCGGGGTCGCCTCCGCCGCCCGCGGCTCGCCGGCCGGGTACGTGTGGGCGGCCGCCTGGGCCGCGGCGTGGGCCCTCGCCGTCGCCTCGCCGCCGTCCTTGAGCGCCCGCACGAACGCCCCGCAGCTCGGCCAGCGGTCGTCGGCCTTCTTCGCCAGCGCCCGTTCCAGGGCCGGCCGGTCGCACGGCGGCGACGGCTTCAGGTTCGGCGGCAGCTGCAGGTGCTGCATGAGGAGCTGGCTCATGCTCGACCCGTCGAACGGCCGGGTGCCGGTGAGCAGCTCCTGGTACACGCACGCCAGCGAGTACTGGTCGCAGTACCGGGACACGATGCCGTCGAACGTCTCGGGGGCGGCGTACACGGGGGTGATGCCGCCGGTCACGTTCGCCAGCACGCCTTCGAGGTCCTTCACCTGCCCGAAGTCCGCAACCTTGACGTGGTTGTGGAGCATGAACAGGTTCTGCGGCTTGATGTCGAGGTGCTGCAACTGGTACTGGTCGTTCATCAGGTCGAGGACTTCGGCGCTCTCGGCCATGTACAGCAGCAGCTCGTCGCGCGGGATCCCCGGCAGCCCCTTGTTGCGGCACTCGCGGAAGCGGTCCCAGAGGTTGCAGTCGGCGAGTTCCATCGTGATGAGGAGCTTGCCGTCCACGATGTCGTAGCGGTCGAGGGCCAGGAGGTACGGGTGGCGGACCATCTTGACCCGCTTGAGGGCCTTGAGTTCCTGCTCGGCGTACCGGATGAGGTCGTTGTCCTTGCTCCGCAGGTCGCCGTGGATGACCTTGATGGCCTTGAAGATGCCGCCGGGGGCCTCGCACTTCCAGACCTCGCCGAACCCGCCGCTGCCGAGGCGGTCGATGAGGGTGTACCCGGGAATGGGTTCCGACTGGCTTTCGATGCGGACGGCCATGAGGACGATCCCGGGGGGGCGGGCAGGCGGCTATCTCCAGCGTCGGGTGAACCGTAGCACAGGATTCCGGCCGGGGCCGAAAAACGGGGACGCGCAGGAAGCGTCGCGGGGATGGGGGTTTCGGAATGGTTCAGACGGCCCAATCTTGCCAGATCAAGCCCGGCACACGGCCGAAGTCGCGGGCGTTGCGAGTGACGACCGTCGCCCCGGCGTGCAGGGCGACGGCGGCAATCCGCAGGTCGTTCCGCTTGACGTTCAATTTGAGGCCGACGAGTCGGTCGTACTCCGCGAGGGCCGGCACGGTCATCGCCACGACGGCGAACCGGTTCCAATACGGGACGAGGCCGGCGAGGAATTGCGACGCGAAGGCGTGGCCGTCCGGCGTGCGGGCGGACCGGGCCAGCGACGACCAGCCGGAAATCTACTCCTCGACGGTGACCACGGCGACGGTGATCGAATCGTCGGCGTGGTCGGCCACCCGCCGGATGACCACCGGGTGGTCGCGCTGGAACAGGCTGAGGGTGTCGGTGTCGAGGAGGTACGACGCCATCGGTCACCCGCCGGCTCGGGTGTCGGCGGCCTCGGCCGCCCGCTCTTCGGCGTCCCGCTCCTCGCGGTAACGCTCGACGGCCTTGAGCCAGTCGTCGAAGAGGGGGTTGTCGGCCAGCCGCTGGCCGGCGGGCGGGTCGGGCACTTCCAGGGCACGGACGTGCCCGCCGGCCCTGAGCCGGTCGGCGACGAGGGACCGGAGGGCGTTGAGGGCCGCGTCCTCGGAAGGCCCTTCGGCCGACAGAGCGACGGGCCGGGCGGTCGAAGCCCGGAACCCGCCCGCTAGCGGCTCCACGAACGCTTGGATGTGCATCACGAACCTCCCACCGAGTGGCGAGAAACCCTCCGCCATCCTATCAGCCCGACCCCCGGCCGCACCTCCCCGCCCCGCGTGTCAATCGTCGGCCCACGCGAAGCGGCCGCCCCACCCGCGCTTCACCCACCGGGCCAGCAGTTCGGCCCGGCTCTCGACCGCGAAGTGGCTGTAGATCAGCTTCGCGTACCCGTTCACCGTGTGCCGGGTCAGCCCCAGGCGGGCCGCCGCCTGCTTGTCCGTGTCCCCTTCGAGGAGGCACTTGAGCACCCGCCGGACGCGGGGCGGGAGGTCGGCCGGGGAGGGCTCGCCGAACCGGGCCAGCGGGCCGCCGACGAGCGGGGCGACCCAGGCGTGGGCCTCCCGCACCAGGGCCTTGTCCCGGGCCGTGAAGTCACGCCCCCCGGCCGCCCGGGTGACGACCATCATGCCACTCCGCCCGGCCGTCCGCGGGTGGCCGCGGACGCACCAGACGTAGTGGTCCACCCCCATCGGCTCGCTCACCCGCTGGTACGACACCGACCGGGTCCACTCGCGGTCGGCCATCAGGTCGGTCCGGGCCAGGCAGACCCCGGCGTCGGCGGCCAGCCGGAGGAAGTACCGGCGGTAGAGTTCCGAGTAACCGGGGTCGATGTCGAACTGGGTGACCGACCACTCCCACGGCTCGCGGTCGAACCCGTTCTCCCACCCCCACTCGCCGATCCCGAGGGTGGTCGACCCGCCGTCCGGGCGGAGGTCGGCGATCTCCCCGCACCCGCCGAAGTCGGCCCCGACGAGCCCGCACACCCGGCGGGTGAAGTGGGCCCACCACGCGGCCGGGTCGTCCCCGAGGTCGCGGCACTCGGCGACCACGTCGGCGAGGGTGCGGAGGTCGCCGAGGCGGAGGCGGGCGGAGCGGGGCATGGGGGGTTCCGAAGGCACCCCTCAAATGAGGGGCTTGTGGCCAATTGCTCCGAGCGTATCGTTTGTGGAGACCAATCACAACCACGGGATCGGGGGAATCCACCCCCCGCCCCACCGGGAGGCCGGCCGACCGCCCAGCGGCCGGCCCCCGGGCTTCTCCCCGCGTGCCGCCGCAACCCGCCCCGCCCGAAGGCGGCAACAATTCGTTAGCGGGCGGCATTCGCATGCTACAGTTTCGGACCTCCCCAAGCCCCCACCGCGACGCCGCTCCTCCCCCGGCCCGCCGCCACACGGAGTTGCCACGCCCATGCCCCTCGCCCACACCGCCCGCCGGCTCCTGCCGGCGCTGGCCGTCGCGCTGCTGTTCCCGTCACCCGGTCGTGCCCAGACGTGGCTAGGCGGAACGAGCGGCAATTGGAACCTCGCCGCCAACTGGTCCGGTGGCACCCTGCCGACGAGTTCCCGGAACACCGCCATCGTGTTCAGCGGCACGCCGGCAAACGCCTCCACAACCCAGAACATCGCCAACCCGTTCACCCTCAACTCGATCACCGTGAACAGCGTCACGGTTACCCCCTCGGTCGGCGGCAGCGCCCTCACCTTCCAGAGCACGACCGGCGGCACCCTGCCGTCCGTCACCAACAACAGTTTAGCCGGGTTCGTCATCAACTCGCAGGTCATCCTGGCGGACACCCTGACGGTCGGCGGGACGGGTTCCTTCAACCTCAACGGCACCGTCTCGGGGTCCGGCGGTCTGACCAAGACGGGGGCGGGGGAGGTCTTTCTCGGGGGCGTCCTGTCGTACACCGGCCCGACCACCATCTCGCAGGGGACGCTCACGTTTCAAAGCTCGGCCGCCCCGACCGGGGACGTCCTCAACAACGCCGTCCTGAAGTTCGGGCTATCGACCAACATCAATTACGCGGGGACAATCAGCGGGAGCGGGTCGGTCCTCATGACTGGCGGGAACGTCACCCTGGGCGGGGTGAGCAGCTACTCCGGCGGCACGAACCTGTCGGGGGGATTTCTCACGATCACCTCGGACGCCGCCCTCGGGAACTCGTCCGGTGCCCTGACCTTGAGCGGCGGCACTCTCATGCACACCGCGGCTTCCAGTTTCACCGTCGCCCGCTCGGTGATAATCTCTGGCTCGGGGGCCACCATCCTCGTCAACAACGCGGTGGGGGAGCTCATCCTGTCCGGGTCGCTCTCCGGGTCGGCCCAACTCCTCAAGACTAGTGTCGGTTCGGTAGCGGCGTAGCGAGTGGGGCCGGGTTTCCATAACTTGTTGTGGTGTCAGGAGGGCACCGCATGCGGGCGTACTCGATGGACCTCCGGGTCCGGGTGCTGGAGGCGGCCGAGGGCGGCGAGACG
>JANPKP010000750.1:0-10649 GCA_031426095.1 Gemmataceae bacterium
AAGTCGAAGACTCGCCCCCGACCTGACGACTTGAAGACTTGATGACGTGACGACTCATGGCCCCGCTCATCGAACTCCACGCGATCACCCGCACGTTCGGGGCGTTCACCGCCCTGCACGGCGTGACGCTCGCGCTGCCGCCGGGCCGCGTGGGGCTGCTCGGGCCGAACGGGGCGGGCAAGTCGACGCTCCTGAAGATCCTCATGGGCCTGATCGCCCCCACGTCGGGGACCGGGCGGGTCGGCGACCAGCCGCTCGGCGGCGACCGCGACGCGGCGAACAACTGGCGGCTGCGGCGGCTCGTCGGCTTCATGCCGGAGGCCGACGCCCTGGTGCCGGGCCTCACCGGCATTGAGTACGTCAGCCTCGCCGGCGAACTCTACGGCCTGCCCCGCCGGCACGCCCAGCGGCGGGCCCACGAGGTGCTGTCGTACCTGGAGTTGGAGGAGGCCCGCTACCGCCGCGTGGAGGAGTATTCGGCCGGCATGAAGCAGCGGGTGAAGCTGGCCCAGGCCCTCGTCCACGACCCGCCCATCCTCCTGCTCGACGAGCCGACGAGCGGCCTCGACCCGGCCGGCCGCGACGCCATGCTCCGGCTCGTCCGCACGCTCGGGATCGACCACGGCAAGACGGTCCTGCTCTCGACGCACCTCCTGGCCGACGTGGAAGCCGTGTGCGAGCGGGTGGTGATCGTGGCCGGCGGCCGGGTCCGCGGCGAGGGGACGGTGGCCGACCTGTGCGCCCGCCGAAACGACCGCTTCCGCCTCCGGTTGCAGGGCGACCCGGCCCGCTTCCGCGACGACCTCGTGGGCGAGGGCGTGACGGTGCTGGCCGACAACGGCCAGGGCGAGTGGCGGGTGGCCGTCCCCCGCGGCTGGTCGAACCAGGCGTTCTTCAAGCTCGCCGACCTCAACGACGTGGTGGTCCGCGCCCTCGTCCGCGACGACGAGACGCTGGAGGAGTTGTTCCTCCGCACCATCGCGGCCACCGCGTGACCCGCAGGACTCGACGACTTGCGACTTGATGACTTGATGACTTGGGACTGTTCAAGATGCCGACCGCCACCGACACCCTGCTGCGATACCGCCCGTGGCGCGGCGTGCCCCTCGGGCCGTCGGCCGCGACACTCGCCATCGCCCGCGTGTCGCTGCTCCTGCTCCTCCGCCGGCGGCTCTTCTGGGGGCTGTTCGCGCTCGCCGGGCTGGTCTTCTTCTTCTTCTTCTACGGCCAGTACCTCGTCACCTGGATTCCCTCCCAGTTCGCCGGCGGCACCGTCCGCATCGCCGCCATCCCCGTGTCCGTCGAGGCGCTCACGAAGTTCCTCGACCGCCTCGCGCTGACCGGCACGAACCCGCACCTGTTCGGCAACTTCGTCTGGTTCGAGGGGTACGTCCTCGTCATCGCCCTGGCCCTCGCCGGGTCCGTGATCGTCGGCAACGACTTCGCCCACGGCAGCCTGCCGTTCTACCTGTCGAAGCCGATCGGCCGCTGGCACTACGTCGCCGGGAAGTGCCTGGCGATCGGGGCCGTGGTGAACCTCCTCACCACCCTGCCCGCCCTCGTCCTGTTCGTGGAAGCCGGGCTGCTCCTCGACTGGACGACGTACTTCGTGGACTATTTCGACCTGCTCCTGGGCATCCTCGGGTACGGCCTCGTCCTGAGCGTCACGCTCAGCCTCCTGCTCATGGCCACGGCCGTCTGGCTGCGGAAGACGGTGCCGCTGGCGATGGTCTGGATGGGCCTGTTCGTCTTCCTCCGGCTCATGGCCGGGTGGCTCGTGGACGGCCTCAAGGCCGACGAGCGGTGGCGGCTCCTCGACCTGTGGAACGACCTTTACCTCTGCGGCCTCTGGTGCCTCGGGGCCGAGTACGACACGATCCGCCCGCAGCCGCAACCGAGCTTCGGCGAGGCGGCCCTCGTGGTGGCCGGCGTCTGCGGGGCGTGTTGGCTTTACCTGCGGCGTAGGATTCAGGCGGTCGAAGTGGTGGCGTGACTTCGTGATCCCGGCGAACGAGGGCCGACGTGAACGTCCTGCAAGCACCCGCACCGGCCGCCCGCCCCGCCGCCCCCGCGTCGGTCCGCACCCCCCACCCCTCGCCCGTCGCCCCGCTGCTGCTCTTCGAGCAAGCCTCGAAGTGGCACGGCCCCGTCCTCGCGTTGAACCAGGTGACGCTCGAACTCACCGGCGGCATTACCGGGCTGGTGGGGGCGAACGGGGCCGGCAAGAGCACGCTCCTGCGGCTGGCGACGGGGCTGCAAAAGCCGACGCTCGGCCGCGTCACCGTCCGCGGGGTGGACGCCTGGGACTGGAAGGCCCGCCGCCTCGTCGGCTACTGCCCGGACGTGGACGCCTTCTACGAAGACCTCTCCGGCCGCCGGTTCGTCCGCACGATGGCCCGCCTCTGCGGCTTCGACCGGGCGGAAGCGACCCGCCGCACGGAGGCCGTGCTGGAGCGGGTGGGCATGGCCGACCGGGCCGACCGCAAGCTCCGCGGCTACTCGAAGGGGATGCGGCAGCGGGTGAAGCTGGCCCAGGCGCTGCTCCACAACCCGGAACTGCTGGTCCTCGACGAGCCGCTCTCGGGCATCGACCCGGTCGGCCGGCAGGAGATGCTCGACCTGTTCCAGTCGCTGGCGGCCCAGGGGAAGTGCCTGTTCGTGTCGAGCCACGAGCTGGAAGCGTTGGAGAAGCTGACAAACCACGTCGTCATCATGGCCCGCGGCCGGGTGGCGGCGGTCGGCACCCTGCCGCAAATCCGCGACCTCCTCGACGACCACCCGCTGACCGTCCGCGTGGCCGTGGACCGCCCTCGCGACGTGGCCCGCCTGCTGCTCGCGCTGCCCGAAGTGATCGCCGCCGACCTCGACACGGGCGGCCAGTCGGTGACGGTGAAGGCCCACCACCCGAAGCGCTTCTTCCAGGCCCTCGGCCGGCTGGTGGTGAGCGAAGGGCTCGACGTGCGCGAGGTGGAACCGCTGGACGAGTCGGCCCACGCCATCCTCGGCTATCTGCTGGGCGGCAGTGGGAAGACGTGAAAGCACACAGCCGTCGTGACGGTTGAAGGGGTTGTGTGAAGCTTACGAGAAAAACACCTGTACACATATGAGGGGGGGGGGGCCACGGAATGGTACACTGCCTCGCATTGACAGTCACACCTTCGCTCGCAGGACGCCGCACATGCCTCGCACGTTGATTGCCCACGCCGTCGCCCTCCTCCAGCGCGTCGTCACCCGTCCGACTCCCACCCGCCCGATCGCCTGCCGCACCCGCCTCGGCGTCCACTCGCTCGAAGGCCGGGACGTGCCAGCGGGCAACCCGACCGCCGTCGCCGACACGCTCGCGTCGATCCACCAGGGGGCCCCGCTGACCGCCCGCGGGTCGGTCCTGACCAACGACGACCCGGACGGCGTCACGACCCCGCTCAAGGGCTACCTGTCGTCCCCGGTGACGACCACTAACGGCGGGATCGTGGGCTTCAACGGGTACGGGTCGAACGTTGCGTACAAGCCGCGGGCCGGCCGTATCGGTGACGGTGGGGTGATCGCCAACGGGTTCACCGGAATCGACTCTTTCAAGTACGTGCTGAAGCAGGGGGAGTACACCTCGCCGGCGGCCACCGTGACCATCGAGGTGTTGAACGACGCCCCGACGGTGGCTACGACCGACGTGACGTTCTCGACCGGCAAGAACCAGTCGTTCCACGTCAACCGGGCCACCCTGACGGCGGCGGCCGGGGCGTCCGACATCAACGACGAGGACACCATCGGGGTGGCAACGGCCGACGGGACGAGGACGAACGTCGTCGTGCCCACCGCGGCCGGCGGGAAGGCTTACCTGAACTGGCAGACGGGGTTCTCGTACAACCCGCCGAGCGCGACGTTCACCGGGTGGGACTCGTTCCGGGTCAGCTTCTGGGACAAGGCCGGGTTCTCGGAGGTGGTGACCGTCCACGTCTACGTCGGGAGCGGGGCCGCCCCGGAACTCCCGTCGGTGACGGTGGCGAAGGTGGCCGACGCGGCCGAGGCCGGCTTGGTCGGGGGACGGTTTGCGTTCACCCGCACCGGGAGTTTGGACGACAACCTGGTGGTGAACTACGCGATCGACCCGTCGAGCACGGCGTCGGCGGCCGACTACACCCTGACGCCCGAGCAGGCCGTCGTCCCGTACGCCCCGACCGTCCTGGTCATCCCGGCCGGGCAGGCGACGGCCTACCTGCGGGTGACGCCGAAGGCCGACAACCTGGTCGAAAGCCCGAACGACGTGCTGGCCGTCTCGGTCACGACCGGCACCGGGTACAAGCCCGGCGGCGGGTACGCCTCGGTGGTCATCGTGGACGACCCGCCGCGGGTCGAGGTCGCGTCGGCGATCGACCGGCTGACCGAGGGGAGTTCGGGGGACATCGTGCTGAGGCGGGCCGGCGGGGACGTAGCCGCTCCGCTCGACGTGACTGTCGGCTTCGGGTCGATCATCGACGTGAACCCGGCCGTCTGGGGCACGGACTTCACCGTCTCCGCGGGGGGGTCGTTGCTCTCGGCGGGCGGTGGGGTGGTCACGTTCGGGCCGGGTCAGGGCACCCTGGTGCTGAACGTCGCGGCGACGCCCGACCCGTCCCCGACCGAGACCTACGGGGTCCGCGTGCAACTGCCGGACGCCGTCCTCCCCAACGGCCGGCCGGCGTACCTCGTGATGGCCCAGAAGAAGGCCGATGTCAAGGTCGTCAAGGTCAACGTCAAGAACGGCGACGCCAAGTTCGTGCTGGCCGACCCGAAGCAAGACACCTTGGACAACAAAGGGAAGATCACGGTCAACGGTAAGGCTGTCGAGGTCAAGGCGTTCCTGCAGGGCAAACTCGACGCTGTCAACGCCGAAGCTCAGAGCTACCAGATCGAAGGTGGCAGCCTGATCTCATTCACCGCCGAGTCGGCCGACGCGGCCACCGTCGCCGACCTGCATTGGATGCAGTTCATAAAGCGTACGTTTACCATGAAGGCGGGCAAGCCGCCGGTCACGACATATACGACCCTCAAGACCTTACCGATCCTGGGTGAAGTCACTTACTACAGCAAACCGGACGTGTGGTTCGTGGACTCCGGGGCGAAGACCGATGCGTTTTACGAGGACGCAACATCCACAGTCCGCGGCAAGCAGGAGACAAACAGCGTTCTAGCGATGGCTGACAAGCCCCAGGTCGTTTCACTCGCGGACGTGGCGACGCAGACCGCCGAATTCAAGACGTACCTCGTGTACAAAAAAGACGTGCAATTCTCCATCAGTTGGCAGGTCGAATGGACTCAAGCCGCCACCGGGTGGTCGATGAGCCAGGCGGACATCAAGAGCGTCGCCGTTGGCGAGAAAGACCTGCCGGTGGACAAGACGGCGCAGAACTGGCTGTGGAAGTACCTCGACAAGGATTTCACCGACAAGTCCGAGGTGCCCAACCCCCTCCGGTGAGGGTTGGGTCAGCCGCTGAGCAGCGTTAGACTTGGGAGGGCGGACCAATGGGTGTCGCGATGGTGTGGGCCGCGGTGGTGGGGGCCGTCGCCCCGGTCGCCGAGCCGGTGGCGGTCAGCGTCGGCCAATGGGGCCAGGTTAGCCACCTGATCCCGCGGAACGGTGGGCTGCAGTTCCGCGTCAACCTGGACGGCGGTCTGTCGAATATCGACGGCAACGGCTTCCACCAGACGCAGATGAAGGGCATCGCCCGGGCGGCCGCGAAGGACCCTGACGACTTGGTGATTGTGATCACGATCGACCCGGCGATGAAGGGGGCGGCCGGGCACATGGCGGCGATGGTCCGGCTGGCCCGGGAGGGCGTCCCGGCCGGCGGGCGGGTGAGTCTCGTCTTTGTCCTCATCCGGCCGGAGAAGTCCGCCGCCCCCGACCCGATGGCCCGCACGCCGGTGGCTCCGGCCGGCCCGAAGTAACGCCCAGGGGGGTTCATACGGGTTCCGCTCGCTGACGATTCCCCGGTTAATTCCGAGAACACAACACCCCGGGATCGTCACCCGGGGCGTTCTCGTTTGGCCCGCCGCACACGGCCCCATATCTTCACCGCTGTCGCCGCGGTTGCAACGATTCGCGGAAGTCAAGCCGCCGGGGCGATGCTCCCGCGTTACCGCATAAAGTGGTAACGGTCACCCGATCTCACGAGCCTCACACGGGATCGGGCGAACGCGATCGCGTTTTCGCGGTAAAATCGGGTAACGCCCACCCGCTACGATTTGGCACAAAATGGAGCCGGGACGCCGCCCCATGCCCACCACCCCCACGGCCGACGCCCCGCCGACCGCCGCCGGCCCGCCGATGAGCCTCACGCGGGCGTTCGGGGCGCTCGTCGGGCACGCCTTCGGGCGGCAGTTGCGAGTGCGGCAGATGGGGTGGGTCGCCCTCGGGCTGCTCACGCTCGCCGTGGTCGCCGTGTCGGTCGTCAGCCACACGCCGGCCGGGTGGGGGTTCGCCGACCGCCGGGCCCGCAAGTCCGACTTCACGTACCGCCAGGCCGCCGCCGCCCTCCACGACCCCGCGAAGTACGACCTCGACGCCCCCACCGCCCTCCCGCCCCGGCCGTGGGACGCGACGGGGAACAACCTCCAGTGGCTACTCCTGTCGGTGCCGCACGCCGTTCTCCAGTCGGAAAAGTTCCTCGACGACTGGCGGTTCCTGAACTTCTCCCGGTGGGTGGTGCTGGGCAGCTACCTCGGGTTCGTGCTACCGTTATTTACCCTCGCGTACGCCAGCGGGGCGGTCGGCGGCGAGCGGGAGGGGCGGTCGCTCGTCTGGCTCCTCACCCGCCCGGTGCCGCGGGCGGTGGTCTACCTGGCGACGTTCGTGGGGGCGCTCCCGTGGTGCCTCCTGTTCGGGGCCGGCGGGTTCGTCGCGCTGTGCCTGGCCGGGGGCGACGTGGGGCGGCGGGCGCTGGCCCTGTACTGGCCGGCGGCGGTGGCCGGCACGGTCGCCTTTTCGGCGCTCTTTCACCTGATCGGGGCGCTCTTCCGCCGGCCGGTCGTCGTCGGCCTGGTGTACGTCTTCTTCTTCGAATCGCTGGTCGCCGCGCTGCCCGGTAGCCTGAAGAAGGTCAGCCTGAACTTCTACACCCGGTGCCTCATGTACAATGAGGCCACCGCCGCCGGGTACCCCGGCGACATGCTCGACGTGAGCGGCCCCGTCGGGCCGGCCACCGCCTGGGCCACCCTCGCCGCGGCCACCGTCGGCCTGACGATCCTCGGCATGTACCTGTTCGCCCGGACCGAACACCGGGACGACGTTTAAAGGGGAAAGCGCATGGCCCCCGCCCCGCCGACCGACCGGCCGCCCCCGCCCGGCCCCCCGCTCCACGGGTTCCGCGGGGAGGAAATCGCCCCCCTGGACCGGCCCCGGGGGCTGACCATCGCCGTGAGCCGGGAGGCCGGCAGCCGCGGCGGGGCCATCGCCCGGCGGGTCGGCGAACTCCTCGGCTGGCAGGTGTTCGACGCCGACCAGCTCGACTACCTCCTCGGCGACGAGACCGCCCGCGGGCAGCTCCTGGCCGACGTGCCGGCCGGGGCGCGGGCCTGGGCCGACGGCCTGCTGGCGAGGCTCCAGACGGGACGAGAACTGGCCGCCGAGGGGGGCGAGATCGACCAGTTCCGCCTGATGCTCACGGTCGCCGCCCGGGGCGAGGCCGTGGTGGTCGGCCGGGGGGCCGGCTTCCTCCTGCCGGCCGACACCACGCTCAACGTCCGCGTCGTGGCCCCCGTCGAGGCCCGCGTCGGCTACCTGGCGGAAGGGCTGGGCCTGACCCGCCCGGAGGCCGAGGCCGAACTGAAGGCCCGGGACGAACGCCGGTCCCGACTGCTGGGCCAGGCGTTCCCCCGCACGGCCGGCGACTTCTACGCCTACGACCTGCTCGTGAACTCGGCCCGGCTCGGGGTCGAAGGGTGCGCCCGGGTGATCGCCGAGGCGGTCCGCGGCAAGCACCTCGGGCCGGCCCCGGAGTCGGAGACCGACGACCTGGTGGGGGCGTGATGGCCGACGCCTTCGCCCCCTTCGCGGCCGCCGTCCGGGCCGCCGCCCCGCGCTCGGCCGTCGTCCTCGGGTCCGGCCTCGGCGGCGTCACGGCGGCGTTCCACGAAACGGCGTCCGTGGCTTACGGCGACGTGCCCGGGCTGGTGCCGACGACCGTCCACGGGCACAAGGGCCGGCTCGCGGTCGGCGACTGGGCCGGCGTCCCCGTCGTGGTCGCCTTCGGCCGGCTGCACTTCTACGAAGGCCACTCCTGGGACGTCGTCACGGGCCTGGTGCGGGCCGTCGCCGGCCTGGGCGTGAAAGTGCTGGTGTTGACGAACGCGGCCGGCGGCGTCCACCCGTCGCTCAACCCCGGCGGGCTGATGGCCATCCGCGGGCACCAGAAATGGCTCGGCGGCAACGCCTGGACTCGTCTCGCCGACGGGGCCGGCGTGGACGCCCCCTACTCGCCACGCCTGCTCGACGTGATGCTCAAACACGAAGCCGCCGCCGGCGGCGACCTGCTCGCCGGCGTGTACGCCGCCCTCACCGGCCCGTGCTACGAAACGCTGGCCGAGGTCCGCGCCCTGAAGGCGAGCGGGGCCGACGCCGTAGGCATGTCCACGGCAATGGAGGCCGAAGCGGCCGCCGCCCTGGGGCTGGAAGTGGCGGCCGTCTCGTGCATCACGAATAAGGCCGCCGGTCTCTCGGACGGCCCGCTGGACCACACCGAGGTGCTGGACAACGCCAAGCTCGCGGTCGACCGCCTCGCCGCTTTGCTGCTCGCGGTATTTCGAGCGAGTTAAGGCCGTCAACTTTAGCATATTCTCCCGCCTTTCAAATCTCGCAACGTCGCAAGCCCCCTTCCGTGTGAGCCTTGCAAGTTCCGGTTGGCGGCGACCTGGTAAAGCGGGAAAATCAGACATTTCCGCACACCGGCGACCGCTCTCGACTCGATAGTAGGGCTCGTGTCCCGTGCGTCACTTTCCTTCACCATCGGGTCGAACTATGGCAGCGGGCAAGCCGCACAAATCGGCCACCTCGGGCGGCCGCGGCCCGGGGGACTGGCGCGAAGAAGCCTTGGCCCGCGTGAGGGCTTTGATTCTAGAGGCCGAACCCCGGATGCTCGAAGAGCGGAAGTGGAAGAAGCCGTCGAACGGGATGGCGGGGGTTCCTGTCTGGTCGCACAACGGGATCGTCTGCACCGGGGAGACGTACAAGCAAGTCGTGAAGCTCACGTTCGCCCACGGGGCCGGCCTCCCGGACCCGTCGCACCTCTTCAACTCCAGCTTGGAGGGAAACACGCGGCGGGCCATCGACATCCGCGAGGGCGAGACGGTCGACGCGGCCGCGTTCCGGGCGCTCGTTATGGCCGCGGTGGCACGCAACGACATGCCGGGCGAAAGGGCCAAGCCGGCCACGAAGACCATGCCCGCCTCGAAGGCCAAGCCGGTGGCGAAGGCCAAGATGTCTGCGAAGGCCAGGCCGGCCGCGAGGGCCGAGCCGGTGAAACTCCTTTCGGGCGGCAACCCGCAGATCGCCAAGGGCGACGGCGACGCCCCCGTGCGGGCGTACATCGCCGCCATGCCGGGCTGGAAGCGAGACCTCGGAACGCGGCTCGACGCTCTCGTCGTGCGGACCGTGCCCGGCGTGCGGAAGGCCGTGAAGTGGAATTCGCCGTTCTACGGCGTCGAGGGCCGGGGCTGGTTCCTGTCGTTCCACGTCTTCACCCGCTACGTCAAACTGGCTTTCTTCCGCGGCTCGTCGCTCAGCCCCGTGCCACCGGGTGCCAGCAAGAGTGACGAGACGCGATACCTCGACATCCACGAGAGCGACCCCCTCGACGAGGCGCAACTGGCGGCGTGGGTGGAACAGGCGGCCGCGTTGCCCGGCTGGGCCCCGTAGCGGTCGGGCCGGACACCCGGGGGCGAGCGAGCGGCCCCGAGTCGTGCCAATGGGCCCACCCGACCGCCCGCTCGATTGACGCCCGCGCCCCCGTTCCTACCATGAGGGGGATTCGCCCCGGCCCGCGGTCGGGGCGGTTTTTTGGATTGGCTTGTGAAATTGTTCACAAGCCTGACTACAATTGCTGAGTCGCCCCGCCTCCGCCCCCGAGGCCACCCCGGCATGAGTGTCCCAACCCCCGTCCCGACCGCCGCCGGCATCGAACCGGCGTTCGACCTCGCGGCGTACTACCCGCTCCTGATCTTCGCCGGGGTCGTCGTCGCCTTCGCCCTCGTCACGCTCGCCAGCACGCACGCCCCGCTCGTCAAGCCGTGGAAGCCGACCCGCGTCAAGCGGATGCCGTACGAGTCGGGCATGGACCCGGTCGGCACGGCCCGCATGCAGTTCGACGTGAAGTTCTACCTCATCGCCATCCTGTTCCTCGTCTTCGACGTGGAACTCCTGTTCCTCTACCCGTGGGCCACCATCGCCTACGGCGGCGGCGACTCGGCCTGGCGGTGGGCGCTGGGCAACACCGTGTTCCTCGAAATCCTCGTGTTCCTCGTCACGCTGGCGATCGCCTACGTCTACGCCTGGCGGAAGGGGGTGTTCCAGTGGCGCTAACGAACCTGTTGCCCGACTTCATGCTCGGCAACCTCGACCACCTGGCCAGCTGGATCCGCAAGCACAGCCTCTGGCCGATGCCGTTCGCCACGGCCTG
>JANPKP010000751.1:0-4947 GCA_031426095.1 Gemmataceae bacterium
CGCCGCCCCTCCCCTCGGGACCTGACACCCTCGTCAGCGGTTCAACTGCCGTTCCAACTCCGCGATCCGGGCCGAGGCGTCAGGGAAGTGGGCCGGCCACGTCCGGGCTTTCAGCTTCGCCAGCGTGTCCGCTGCCTTGTCGAACTGCTTCTCGTGGACTTGCACGGACGCCAACCCGAGGAGTCCCGTCGGTTCCAGCGAGCGGACGCGGCTCACCTGTTCCCAGTGGGCGGCGGCGTCGGCCCAGCGGTCCTGCCGCTGGCGGATTTCGGCGAGTAGGGCGTGCCCCTCGGCCTCGTTCGGCAGAACCTCCACCACCGACGTGTAGGCCCGCTCGGCGTCGGCCGCCCGGCCGAGGGCCGCGTACCGCTTGCCGAGGTCTTCGTACCGCTTGATGTCGCGGCGGGTCACTTCCAGCGTCCGCAAGACCTGGGCGATGGCCCCGCCTGCGTCGTTCAGCTTGTCCTGGCACTCGATCAGGAGTCGCACCGTTTCGGCGTCGTTCGGTTGGGCGTCGGCGGCGATTCGGAGCTGGGCGATGGCCGGCCGGAACTGCCCGCGGTCGAAGAAGACTTGCCCCACGGCCTTGCGGACGACCGGGTTGACGAGCCCCGTCGCGGCCGTCTGGGCGTCGAGCGTCCGCACCACCGCGTCGAGGTCGGCGGCCGCCGCGAGCACCGCCTTGAGGGTGCCCAGCGCCTCGGCCCGGCCGTTCGCGTTCGGGCCCCAGCTCACGATGGCCGCGCCGGCCGCCTCGACGGCCTCGGCCGTCTTGCCGAGCCCCGACAGGGCGTGGGCGAACTGCCCGTAGTACCGCGAAAGGGTGCCGTCGCCGCCGCCAGAGTTCGACCGCCGGCGGAGTGCGATGAGTTCGCCGCCGATCGCCGTGCCCCGCTCGAACAGCCGGTGCTCGACGCTCGCCGCGAGGAGGGACGCCATCGTACCCTCGTGCCAGCGGTCCTTGTGGCGGAAGTGCGCCTCCGCGGCGGCGAACGCGGCCGTCAGTTCGGCCCGCTTGTCGGTGCGGTCGAACGCCGTGAGCAGGAGGAGGCGGGCCTGTACGTCGTCGGGTGCCTTCGCCACCCGGGCCGTGAGGAGTGGGAACGACTCGGCGTGGCGGTTCTGCTCGTGCAGGTCGCGGACGAGTTGGAGCCGGCCGTCGTCGTCGAGCTTCCCGGCGGCGTCCGCGGCGAACAGGATGTCGATGGCCTTCCCCGGCCGGCGGCACCCCGCGTAAAGGTATTGTGCGATGGCGACGGCGGCCGGCCCCGACTCCTTCCGCTCCTCGTACACCTCGCCCGCCACCCGGGCGAAGTCGGCCTCCTTCTCGGCCCAGTAGTACGAGTGGTGGGCGTGGTGGATCGACCAGTGGTATAGCCGCCCGGTGCGGAGTTCCCGCCGGAGCGCATCGAGAACGTGGGTCAGGAGCTTCGCCTCCACGTCGGCAGGGAGCGTCTTCGCTTCCGCCCACCACTGCGCCACCGAACTGCCGTGGTGCCGCCACACGTCCTCGTCCACGAGCCGATGCCACGCCGGCTCGTGTTCGAGACGTTCGACAAGGAAGCCGACCGCCTCGGCCGGGCCCACCACCGAGCGGAGGGCGTTCGCCACATCGCCCACGACCGCCGTGTGTTGCCGGAACGGCGGCGTCAGCAGGTTCGACAGGCCGTTCCGGGCGAACACCTTCACGTCGCCGCCGACGCCCGGGAAGCTCTTTCCCCCGGCCGTGCGGTACACCGAACAGAGCATGGCGATGCGGTCGCGGCGGCCGTTCGGGTCGGCGGCGGTCGCCTCCCGGATCAGTCGTTCGGCGAGCGCCCGGTACAGCGTCGTGCCCGAGCCGAGCGACGTGAACCCGTTCGAGGAAAGCGCCCGGACGTGAACCTGATCGAGGGCGCTGGCGAACCACTCGGCCTGGTCAACGTTCGCGGGATGGGCGGCCCACCCCGTCAGCACGCCCTCGGCTTTGTCGAAGTGGATGCCACGTTCGTGAAGCTGGATTAATGTCATGAGAGCGGCGTTGGCGTCGGGCGGAAGTCGGCCCTCAAGCGGCTTCGCATACTCGACGAGCGCCGCCGCGAGCCCGTCGGCGGCCTCCTCGTTCCGGGCGTAAAGGCCGAGGGTGGTGGCAAGGTTGTGGGCGAGGTGGAGCCGTTCCGGCGTGCCCGCATCGGCCGCCGCAAGGAGGTCACGCAGTTCACGCAGTTGTTCGGCCGCCAACTCCGGGCGTCCGATGGCACCGAGGTCGCGGAGGAGGTCACTCATCGGCGAACGTTCGCCGTCGGCACACGGGCGGTCGAACGCCCGCCGCATGGCGGCCAACGCTCCGACGGCGTGCGGCCCAGGCTGGTTGAGGATCTCGGAGGCCCGACGCCGGACTTGGGCTTCCAGCAAGTCGAGTGCGCGAAGGTCGGTCGGGGTCTTCGCGGCCGCCCGCACCGCCTCCACGCGGGCCAGTAGCTGGTCGGCCGTCGCCTCATCCCGCACCTCGTCCAGCACCGGCCTCAGCCCCGCGAGGAACGGGTAGACCCGCCCGGCGGTGTGCCCGACGACCGCGTCCGCGACGGGGGCGAGCAGGCGGAAGTCGTGGGTCGCCTGGTAGAACTGCCGGAGCGCGTGAAGGTGGTTCTGCGGGGCGGTTCCCTTCTCGAACAAGGCGGCGAACAACCGCGGCACGTCCCGGTCCAGCGCGGCCGGCGACTGCCCGCGGCCGCGCTGCCACGGGGCGAGCTTTTCCGACACCATGCGGGCCAGCGTGTCCTCGTCGAGCGCCTTGAGGGACGCGATCAGGGCCTTCTCGTGGGCGTCCCGCTTGTTCACGGTCATGTACCACGCGGCGAGCGTCCGATGGGCCGGGTAGGTCAGCACGCCGTCCCGCTCGACGGCTTCGAAGAGGGCGACCGCCTCAGCAACGCGGCCCTGCTCGGCCAGGACGTAGCCGAGGGCGGTCCGCCACCGGCCGACCGGGTCTCCGGCCTTCGCCCACGCGGTCAGTGCCGCTTCCAACTCCTTCGGCTCGTCGAGGGCGACGAGGAAATCGAAGACGGCGGCCTTCCCGCGCGATTCACCCGGCTCGGCGGCGACGGCCGCGTCGAGGTACGCCCGCGTCCGGGCCACCAACTCCGGCGCCGCTTTGGGGTCGGTGGCGAAGTGGAGGGCGGCCGCCAGGTAACGTTCACGAAGAACGTCGCCGAGGATCTGATCGACCGAAGGTTCGACGTTCGGGCTCTGCGGCTTCGGGGCGTCACCGAGGTACGCCCAGCATTCAGCCGCGAGTACCTTCGGGTCGGCGTCGGTGCGGGATAGGAGCGTTAGCCGTTCGACCGCGAACCACGCCCGCAGCCCGGCCGGGGCGGCAGTAGCTAAACGCTCCGCAAAGCCCTTGCGGGCCGCCGTCAGCGTGTCGGCCCGCTTCATCGCCAACTCGGTCCGCGTCAGCTTTTCGGGGTTTGCGATCCCATGCAGGGCCGCTCGCGCCCTGGCCTGCACCATGTGGTCGGTCAGTTCGTGGAGGCCATGGACCTGGATGATCCGCCGGGCGTCAGGCCTGTCCGCGTCGCCGAGGTCCGCCAGGAGGGCGACCGCCTCGGCCTCGCGGTCGGCCGTCCACCCGGCTTGCAGCAGGGCGTTGAACAGGGCTGCCGTGTACGCCGCGCGGAACTCCTCGGGGCCGCCGGTCCGCTGCTCGCGGAGGAACGCGAGGTAGTTCGCCTCGCCGCCCTGGTTGCGAAGGATCGGGGCGAGCGCCTGGCCGAGTTGTTGCTGGAGGTCGGCGTCGGGCTCCTTCGTCCACCGGGCTCGCAGGCCGGCAACGAGCCTAGCCCACGTCTCGGCCGTGACCTCGGGGGTGTGGTACATCACGATACTCAGGTGGCGGAGCAACCGGGGCGTCGGGGTCTCACAGACCCCGGCGACGAAGCGGTCGAGGAACTCGGCTCGCACCGCCCGGGCTTCGGGGGTCTGCACGAACTGCCACAAGGTGAGGAGGAATTCGGCCTGGGCGTCGCGGTCCGGTCTGGCGGCGAACGCGCGAGCGGCGGCGGCCAACGTCTTCGCCCACTTCGTGTCCTCGCGGTCGAACGAGAGGTTGTAGCCGCGGCCGGTCGCCAGCCCGGCCGCGGCCCGGAAGCGGGCGGCCGCGGCGGGCGTGAGTTTCCCCGGGGCATGCGCCTCTTGCAGCCACCGGCCGGCGAGGGCGTCGGCCGCGTCAATGTCGCCGCCGCGGACCAGGGCCGCGAGGTGGCGGGCGTAAGGCGTCTCGCTCTCGGGATCGAGCTTCACCCAGGCGGCGAGGTGGGCGGAGAGTTCGGGGTAGCGGCCGCGGCCCTCCAACCGGTCGGCGTAGGCGGTGCGGAACGGTCCCGCCTCGTCGCGGGTCCAGCCGGCCTTCGGGTCGAGGTTGGCCGTCAGTACGGCGAGCCCGGCGTCGCCGTCGCCACGGCGGAACAGCTCGTCCGCGTACTCCAGTTGCAGCCGGGCGTCACGCGGGAAGCGGGCGGCCAACTCCTTGAACACGGCCGTCGCTTCGGCCGGCCGGCCGGCCTCGCGGAGGGCCGCCGCCCGGTCGAGCGTCCACCGCCGGAGCCCGCCCGCGGTGCCCGCGCTCGCCGGCTTCAGGCGGTCGAGGAAGGCGAGTCGCTCGTGGGCCCCGAGGACTTCCCGGGCCATTTCGAGGAGGCGGCCGGCGACCGCCGCACGGTCCCCCTTGGGTAAGGCGACGGCACCGTCGGCCGCGGCCGTCAGCCACCGCTGGAGTTCCTCGTGCCGCCGGCCGGCCCGCAACAGCTCGGCCCTCAGCCAGCGGCTACCGGCCGCCGCTCCGGCCCGCTTCTCCAACCCGGCGAGCGTTTCCACGGCCTTGTCCCACTGCTGGGTGGCGGCGAAGGAGTCGAGGAGTGCGAACTCGTCGTCCGCGGTCGCCGTGTTCGCGGCGACCGCCGCTCGGGC
>JANPKP010000752.1:0-5549 GCA_031426095.1 Gemmataceae bacterium
CGTCTCGCCGCCCTCGGCCGCCTCCAGCACCCGGACCCGGAGGTCCATCGAGTACGCCCGCATGCGGTGCCCTCCTGACACCACAACAAGTTATGGAAACCCGGCCCCACTCGCTACGCCGCTACCGAACCGACACTAGTCCAGACCCGGTTGACCAAAACCGGCGACGGAACGCTGACGGCCGGCGGCAACTCCTCCTTCAGCCAAGGTGCCGTCGTGTCCGTCTCCGGCGGGGCCCTCGCCCTGACCGGCTTCGTCTCGGTTCCGACCGGCGTGGTGCTCGCGGCGTCCGGAACCGGGGAAATCCGCTACTCCGGAACGTCCTTCTCGAGCGCCTTCCTCCAGGGCGGCACCCACACGGTGCAGGCCGGCGGGGCGGCCTTCGGCCAGACGACCGCGTTCAACGGCACCGCCCTCAACGTGAACGGGCCGGCGACGCTGACGAACGTCACCAGCGGGGCGGCCGTCAACGTCGCCGCCGGGCAGACCCTGGCGTGGAACTACGGGAGCCAGACGGCGGCCGGCAACCTCCTGGTCGGCGGGACGGCGAACGTCACCGGGTTCGAGAGCATCGGGCAGATCACCGTGGCGGCCGGCGGGGTGCTCAACAACACCGGGACCGACCTCGTCCTCGGCGGCGGCAGCCGGACGTTCGTCGGGTCGGTGGCCGGCCCGGGCGGGACGATCGACCTGGGCGGGCAGACCCTCCTGCTGGCCGGCGGGCTGCTGGTGAACAACGGGCCGGGCACGAGCGCGTCCGGCGGCGGGGTCCGCAACGGGGCGGTGGTGGTCGACTTCGGCGGGCGGGCCAAGGGGACCGGGTACTACGCCGACGTCGTCACCCGCAACGGCGGCGTCTTCTCCCCCGGCAACAGCCCGGGCGGGGTCGGGGCCGGGACCGCCCGGTTCAACCCGGGCGGCGTCCTCAACATCGACGTGAACGCGGCCGGCCCGAACGGCACCCCCCCGGGCGGGGCGGCCGGCGGGACCACCGGGTGGGGGCGGGTGAGCGTCGACGGGTTCTTCCGCTTCTACCCCACCGCCGGCGAGCACTTCGCCGTCACCCTGACGTCCCTGACCCCGTCGAACCAGGCCGGACAGGTCTTCAACTTCGACCCGACGAAGGGCCACACGTGGGAGGTCGTCCGGCTGCTGCCGGGGGCGGTGTTCACGACCGGCGAGACGGGGACGGCCCCGGCCGACCCGTCGGCCTACGACCCGTCGCGGGTGGACGTGCTGACGGCCGGGACGTTCCTCAACGACCTCCAGGGCGGGACGTTCTCCACCAGCTTCGAGGTGAACGAGATCGGCACCCGGTCGGTGTACGTCAACTTCACCCCGGCCCCCGAGCCGGGCACCGTCCTCGGGCTGGCGGCCGCCGGGCTGGCCGCGGCCGGCTGGGTCCGCCGCCGGCGGGTGGGTCGGGCGTGAGACCGTGACGGGATGTGGGAAGTCAAGCGGCCGCGGGGGGAATCCGCGGCCGCTCCCACTTTACCGGAGGGGGTGGGAGCGGGGTCGCGGAAGGTGTTTCGAGACTGGGAGATGGGGCCGAACGCGCCGTTGAAAAGCGGGAGAATCCGGTAACGCCCACCCGCCGGTCACGGGTTCGCCGGCTGCCACTGGACGTCGGTCCGGGCGTGCGGCGGGTGGTCGGCGGTTTGCAGGGCCGTGTACGCCTCGCGGCCGGCGTCGCCGAGCTGGGGGAGGTCGGCCAGCTCCAGGCGGGGGTACTCGCGGTAGACGGCGATGTCGTCGGGGAGCGGGGCCGGGGTGAAGTCGATCCCCGGGAGGGCCTCCGACGCCACCGCCCGGAAGGCGTCGCCGTCCGGCCCCGGGGGCACGGCCAGGATCGTGATCTCCTCCGTCTCCGTGCCCGACCGGCCCTTGATGTCCGGGGCGGCCTCGCCGAACGCCTCGCCGATGAGCGGGTGGCCGGCCGTGCCGTCCTCGTGGAAGCGGAAGAAGACGGCCGCCGGGTCGGCCTTCTCGAGCCGGGTGTCGAGGAAGTCGCGGGCCTTCGCCAGGAGCAGGTCGCGGAACGGCGGCACCTTCTCCTTGGGCTTGAGGCAGACGTTCGACAGGCCGCGGAACTTCCGCTGGGTGTCCTTCTGGAACGACTGGTCGAAGGCCAGGATGTCCTCGGGGTTGAGCCCGGCGAGGAAGAGGTCGGCGGCCTGGTCGAAGTCCTTGCACCCGTCGGGCAGGATGAGCTGGCCGGGGCCGACGACCTCGCCGACGCCGGCCGCCACCGTGCCCACCCCGGCGTGGAGGTCCGAGAGGGTGGTGCGGCAGAAGTTGATCTCCCGCAGGTACTCGGGCGAGTTCCCGCGGAGCTTGCGGTACACCGAGAGGGCCATGTCGAGGACGTGCAGCTGGAGCCGCTTGCGGGGGTAGAGGCGGAGGAGGTCGAGGAGTTCGGCCGTCACCGACCCCTTCAACGCCCCCATCACGGCCTTCCCGACGCCGCCGGCCCCGCCGAGCCCGCCGATCACCTGGAAGAGGCGGGCGAAGGTGGCCTTCACTTCCTTCTCAAGGTCGGCCCGCACGGGCTCCAGGGCCTCGACCTGCTGCTTGAGCCGCTCGCCGATCTGGCGGACGCACTCCTCGGCCCCGGCCAGGCGGTACTGCGGCTGCTCGATGAACGACACGGCCATGAAGGCCAGCTGCCCCTCGGCCTCCTTGGCCGTCTCCTCGTACTTGGCCTGGAGGGCGGCCTTGAGCAGCCCGCCGTCGATCTCGTTCTCGCAGTCCGGCTTGCCGACCACCTTGAACATCTGGTCGAGGACGGAACAGGCGGCCGCGGCGTCCACCTTGCCGGTGGACGGGGTGCGGGTCCGGAGGGGGTCGATGAAGGCGTCGAACACCCGCTCGGGGTCCTCCCGGAGGGTCTCCCGGGCGCACGCCTCGAAGGCCGCCATCATCGGCTTGTAGCCCAGGTTCCGCTCGTCCCACTGGGCGGCCAGCCACTCGCCGATCGGCTCGCGGAGGTGGGACGCCTCCTTCGCCATCCACCGCTGCAGGAGCCGCTGGACGAACCGCCGGGTGCTGGCCACGAGCATCTCCGGCCGCGGCCAGCTGAGGCGGAAGAGGCCGAACGTCTGGCACGTCGGGACGGCCGACGGCATGGCGTTGCGGTACACGTCCCGGACCTCGTCCACGACCCGGCCGGCCGGGGTGAGCAGCTCGTGGAACAGGGCCCGGGCGGCCCGCCCCCAGACGGCCGCCTGCTCCTTCGGCTCGGGGGCCTTCGGGAGCTGCACGATCGCGGTCCGGTTGAACGGCCCGTCGGTGTCCACGATCGGGGCCTCGGCCTTGTCGAAGGCCGCCTGGTAGCGGGACTTCCGGGCCGCGAAGTGGTGCAGCTCGGAGAGGGCGGCGTGGGCGTTCCCCAGGGCCGGCGTCCGCGGCGACTTCTTCTCCCCGGGCGGGGTGAACAGGACGGCGTTCACGTCCGGCCGGAGGTAGCCGACCTGCCGGAGTTCGTGGCGGATGAGGTACGCCAGGTCGACGAACATGCCGCCCCCGGTGCCCCCGCCGAGGCCGGCCACGACGTACGCCCGGGGGCGGTTCGTCCGCAGCCCCAGGTGGGTCACCTTGTCGGCCTTGTCGAGCGAGTCGTCGGTCAGGAAGGTCTCGATCTCCTGGCGGACCCGCTGGGCCACCGTGCGGTAGTGGTCGGCCAGGGCGAGCCGGCCGAAGGCCCGGACGCCGGCCGTGCCGCCGGTGGGCGTGCGGGGGAGCTTGTACAGGGAGCCGGCCGGCATCCACCCGTCGACCGGCGGGAGGGTGGCGTGCTGGAGGTAGTGGGCCGGCCGGTTGAGCCGGGCGAGGACGACCTCCTTCGCCGTCAGGGCCGCCCCGGACGGGTCGGGCGGGGCGTTGAACAGGGCGTTCGCCTCGGGGTCGGTGTCGACGTAGAGGAACCGCACGTTCGGGAGCTGCTCGGGGTTCCCGTACCGCTCGGCGATGACCCGCTTGAGCCGCTGGAGGACGGCCCGGCCGGTGGCCCCGACGCCGACCACCAGGGCCGGGAAGAGGGAGCCGTCGCCGACCTTCTCGGGCGGGGCGATGCCCATGCTCCCCATGCGGCCGGTCTGGAAGACTTGCGGCCGCAGGAGCGTGACGGCCGGGTTGAAGGCGGCGGCCGCGGCCGGGTTCACCAGCCGGGGGACGACCAGCCCGTGCGGCCCGGCCGTCACGAGCGCCGGCATCGGGGTGCCGGACCCGTTGCTCCCGTTGCTGCTGCTGCTCCCGTTGCTGCTGCTCCCGTTGCTCCCGAGGCTCGGCCGGGCCCCCGGGTAGGCGAGCGGGGGGGCGGCCCCGTAGTCCGGGCGGGGCGTCTGGGCCTTCGTGAAGGTGTCGCGGTCGGCCCCCGGGCGGGCCGAGCCGCCGGCCGGGCTCATCCGCGTCGGGAAGTTCGAGTCCGGCGTCTCGGCCGCGAGCGGGGCCGGGGTGGTGACCAGCCCCGGGGCCGACGCCCCGGACTGCCGCAGGGCCCGGACGAACGTGGCACAGTTCGGGAACCGGTCGTCCGGCTTCTTGGCCAGCCCGCGGGCGATGATCGGCTTGTCGGACTCGGACAGCGCGGAGAGGTCGGGCGTCCCGTTGATGTGCTGCATCAGCAGCTGGCGGGTGTTCGACCCGTTGAACGGCCGGCAGCCGGTGAGCAGCTCCTGGAAGACGATGGCCAGGCTGTACTGGTCGGTGAACCGGCTGACGTACCCCTCGAACGTCTCGGGGGCGGCGTACACGGGGGTGACGCCGCCGGTGATGGTGCCCCGGCCCCCCTCGAACATCTTGGCCAGCCCGAAGTCGGCGACCTTGATGTGCTCGAACACGAGGAACAGGTTCTGCGGCTTGATGTCGAGGTGCTGAATGTGGTAGTGGTCGTTCATCAGGTCGAGGGCTTCGGCGCTCTCGTCCATGTACCGCAGCAACTCCTCCCGGGGGATGCCGGTGAGCCCCTGGGCCCGGCACTCGCGGAACCGGTCCCACAGGTTGCGGTCGGCCAGCTCCATCACGATGATGAGCTGCCCCTCGATGATCTGGACCTGCTCCAGGGTCAGGATGTACGGGTGGCGGATGAGCTTGACGCGGTCGAGGGCCTTGAGTTCCTGCTCCGCCGGGCGCGACTCCTCGTCGGCCGCTTCCAGGTCGCCGAAGACGAACTTGATGGCCTTGAGGAAGCCGCCCGGGGCCTCGGCCTTCCACACCTCGCCGAAGCCGCCGCGGCCGAGGCGTTCGATGAGGCGGTAGCCGGGGAGGGGCTCCTCGTGGCTGGCCAGACGTACCGGCATCGTGTGTCGCCGACCATGTCGGGGGCCGTGCCGCACGCCGGGGGGACGAACCCGGGGCGGACGGGAACGGGGGAACTAGGTATCCTTAGCTCGCGGCCGGACGTTTGGCAAAAAACGAACGCCCCCCGCTGCCCGAAATTCCGTCACGGTCGGAAAAACCGGCCGCCCGACGAGCGAAACGCCCGGGCGAGCGGGGGGGGCGTGAGCCCCCCGAGTCCTGGCGTTCGCACGAACTCACGCACAAACTCGGGG
>JANPKP010000753.1:0-14840 GCA_031426095.1 Gemmataceae bacterium
GTCGTCTCGCCGCCCTCGGCCGCCTCCAGCACCCGGACCCGGAGGTCCATCGAGTACGCCCGCATGCGGTGCCCTCCTGACACCACAACAAGTTATGGAAACCCGGCCCCACTCGCTACGCCGCTACCGAACCGACACTAACAACCTCGGTTGGGTGGCGAGCAATGATACGGGCGTGATTTTGGAGCGAAACCCCGACACGATGCGCGGACCCGACGGAGCGTACTGGAGCATCACGCGGCAGCCGGTCGCACCGGACGGGTACTTTGAAATCCCTCCGGACATCGTGGTCGAGGTTCTCTCGCCCGATGACCGCCGGAAGGACGTGCGGGCCAAGATCAAAGAGTACCTGTTCTACGGGGTCCGACTCGTGTGGCTGGCCGACCCCGAAATGAAGATCGTGACCGTGTATCACGGCAACCTCCGGGGCACCGAGCTCGACGAGGCCGACTCGCTCGACGGCCTCGACGTGCTGCCCGGGTTTACTTGCAAGGTGGCCGACCTGTTCGCCTGACGGCACGCGATTTCGGGGTGGACGGGCCGGTTCGCCGGGCCGTACACTTCCTTCTCAGGGCGGACGGACCCGCCTCGCCCCGCACGCCAGGACGCGCCCGGGAATGACCCTCGTTCACCTCACGTCCAGCACCTTCTTCGGCGGCCCCGAGCGGCAGATGCTCGGGCTCGCGGCCGCCCTCCCGCCCGAGAGCCGGACCATTTTCGCGTCGTTCGCAGAGGGCGGACGGTGTGAGAGTTTCCTGGGCGAAGTCCGCCGCCGTGGGTTCGCCGCCCACGCCCTCGCCCACGACACGCCGCACCTAATCGCCGCCGTCCGCGAGGTCGCCGCCCTGCTCCGCACGCTCTCGGCCGACGTGCTGTTCTGCCACGGGTACAAGGCGATCCTGCTCGGCCGGTTGGCGGCCCGGCGGGCGGGGGTGCCGGCCGTGGCCGTGTCCCGCGGGTGGACCGGGGAGACGCCCCGGGTGCGGGCTTACGAGTGGGCCGAGCGGCGGACGCTCCGGCTCATGGACCGCGTGGTGTGCGTGTCCGAGGGGCAGGCGGCGAAAGTCCGCCGGTGGTGCCGCGTGCCCGACCGGCGGCTCGTCGTCATCCCCAACGCCGCCCGCCTCGACGCCCTGAACGGCACCGACCCCGACGCCCGCGGGCGGCTGTTCGGCTTCTTCCCGCCCACGTTCAAACCCGAGCGCGTGATCCTCGCGGCCGGCCGGCTGAGCCCCGAGAAGGGGTTCGCGGTGCTGGCCGACGCGGCGGCCCGAATCTGCCGCGACGACCCGGCGGCCGGCGTCGTCCTCTTCGGCGACGGCGTGGAGCGCGAGACGATCGAAGCGAAGCTCGCGGCCCTCGGCCTCCGCGACCGCTTCGTGCTGCCCGGCTTCCGCCCCGACCTCGACGCCCTCACGCCGGCGGCCGACGTGGTGGTGCTGCCGTCGTTCACCGAAGGGCTGCCGAACGTCGCCCTGGAAGCCAGCGCGGCCGGCCTGCCGGTGGTCGCCACGGCGGTCGGCGGCACCCCGGAAGTGGTGGCCGACGGCGAGACCGGCTACCTCGTCCCGCCCGGCAAGCCCGACGCCCTCGCCGCCAGGATCGTCGAACTCCTCCGCGACGCCCCCCTCCGCCGGCGGTTCGGGGACGCCGGCCGGCGGCGGATGCACGACCGGTTCACGTTCGCCGCCCAGGCCGCCGCTTACGGCCGACTGTTCGCCTCGCTCCGTCCCGCGGCGGGACTCGCCCCCGTGTAGAATGCCCGGCCGTGCTCCGGACAAGGAAGTCCGGGCCGAATCCTCGAAACGACCGACCGCAAGGACGCACTCCGATGACCACTTTGGAACCACGGCGGGTTTCCACCCCCGCGACCCTCCGCTTCCCGACCCCCGCCCCGGAGAAGCAGGCCGGCCCAGTCCGCGTGTCGTTCCTCATCGACAACCTGAGCCGGGCCGGGACCGAGACGCAGTTGCTCGCCCTGATCCGCGAACTCGACCGCTCCCGGGTCGAGCCGACGCTCGTGCTGCTCGACGGCGAGAACGAACCGTCCCGCTCGCTCGAACCGGCCGACTGCCCGGTGGTGCGGCTCGGGGTGACGCGGCTGGCGAGCGTCGGGGCCGCCCGCGCGGCGGCGCGGCTGCGTGCGTTCTGGCGCGACACGCGGCCGGACGTGGTGCAGGCGTACTTCCTCGACGCGGCGTACTTCGGCGTGCCCGTTGCCAGGCTGTGCGGCGTCCCGCACGTCCTCCGCGTCCGCAACAACCTCGGGTACTGGCTCACCCGCAAGCACAAGGTGATGAACCGCCTCCTCGGCCGCTGGGTCGACGCCACCCTCACGAACACCGACGCCGGCAAGCGGGCACTCGTGGACGGCGAGGGGCTGCCCGAGAACAGGGTGGTGGTGCTGGAGAACGGCGTCGATACGGCCCGCTACGGCCGCTTCCTCTTGCCCGACACGACCAAACCACGGCCCCGCATCGGCTGCGTCGCCAACCTGCGGACGGTCAAGAACATCGACGGCCTGATGCGGACGGCGAAGGAACTGCTCGCGCGCTTCCCGAATGCCGTGTTCGAGGTGGCCGGGGACGGCGACCAGCGTGCGGCGCTCGAAAAGTTGCACGCGGAACTCGGGCTGGGCGACAGCTTCGTGCTGAGGGGGTCGGTGGCCGACGTGCCGGCGTTCCTGCGGACGGTGGACGTGGCCGTGCTGCCGTCGCACTCCGAGGGGATGTCGAACGCCCTGCTCGAATACATGGCCGCCGGGCGGGCCGTGGTGGCGACCGACGTGGGGGCGAACGGCAAGCTGGTCCAGAACGGCAAGTCGGGCTACGTGGTGCCGGCGGGCGACGAGCCGGCGTTCGCGGCGGCGGTGGCGAAGTACCTGGCCGAGCCGATGCGGGCGGCCGCGTTCGGGTCCGCCGCCCGCCGCCGGGCCGAGGCCGAGTTCGGCCGCGACGCCATGCGGCAGCGGTTCGAGGCGTTTTACGAGGGGCTGGCCGGCCGCCGCGAGGTGAAGTCGCCGGTGCGGCGGGTGGCGTGAGGTCGCTCGGGCGAGCGGGGGGCGTGAGCCCCCGATACCTTTCGCAACGAACACGGGATGCGAGGGGATCAGGGGGCTCACGCCCCCCGCTCGCCGGGGAAGCGCACGTCGAGCATCGAGAAGTCGTCCCCCAGCACGTGGCTGCCGCCGAGTTCCCGCACGAACGCCAGGTGGCGGTCGAGGACCGACCCGTCGCCGTCCAAATGAGCGGCGACGTGGTCGATGAATTCGTGGAACCGCCACATGCCCCCGTCCGGCTTCTCGATCTCGTAAACGCCGTCGCTGTAGAGCAGCATCCGGGCGTCCGGGCCGACGGTGAGGGTGTGCGTGTCGAACGGCATGCCCGGCACCATGCCGATCGCGGGGCCGTCGGCGTCGAGCTTTTCGAGCGTGCCGTCGGGTTGGAACAGGAGTGTGGCCGGGTGGCCGGCGTTGCTCCAGTTCAGCACCCGGTCGGCCGGGCGGTAGACGCCGTACCAGATGGTGAAATACTTGTCGTTCTGCCGCTCCATCGGGAAGACGTCGTTGAGCCGCGTGAGCACCTCGCCCGGGTTCTTGCAGTCGGCCCCTTGCAGCGACTGGGCCGAGAGGACGTTCGCCGCCGACACGGCCAAGAGAGACGACCCGACGCCGTGCCCGCTCACGTCGAGCAGGTAAATGGCGAGGTGGTCGGCGTCGAGCCGGTGGTAGCCGAACATGTCGCCGCCGAGTTGCGTGGACGGGGTGAACCGCCAGTCGACCGTGATCGGCGGCACCGTCCACTTCGCGGGCAGGAGCGACTCGACGTACCGGGCCGCCGTCGCAACTTCCGAGGCGAGTTGCCGCTGGCTCTCGGCGAGCTTGGCGTACGCCTCGTTCCGCTCCAGGAGGTTCACGTACCCCCGCGAGTGGTACTTCACCCGGGCCACCACTTCGAGGGCGTCGGGCAGCTTCACCATGTAGTCGTTCGCCCCGAGCGCGAACGCCCGGGCTTTCGTGGCCGGCTCTTCCTTGCTGGAGAGGACGACGAGCGGGGTGTCGCGGGTGGCCGCGTTGGCCCGGAAGAAGCGGACGAGCTGGAGCCCGTCCACGTCCGGCATCACGAGGTCTTGCAGGATGACGGTGGGGCGGAAGTCGTTGGCCGCGTCGATGGCGGCGGCCGGGTCGGAACAGTGGCGGAAGGCGACGCCCGGCTCCCCCGCGAGCATCTGCCGGACGGTCTCGCCGACGAGCGGCTGGTCGTCCACGAGGAGGACGCGGGCGGGGGTGGACATGGGGCGGGCCTTCGGGTGCGGTGTGGGGCTCAGCCGCTAGGATAACGGAACACGAAGCCCGCGGCCCAACGTCTACCATGTTCCAAACGTCCCTCCCACCCGCCGAGTGGCACGCCCGCCGGGCGGCTCACGTGGCCCGCGTCCGGCCGTGGGCCGACGACCGCTCGCGGCGGTCGTCGCGCCGCGAGAAGCACCCCGTCCGCGACTTCCTGTTCGAGTACTACTCGTTCCGCCCGGCCCACCTGCTCCGCTGGTCGCCCGGGGCCGGCGTGCGACTCGAAGGGGCGACGGCGGCCGACACCGGGTGGGCCGAGTTCGTGCCGTGCGACGGGGGCGCGGTGCTGACGGCGGACGCCTTCCCTCAGCAGCGGGTCGGGTACTTGCGGTGGGCGGCCGACTACCTCGACGCCGTCGCCGGGCGGGAGCCGGCGTTCGCCTGCCTCGGGCTCCACGAGTGGGCGATGGTCTACCGCGACCCGAACGTGAGGCACCCTTACGTGCCCCTGCGGCTGTCGCGGGCCGACACGGATGCCCTCGTGGAGAGCCAGCCGCTGCGGTGCTCGCACTACGACGCCTTCCGCTTCTTCACGCCGGACGCGGTGCCGCGGAACCGGCACGCCCTCACCCGGGCCGACGCCCCCGAGCACGACCAGCCGGGGTGCGTCCACGTCACGATGGACCTGTACAAGTTCGCGTACAAGGTGGCCCCGTTCGCCCCGGCGGAACTCACGGCCGACGCTTTTGAACTGGCCGCCGCCGCCCGCGAGATCGACATGCGGGCCAGCCCCTACGACCTCCGCGCCTACGGCTTTCCGCCGCTGCCGATCGAGACGCGCGAGGGGCGGGAAGAGTACGTCGCCGCCCAGCGCGACCTCGCCCGGCGGGCGGGGCCGGTCCGCGACCGGCTGCGGGCGGCGTACCGGAAGTTGCTGGCGAGTGTCGAAGGTCGGGCGGCCGTCGAAGTGCCCCCGGATTATACCGCTTTAGTGAGGGGGTGACTCACCCCATGTCGCGGCCGCATCATGCCTTCCGCTTTCTGCTCCCACTCCATGCGGTAAAGCGGGGAGCGGCGGCGAATTCTGCCCGAAATCGCGGCACCGACATCGACCGCACGGGGAGTCACTCCTTCCCCGGGGTGAACGACTTGAGGGCGCGGACGACGATCTCCGACCCGTCGGCCGCGTGGCTCACCCGCTTGACCTCGCCGATGCCGGGGGCGTACCAGAGGGTCGTATCGAAGTTCGGGTTGCCCGGCGAGACGATCACCACCCGGACGGCCTCGAACCGCCCGGCCGGTACTTCCACCTTCTCCGGCCCGAACGTCTTCCGCTTGCTCTGGTCCGCCGCCTCCCACGCCTCGCCCGGTTTGAACGGCACCTTGAGGAGCCAGTCCCCGGCTTCGGTGCCGCCGCCAGACCCGTCCACCCGCCGGACCCCCTTCGCGGACACGGCCATCCGGCTGTACGCCCGCTTGTTCGCCCCCACCCCGGCCCGCGACACGACCTTTTGCCCGTCCACCAGCTCGACGGCCGTGACGACGATTTCCTCGACCCCGCCCGCGATGTCGCTCTGGTACACCCACCGGGCCCCCTTCGTCGTGGGGAAGTACTCGGGGTGCGGGAGCGCGTCCCGCGGGGTCGGCGCGGCCCCGGCCGGCGTGGCGGCGAGCAGGAGGATCAAGGCGGCGGGCGTTCGGGTCATCGGCGGCTCCCCGGGAGAGGCCCCGGGATTCTCCCGCGCCACGCCGTCCGCCGCAAGCGGGACGCGGGGGTCGCCGGCGGGGCGGGCGGCGGGTAAGGTGGCGGGGGGCGACCTCCCCCCGCACCCGAGGCCCTCATGGCACGCGACCTCACCAAGCCCGACCCCGGCGTCGTCCTCGATTTGCTCGAAGCCTTCCGCCGCTCCAAGACGATGTTCGCGGCCGACGCCCTCGGCGTGTTCGACGCCCTCGCCGCCGGCCCCAAGCCTGTCGCCGCGCTGGTGACCGAGTTGAAGGCGGACGCTGCCGCACTCGGCCGCCTGCTCGACGCCCTCGTCGGCCTGCGGTTGTTGCAGACGGACGCGGCCGGGTACGCCAACACGCCGGCGGCGCAGACGTACCTGACGAGCGACAGCCCGGAGCGGCTGACCGGGTACGTGCGGTTCTCGAACGCCGTGACGTGGAACCTCTGGGGCCACCTCGAAGACGCCGTCCGCGAGGGCACCCACCGCTGGAAGCAGGCGTTCGGCCTCGACGGCCCGATCTTCAAGAGCTTCTTCCGGACCGACGAGAGCCGCCGCGAGTTCCTCATGGGCATGCACGGCTTCGGCCGCATCGGCTCCCCGGCCGTGAGCAACGCGGTCGACCTGAGCCGTTTCCGGAAACTGGTGGACCTCGGCGGGGCGACGGGGCATCTGGCCGTCGCCGCGTGCGAGCGTTACCCGTCACTGCGGGCGGCCGTGTTCGACCTGCCGGAGGCCGTGCCGCTGGCCCGCGAGATGGTGGGGGCATCATCCGTCGCCGACCGCGTGGAGATACTGGCCGGCGACTTCTTCGCCGACCCGCTCCCGCCGGCCGACCTGTACGCCCTCGGCCGCATCCTGCACGACTGGACCGACGACAAGTGCCTGAAGCTGCTCACCCGCGTTTATGAAGCACTGCCGGCGGGCGGGGCCGTGCTGGTGGTCGAGAAGTTGTTGAAGGACGACGCCAGCGGCCCGAGTTGGGCGCAGATGCAAGACCTGAACATGCTCACCGCCACCGAGGGCCGCGAACGCACGCTCGGCGGGTACGAGGAGCTTCTGAAGGCGGCCGGGTTCGCCGACGTGACGGGCCACCGCACGAGCGCCCCGGTGGACGCGGTGCTGGGCGTGAAGGCGTGAATCGTCCGGGCGACAATTTCCTACAATCGCCGCTGCCCCCGAACCCTCAGCCCGCAGGAGCCTCCCCCATGCTGCACGCCGCCGTTTACGTCGCCGCCCTGCTCGCCGCCGACCCCAAGCCGGAGGCCGGCGTCACCGAGCTGTTCAACGGCAAGGACCTCACCGGCTGGGGCTACAAGACCGGCGAGAAGTTCGACGGCAAGACCGAGTCGGACGACAAGCGGTTCACCGCGAAGGACGGCACGATCGTGGTGAACCCCGGCACCGGCATCAAGCAGCTCTGGACGACCGCCAAGTTCCCGAAGGACTTCGAGCTGCGGGTCGAGTTCCGTGCGGCGGTGAACGCCGACAGCGGGCTGTTCGTCCGCGGGCCCCAGTTGCAGGTGCGCGACTACCTCGTGGCCGGGCCTTACAAGAAGTTGACCAAGTACAAGCCGCAGGACTGGAACGAAGTCGTCGTGGTGGTGAAGGGCGGCGTCGCCCACTGCACCTGCAACGGCGAGGTGCTGGAGGCGGCCCTGAAGGTGCCGGCCACCGGCGGCATCGGCCTGGAGGCCGACCGCGGGCAGATGGAGTACCGCAACCTCAAGCTCAAGGCGACGGAGTGAGGCCCTACTTGTTTGCCTCGCAGCACACGAGCTTCCCCTTGCCCCGCAGGTAGAGGTAGCCGCGGCTCACCACGGGCGACGCCCAGCAGGGGTATTCGAGGTCGTCCGGCGTCCACCGCGACACCTCCTCGTACTTCGCCGGGTTCGGCTTGATGAGCCGCACCTCGCCGTTCTCGGACAGGCTCACGAGGTGCCCGTCCGCGAGCAACAGCGAGCAGCGGGTGGTCCGCCGCTCGCTCCACTTCACGTCGCCGGTCGCCAGCTCGACGCACCGCAGGTCGGCGTCCGGGGTGTGCCGGCCGCTGGATCCGTAGACGAAGCCGCCGACGTGGACCGGCGTGTTCCAGTGGCACATCAGCGCCTTGTCGGCCGCGTCCTTGTCGGCGTCCGTCCACACCTCCTTCGGCGTGCCGCCCTTCAAGTCCAGCAGCGCCGCCCCGGGGCCATAGCACTCGGTGAGCAGCACGCGGTCGCCGACCACGACCGGGTTGGCGGCCACCGCGCTCTCCTCGATCTTCGCCCGCCAGGGGTAGTGGAACGCCTGCTTGCCGGTCCGCGGGTCGAAGCCGACGAGGCCGCCGCGGGCGTAGTAGAGGCCGAGCTTCTTACCGCCGAGGGTGGCGAGGATGGGGCTCGAATAGCTCGCCAGCTCGTCGAGCGCGGCCCACTTCACGGCCCCGGTGAGCTTGTCGAACGCCACCATCCCGGAGCCGTTCGGCTTGATCATCCGCTGGTCGAACGGCCGCGGCCCCTTCGGGCTGCCGCCGACCGCCACGAGCAGCAGGTCGCCGTCCACCACCGGGGCGCTGCCGACGCCGAAGAAGTTCTGCTGCACCCCGTACTTCGCCCCCGTGTCGGCCGTCCACACCTCCTTGCCGTCGGCCGCGGTCACGCACACCAACATGCCGTCGGGGCCGAAGGCGTACACGCGGTCGCCGTCCACCACGGGGCCGGCGCGGGGGCCGGCGTCGTACCCGTAGCGGTCCTCGTAGGTGGTGGGGTACTCGTACTTCCAGAGGAGTTGCCCCGTGGCGGCGACGCGGGCGGTGAGGCGGCAGGCGTTGTCGAAGCGGTCGAAGTGGAAGAGCCGGCCGGCGGCGACGGCCGGGCCGGCGTACCCGGGGCCCAGGGGGCACTCCCACACCTTCGGGAGGCCCGCCTTCGGGAGCGGGAAGGCGAGGCCCTTCTCGGCCGAGACGTTGTCGAAGTTCGGCCCGAGGAACCGCGGCCAGTCGGCCCCGGGGCGGGCGGTCGTCAGGTCGGCGGCGGGGTTCGGCGTCTCGGCCGGCGGATTCGGGGCGTCGCCGCAGCCGGCCAGCGCCGCGGCCGTGAACGTGGCCCAGAGTCGGATTCGCATCGCCCGCCCTCCCCCGCCGGTCCGCGTCGGCCGCCCGGGATGAGCGTACACCGGCGGGCCGACGCCGCCAAGCGCCGGCGGGCGTCCGTGGTAACGACGGTGCGCCCGCGTCCGCTCATGGAGAGGGCATGTCCGGCCGCCACGCACCCTCGCGACGCGGCCGAAGACGCGGGCGGCGATCCGGTCGCGCGACTTGCTGCCTCGCACATCAATACGAGTGACAGCCGCAACCCCCTCGCTCGTGGCAAACACACTGTCTATTGAAGCCCCGGCCCCCGATCCAACACGAACCCACGGATCGGCACGGCGTAATCGGTGACGCCGGGAACGCCTCCCCACCTCGCACGGCCGGCGGCCGGCACCGGCTGTGCTTCCCCACCCGGGAGCCCGGTCGGGGGTTGCCGGGCGGGTGTCGAACAATCCGTTCCACGATCGCGGGAGAGAAGTCATGGGCATGTTGTCGCGGCGGCAGGCGTTGGTGGCGGGGGCCGGGGCGGTGACGGCGGCCGGGCTGACGAGGGTGGCGACGGCCCAGCCGCCGCTGCCGGCGGGCGCGGTCCCGCCGGGGGCGCTACCGGCGGGGGCGGCCCCGGGCGGCACGGCGGGCGGCGAAGACCCGATGCTCGCGGGCTGCCTGCTCGTCACCGGCCGCAAGCAGATCGAGGTCTGCCGGTTCGCCCTGGAGAAGATCCAGAACGACGACGTGAAGGCGTTCGCCAAGGCTGAGATCGACGAGCACGAGGACATGAAGCGGAAGCTCACGGCCCTCGGCTTTCAACCGCCGCCGATGTCGGGCGGGGCGGCTCCGTCGGGCACCGGGGCGGTCACCCCGGCCGGCGGCACGCGCGTCCAGGTCGGCCGCGTCGACGTGGCCGGCGGCACGCCCGCGGCCTCGGCCGGGGCCGGCGCGATGATGGTGCCCCCGGGGGCGGCCCAGATGCTGGCCGTCGATGCCGAGGTGAAGGAGCAGTGCATCACGACGGCCCGGTCCGAGCTGGGTAAGCTCGAAGGGGTCAAGTTCGACAAGGCGTTCGTCGGCAGCCAGCTCTACGCCCACTACGACCTGTTCGACCACGGGGTGGTGTTCCGAAAGCACTCGTCGCCGGCCCTCGGGGCGATCCTCGACGACGCCAAGAAGGTCATCGAGACCCACATCGCCACCTGCAAGTCGCTCATGGAGAAGCTCGAAAGCGCCAAGAACGGCTAACGGCGGCCGCCTTTTTCGTTGTCGCCACGCGGCACGGTGGGTACGGTGGGGGAAGCCTTCCCCCACCGGAGCCACGTCCATGCGTCTCTCCCGCCTCCTCGCCCTGCCCCTCGCGGCACTCGCCGTCTCGCTCGCCGTCGCCGCCGACCCGCCGGCCGCCGCGGTCCCGCCGCCGCACCCGCTCATCCCGCTCGAAGAAGAGCCGACCGACCCGGCCCTCGCCAAGATCGTCCTCGTCGCCTCCGGGCCGTTCTACAAGCCGGGCGAGCACGAGTACCAGGCCGGCGTCGGCGTCCTCCGCCACCTCCTCAAGCAGACCCCGGGCGTGTTCCCCGTCGTGGCCCAGGAATGGCCGACGAAGCCGACCACGTTCGCCGGGGCGAAGGCCGTCCTGTTCTTCGGCAACGGGGCCGCCGCCCACCCGATGATCACCCGCGGGCACGCGGCCGAGGTGCAGAAGCTCGCCGACGCGGGGGTCGGCCTCGTCGCCGTCCACCAGCTCGCCGACTTCCCGAAGGACTTCACCGACCGGGCCAAGTCGTGGCTCGGCGGGGCGTACGTCCCCGGCGTGTCGAAGCGGGCCCACTGGGTGTTCACGTTCGACGCCTTCCCCGACCACCCGGTCACCCGCGGCGTGAAGCCGTTCACCATCGACGACGGCTGGCTGACGCACTCGCAGTTCGCCGACGGCATGAAGGGCGTGACCCCGCTCCTGCGGACCCGCGACCCGAAGAAGGACAAGGTGAAGGTGGGGGCCGGCGGCCCCGAGGACGTGGTGAGCTGGGCGTTCGACCGGCCGGCCGGCGGGCGGTCGCTGGTGTTTACCGGGGCCCACCTGTACAAGAGCTGGGCCGAGGAGGGCTACCGCCGCTTTCTGACCAACGGCGTCCTGTGGGCGGCCGGCGTCGAGGTGCCGAAGGACGGGGCGAAGGTGGACCTCGACGCGGCGACGCTGCAAAGTTTCCTCGCGCCGAAGAAGTGACGTGCACGAACAACGCCCCGGGATGGCCGTCCCGGGGCTTTCAGCCCACCGCCTCCCGCAGCTCGCGGAACAGGGCCGCCAGCCCCGCCGCCTGGTAGTGGGCGTTGAGCCCGCTCGGGTTCGGCAGCACCCACACCTTCGTCTCGCCGATCCCTTCGGGCTGCAACCCGAGGGCGGCCTTCGGGCGGGCGAACGCCACCCGGTACGCCCCCACCCCGAGGACGGCCAAGTACCGCGGCCGCAGCCGCACCACCATCGCACGTAGCGTCACGCCGCCGCGGACGATCTCGTCGGCGCTCAACTCGTCGGCCGCCGCCGACGCCCGGGCCACCACGTTCGTGATGCCGTACCCGAGGGGCAACAGTTCCTGCTCGTCGAACGGCGTGAAGAGGCGAGGTGTGAAGCCGCCGGCGAAGAGGGCCGGCCAGAAGCGGTTGCCGGGCCGCCCGAAGTGGTGGCCGACGGCCGCCGAGTAGAGGCCCGGGTTGATCCCGCAGAAGAGCACTCGCAGCCCCGGGGCGGCCACGTCCGCGAGCGTCTTGTCGGCGGCCGCGAGGAGGTCGGCCTTCGTCGGCTTAAACGGCGTCATGCGGCTTCACGGGGCGGGTGAACCAGTACGCCCAGGCGATCAGCTCGCCCTGGAGCGGCAGCCGCAGCCACAGGTTGACGGGGTTGAACTCGGGGAAATCGGCCGGGTGCGTCGCCATGTGGACGTTCGCCGGGAAGACGGCGACGAGCAGGGCGACCAGCCCCCAGGCGGCCGCGACGCGGGTCCGCGGCACGAGGACGAGAGCGCCGAGCAGCATCTCGCACACGCCGCTCACGGCCACGAGTCCACGGGGCCACGGCAGGTACGGCGGCATCATCCGCTCGTAGAAGGCCGGCATGGCGAAGTGGTTCGCCCCCGCCAGCACGAAGGCGAAGCCGAGCAACACGAGCATGACGAGTTTGAACGTCCTCATTCGGTTCAATAGACCTGGTCGTGGGTGCCAACACTCAAGAGTTGAACGACCTCCGCCCCGTCCCGCGTCGTCAGTTCAAACACGATCCGCAAGTCGTACCCGGCGGAACACGACCACAAGCCCGCGAGGTCCCCCTTGAGCTTGTGGGTCCGCAAGAGTGGGTGGAAGGCGTCGATGGCCAACAGATCGACAGCCCAGCGGATACCCTCCACCGCCTGCGGGTTGGTCTCCAACAGACGCTTGGCCGACCGGACGAAGGCGGCCGTCTGAATCACAATGCGGTTCACGTGAGAATCTCGCCGATCAATTCATCCGTCGTCACGGCACGACCGCCGCCGGCCGCGAGTTCGGCACGAGCCTCTTGAACGTCGGCGAGCAATTGCTGACGGCGTTCGTCCGCAATGCGTCTGCGAAGGATGTCGATCAACGCCGCCCGCTCGTCAAGCGAGAGCTGATCGGCCGCGTCCAGCACTTCGCCGAATGTCGCCGTCTGAGTCATGGGAATTCTCCCCCAGGGTCACGAAGCCACTGTACCCGATCCGTCCGCCGGCGGGAAGAAACCGGCCTCGCCCTCGAACACTTCCAACCCCTCGCTCCGCAACCGCTCCACGAACCGCCGGTAGTCGGCCGGCCCCCCAACCGGTGTCGGCCAACAGTCGGCGGGCGGCGTCACCGGTGTCGGCCCCGAAGCGGCCGCCAGCGTCGTGGAAGTCCTGGCACACCATCACGGCCGGCCGGAACGCGGCGATCCTCCCGGCGAAGGCGTCCACGTCCTCGACCGGCAGCGTCGGCGTCACGCACACGCCCACCGGCACCCCGGCCGATTTCAACTCCTCGGCGGCCGCCCACCGCCTCGCCAGCGGCGGGGCCTTCGGCTCGAACAGCGCCCGCACCCGCTCCGAGTCGGTCGGGATAGACAGGTTCACCCGCACGCTCCGGAACCGCGAGAGCACGTCGATGTCCCGCACCACGAGCGGCCCGCGCGTCTGGACGACGAGCCGCGGCTGGTGCGGGAGCATCGCTTCGAGGATGCCCCGTGTGAGCATCAAGGAGCGCTCGGCCGGCTGGTACGGGTCGGTCACGCTCGACATGTAGACGGCCCGCCCCGCCACCTTATGCGCGGTCCGATGGGCAAGCTCGGCGGCGTTCCGCTTGGCGGAGAGCCAGCGGCCCCACTCGGCCGCCGGCCGGCGGTTCTGGGGGAGGAACATGGCGTAGCAGTAGGTACAGCCGTAGGTGCAGCCGACGTAGGGGTTGCACGTCCAGTCGAACCCGCCGCGGCGGATGAAGCCGGTGGCGGGGGAGAAGATCGACTTCGACTCGATAAGGTCCATGCGAGACGCGCGGCGGGTGAAGAACGGGCAAAGCCCGCCCGTTGCAACGGGCGGGCTTTCAGCAGCTCGTATCATGCGCGCGTTGTGGACGGCCGTCAACTACCGCTTGTCCGTCGGCTCGCCGAGGACGTGGCCGAGTAGCCAGCCGGCCCCGTCCTTGAGGGGGGCCGCCCGCGGGGCGGGCGGCGGGGCCGGGGGGGGCGTGGTGCCGACCGCCGTCGGGGCCGGGGTGCCGGCGCTCCCGGCCTGGTGGCTGAGGAACTCGCCGACCTTGTTGAGGCCCTTGCCCGAGTCGTCCAGCACCTTGTTCGTGTCCACCCGCGTCTGCACCTGGACGGTCCCGTCGGACCCCTTCGAGACGCTCAGCTGGTACCACCCCAGGTACCACCCGACGCCCCCGAACACGACGACCGCCAGCCCGATGAGTGAGAGGAGATTACGCATGGCCCGTGTGCCCTCGTCCGTGGTGGCGGCCCGCCGCCGGGCGGCCCGGCCGAATCTCTACCCGGCGGGGGTGACGGGCGTCTAGCCCAACCGCCCGCCGGGGCCGCACGGGGAACGCGGCCCCCCTCCCCGTTTGCGCACGCCCGGGGGCGGCGGTTCTTCACTTGGATTGGACCGGGGGCCGCCGTAGAATGCGGTGTCTCCTAGACTAGTCTGCGCGGACGGGGGACGGGCCGACGCCGGCCCTGCGAAGACCCCGACCCGCACGCTCTCCCGCGTTACAACCCGCCGCGGACGGACGACGGCGGCCCACGCCCCCGACGCCCGGCGCGTTCCCCAGGACGGAGAGGAACCACCCCGATGGCCACCGCGACGGCGATCCTCGACGGCATCCGCAGCCAGATCGACCTGACCGACTTCAAGAGGCTCCACTGGGAGGGGTCGTTCGCCGACTACCTGGACATCGTCGTCGCCAACCCGGCCGTCACCCGGACGGCCTACCAGCGGCTCTACGACATGATCCTCGCCCACGGGACCGAGGACGTGTACGAGAACAAGGACAAGCTCACCCGGTTCAAGTTCTTCACCGAGTTCGCCACCCGCCACGCCGACGGCATCTACGGCCTCGACCGGTCGCTGATGCAGCTCGTGAACACCTTCAAGAGTGCCGCCCTCGGGTACGGGACCGAGCGCCGCGTCATCCTCCTGCACGGCCCCGTCGGCAGCGCCAAGTCCACCATCGCCCGCTTGCTGAAGCGCGGCCTGGAGGAGTACAGCCGGACCGACGCCGG
>JANPKP010000754.1:0-4170 GCA_031426095.1 Gemmataceae bacterium
GTTCCAGGGGTACCGCTCCGCTCCACCCCTGGCTATTGACGGACACCCCTTCGGGGTTGACAATCCCTGCCGTTCCCCACACTTACGCCTCCCGCGGCGGCTCCGGGAGGAGGAACGACAGCCCCAACCCGATGAGGTACACCGACCCGCCCACGACGGCGGCGGCGGCGGCCACCTGGGCGAACGTGGTGCCCGGCAGCATGGGGGCCACCAGGCTCGTCGTCACGAACGACGCCGACGTGCCGATCATGCGGCCGCCGACGTTCGTGGCGAAGCTCCCGCCGGTGCCCCGGAGGTGGACCGGGAACGCCTTCGGCAGGTACTCGCCGAAGTAGCTGAACTGGGCCACCGTGCAGAGTCCGCACACGAACACGCCCCACACGAACAGGTCCGGCTGGTCGCGGAACAGGAAATAGTACGTCAGCGGGAAGGCGAGCAGCCCGGGCACCTGGAAGAGCCGCAGGAGTCGCCGCCGGCTCACGACCACCACGAGCAGCGCGGCCAGGATGATGCGGCCGGCCAGCCCGCCCGTCTCCTGCCAGAACTGGGCCTCGTTCCCGGCGTTGCGGATGACGTCCTCCGCCTCCTTCCCCTTCGCCCGGTTGGCCCCGAGCTTCTGCAACACGGCCTCGCGGTCGAGGACCACCTGCCGGGCGTCGGGCCTGTCCTTCGTCACCTCGCCGAGCTTCGCCGTCAGCTCCTTGAGCCGTTCGCGGGCGTCCTTCTGGCCGGCGTCGTCCTTGCGCTCGACGGCCTTCCGCAACTCCCGCTGGACGGCCGCCCGGGCGTTCACCACCTCCTCCAGCCCGGGCACCGCCTTCAACTGCTCCTCCAGCTTCGGCCGCAGGGCGTTGAGCTGGTCGTTCAGCTCGCCCGCCTCCTTCCGCACGGGGGCGAGCTGCTTCTGCTGCTCGGCGAGGCTCGGCAGCCCCGGCACGATCTGCGTCGGCGTCAGTTGCAGCGCCCCGAAGGCGGCCGCGTACCCGCACGCCGAGAGGGCCGTACTGACGAGGGTGACGCGGCGGAGGGCGGGGGAGAAGAGTTCGCCGAACCGCGGCCGGCGGAGGGTGCCGGCCCGCTTGCGTTCGAGCCACACCCGGCTCTCGGGGACGAACGGCATGAGCAGGAGGATGAGCGCCCCCGGCACCAGCCCGGTGAGCAGCGTGTACCGCCAGAAGGCGTGGGGGTCGAACGGTTCGTGGACCGGGAGGGCCGGCAGGGCGTCGCCGTGGGTCACGGCCAGTTGGTTGACCCACGTCACCACCAGCCCGCCGACGGACGCGAACGCCTGCGTCCAGCCGATGGCCAGCTCCCTCGTCCGCCGGTCCTCGAACAACTCGGCCAGCCAGGTGATGGCGGCCACGAACTCGACGCACACGCCGATGAAGGTGGTGCAGCGGAACAGGGCGAACGTCTCGACCGACGTGCTGAACGCGGCGGCCACCGGGGAGAGCGAGTAGAGGAGGATGCTGCCGACCATCACCGTCTTGCGGCCGAAGCGGTCGATGAGGTAGCCGCCGAGCAGGCCGAACACGCCGCCGCACACGGCCGCCGCCCAGAGGATGGACCCGAGCCACTGGCGGACGAGCGGGTTGTTCGGCGGCACGCCCAGGAGTTCCGCCAGGGCCGGGGCCCCGATGACCGGGAGCATCAGGAGTTCGTAGGTGTCGAACAGGAACCCGACGGCCGCGACGGCGAGGACGAGGGCCTTGGTGAGCGACGACAGCGGCGGGGTGGGGGGGCCGGCGGCGGTGGACAAGGGGAGTCTCCAGCGAGACACGAGGCACGGGACACGAGACACGAGATATAGGATTCACCCCGCCGCGACCACGAGCCGGCGGCCGTCGTGTCCGCGCGGCCGCCGGGCGTGTATCCTGTCTCGTGTCCCGCCTCCCGTGTCCCCTTCCCGCCCCGGAGCCCTTCCCCATGCGCCTCCCCCGCCTGCTCCTCGCCTGCGCCGCCGCGCTGGCCGTCCACGCCCCGGCCCACGCCGACGACACCGCCGACTTCCTCAAGCCCGAGAACTGGGAGGGCGTGCCCGGCCTGTGGAAGGTCGAGGGCACCACCATCGTCGGCGAGACCAAGGCCGACCCCAAGTACAACAACTTCCTCGTGTCGAAGAAGGCCTACGGCGACTTCGAGCTGTCGTTCCAGGTCCAACTGCGGGACGGCAAGGGGAACAGCGGCGTCCAGATCCGGAGCAAGCTGCTCGACGGCGAGAAGGAGAAGGGGAAGTTCATCGTCGGCGGGCCGCAGGCCGACATCGGGGCCGGCTACTGGGGCAGCCTCTACGGCGAGCGGTTCGGCGGCATGATGAAGCAGTCGCCGGCCGACAAGGTGAAGAGCAAGGTGAAGCCGGGCGAGTTCAACGACTTCCGCGTCAAGGCGGTCGGCAAGCACGTCACGATCACGGTGAACGACGAGCCGATGGTCGATCAGGACTTCGACAAGCTCCCGGCCGACGGGGTGATCGCGTTCCAGATCCACGCCGGGTTCCCGGCCATGCGGGTCGAGTTCAAGGACGTCAAGTTCACGGACCTGAGCAAGAAGTGACGGCCGCGGGGCCGTGCGGCGTCCGCCCCGTGGGGGATTGCGCCGCACGGCCGACTACTTCCCCGCCTTCTTCGTGAACACCACGACGTGCTGCCACGGCAGCGTGCCCACCGTCGTGGTGTGTTCCAGTTCGGGGAACGCCTCCATCTCCTTCACCACCTGCCGCTCGCTCATCTTGTGGACCAGCTTGATCGGCACCTTCGGGTCTTCCAGGCGGAACTCCACGAACGCGATCCGCCCGCCCGGCTTGAGCGAGGCGACCATCTTCTCGCCCATCTCGAACGGGTGCGAGAATTCGTGGTACACGTCCACCAGCAGGATCAGGTCCACGCCCGCCGCCGGCAGCTTCGGGTCGGTCTCGGTGCTGGCCACCGGCTCGACGTTCGTCACGCCCTTGGCCTTCGCCTTCTCCTTGATGAGGCCGAGCATCTCCGGCTGGATGTCCACGGCCAGCACCTTGCCCGTGGGGCCGACGAGCGGGGCCAGGAGGAACGCGTGGTAGCCGCTGCCGGCCCCCACGTCGGCCACCACCATGCCCGGCTTCACGGCCAGCGCCTTGACGAGCTTGGCCGGCTCCTCCTCCTTCTCCCGCTCGCTGCGTTCGAGCCACGACGCCGCCCCGTACCCCATCACGTGGGCGATCTCGCGGTTCATGTAGAACTTGCCGATGCCGTCCGGGTCGTGCTTGGCCCGCGTCTCGTACCGCGGGGCGGCCGGGGGTTGGGCCAGCGCGAAAGCGGCGACCACGGCGAGCGTCAGGGGCATCGGAAGGTCTCCACGTGGGGCGAGCGTTACCCGATTTTACCGCATAATCGCGATTGGGGTCGACCGATCCTTCGACCCTCGTGCGGGATCGGGAAACCGCTCCCACATTTTGCGGTAACGCGGGGGCGGCGGCGAAATCTTCGCGGATTGTCCGCACCGACATCGCACCCGGGCTGCCGCTATCGTACTCACTTCACTCCGGCGTCGCCCGCGGAAAGAAATCGTGTCGAATTTCTTGACAGCGGGCGGAACCGATCTTATCTGATACTGTACAAATGAACAAGACTCGCCCCGGCCGGCTCCCCCCGCCGCCGGGGCGGCACGCGAGCCCGTCCGCTCGCCGGGCGGGGGACGCCGGCTCAGGGTCCCCGGTCCCCCGCCCGGTCCCGTCTCGCTCCGGGCGGAGAGCGCACCGTGCCACGCCGCATCGGCTCCACGTCCTACGACGAGAACTTCCCCGGGTCGGACATCACGCCCGACGAGTGGGAGTTCATCCAGGCCGTCCGGGCCTACCAGCTCCGGTTCAAACGCCGCTACCCGTCGTGGCGGGAGGTGCTCGGCGTCCTCGAATCGCTCGGGTACCGCAAAGTCGCCCCGCCGTGTGAGGGCGGGGGCCTCGACATCCGAATGCCGAAGCCCGGACCCGGACCCGGACCGGACCCGCCCGAGTTCGCCCCCGCGGTGACCGGTTAGCGACCCCCACCCGCTCCGGCACTCCGTGCCGGGCGACCCCCCGCAAGGGGGGGTGGAAGACCCGAGCCGCCCGCCCGTCCCCGCCCGCCTCCCGATCCCGCGGTCCCCGTTCCGTACTTCGCGTCTCGGGCTCGCCCCCGAAGGAGGTCGCCGTGCGCC
>JANPKP010000755.1:0-3958 GCA_031426095.1 Gemmataceae bacterium
CTCGTAGTCCCAGTACGCCCCCTTCACCAGTCGCACCCACACCGGCGTCTTCCGCTCGTCCCTGGCCCACGTCAGCAGCTCGGCCAGGTCGTGTTCGGTGTCCCGCAGGTACGCCTGCATGGCGATGCCCACGTCCGGCCAGTCGCGGAACTCGGGCTCCGTTATCACCTCGCGGAAGATGGCGAGCGTGGCGTCCTTGAAGCCGTACTGCTCCATGTCGAAGTTGACGAACGCCCCGCCCGCCTTCGCCGCGCGGAGGATCGGCCGCAGGCGGGCCAACACGGCCCGCGACGTGCCCTCGGGGTCGATCGGGTCGAACTGGCTGAAGAGGGCCGAGAGCTTGACCGAGACGTTCACCCGCGGGACCGGGCCGCGGTCGTCGCGGTCGATCGTCGGCTCCTCGGGCAGGGCGTTCACCTCGCGGGTCAGGCCGGCGAGCAGGTCGAGGTACTGCTTCCGGACGTGGTCGGCCTCGGCCTCCGTGACGGTCGCCTCGCCCAACAGGTCGAGCGTGAAGGCGAGCTTCCGGTTCCGCATGTCGCGGACGGCGGCCACCGCCTCGGCCACGTTCGACCCGGCGATGAACTTGCGGGCCATCCGCTCGGCGCTCTTGCGGGCGGCGAACGCCAGCGCTCCGCCGAGCGGCCCCCCTGCCGGGAGCAACTTCACCCCGCGCTCGACCCACCACGGCAGGCCGTCGCCGTCGTCCCCGGACAGGTACTCGCGGAGGTGCCGACTCACGTCGGCCCCGTCCCGCAGGTACGGCAGCGTGTCCACGAAGCGGAAGAGTTGGACCTTGAGGGCCGGGTCGTTCATCCCCAGGCCCATGAGCTTGTCGTCCACCCAGCCGCGGGTGAACAGCACCGGCCCCTGCCGGTCGAGGCGGGCAAACACCTCGCGGCCGTAGCGGCGGGTCAGCTCGTCGGCGGCTTGTATTTTCATACCACGCGGCTCCGGGGCATCGCCCCCGCAGGTGTTCCGTTAACGCAGTTGGGACAGAATCTGAGCGATCTTTCTTTGCCCCCTTTCGAGTGCAAAGGCTTGGGCATCCATTCCCTTCATGCTGCTCCCGGTGTACTTGATGCGAGTGTCGATTCCCTGGCCGATCAGGAAGTTGACTACCGCTTCGTGGCCCCCATAGATGGCACTGAAAAGTGGGTTGTAATGCGGTTCGTCAACGTCCAAGGTGGCCCCGCGGGAGAATAGGTACTGCACAATTTCAAGGTGCCCCTTCGAAGCCGCTTCGTTCAAGGCAGTGCCGTCGGACGTGCCCCCCCTGCGGTTGACATCCGCCCCGGCAGCTACAAGATGTCTGAGAATTTCAAGATTGCCGAACGATGCGGCGACGTGGAGCCAAGACCCGAAGGGTGTCATCATGTCACGGACGGATTCATCCGAGTCGAGCAGCGAGATGGCCCTTCCGGTTTCACCCCGTCGAATCGACAAGCGGATTTCTTTTGCGATTTGTCCGGATTCCATGGCGGTCCTGACAACCTGGAGGGCGGTCGAAATAGCTCATCCGAATGAACTTTGATAAGCCGCGGCGGTTCACCAAAAGGTAAGCGCGGACATTCGATGGCCTCACGCCGAATCCTTGCGGCGGCCCACGCTTCTTTTAAGATTGATCGGAACGTGGCGGCCGGACCGGTGCCCGTCGCAACGGAGGGGTCTCGCCCATGACCATCGACAAGATCGGCAAGTATCACGTGCTGGGAACCCTCGGGAGCGGGGCCCACAGCACCATTCTACGCATCCGCCGGGACGCCTGCTCGCAGGAATACGCCCTCAAGGTCGTCCCCATCGATGGGCCGGACGACCTCAAGTTCTACGAACAGGCCAAGCACGAGTACCGCGTCGGGAAGATGCTCGACCACCCCAACCTCGTCAAAATCCACTGTCTCGAAACCGAGACGAGCTGGCTGTTCAAGCCCCGCAAGGCCCTGCTCCTGATCGAGTACGTCCCCGGCACCACGATGGACGACCTGCCGCTGTTGAAGCCGGCCCGCATGCTCCGGGTGTTCGAGCGGATCGCCGACGCCCTCACGCACATGCACAGGCACGGTGTCATCCACGCCGACCTCAAGCCGAACAACCTCATCCTCGGCAAAGGCACGCGGGTGAAGGTGCTCGACTACGGGCTCTCCTGGATCAAGGGGGAGCCGAAAGACCGCGTACAGGGGACGCCCGAGTACATCGCCCCGGAGACGTTCGGCCACAAGATGGTGAACGAGCGGACCGACCTCTACAACTTCGGCGCGACCATGTACCGCCTCGCCACCCTCCGCCTGCCGCCGCCGGCGGTGGAGGCGGGAATCGCCCTCACGGAGAAGGATCAGAAAAAGCTGTTCGTGCCGGTCCGCGAACACAACCCGCTCGTGCCGAAGGGGTTAGCGGAGCTGATCGAGAGCTGCCTGAGCTTCAACGCCCACAAGCGGCCCGAACGCATGAGCCACGTGCAGGGTCTACTCGACACCCTCGCCGACGCCGCCGGCGAACCCGAGGAGTGAGCCGGGGGCAAGGTCGGAACCGGCTTTCGAGTCGGAATCGGCGAACGCTCCCGCGTTACCGCAAAATTTGGTAAGGGATTTGTAACCCGCTTTGTCTCAACGTGATCGGGCGACCGCACTCGCAAAAAGCGGGAGAATCCGGTAACGCTCACAGTTCATACGCCCCGTCGGGAGGGCGACCGATGGCCGCCTACGACGACCGCGAACACTTCATCCCGGTCCGCGTCGCCGACCTCGTGGACCTCCTCTGCGCCGAGAGCGGCCCACTACCGGACCAGCACCTCACGGCCGACGAGCAGGCCGGGTTCCGCCGCTTCGCCGCCGCGGTCACGCACCACCTGCACGCCGTGTACGCCGACAAGCTGCGGACGCTCAAGGACGCCTATGCCCCGTTCGACCCCGACCCCGACCCCCGCTCGCTGGCCGTCCTCGGGCCGGACGAGCGGGAAGCGTGCCTCGACGGGCTGTTCCGCCACTTCGTGGAACTGATGGAGCGGGCGAACTACCGGCGGATGACCCGCGACGACCTGGAGCGGACGATGGCCGGGGCGAGCGAGTGGGGCGTCGACATGAGCGTGGCGTGGGACGCCCTGGAGAAGCTGGAGGTCTTCTACCGCGGCCGTCGCGTCGGCCGGCGGGGCGTCCGCCGCTGGTACCGGTGGTTCCGCCGCGAGGAGGCGACGGTGCCCGTGTTCAAGCGGGTGGCCGTCATCCTCAAGCAGACGCCGCACCCCCGGCTCGACCCCGACGCCGACGTGCGGAACGTCTTCCTGAAGCTCTTCAAGGACATCCCCACGATGGACGTGGAAATGCTCCTGCCGGCCACCCGGGTGAAGATGCCGTGGCTGGAGCGGCTCAAGCTCGGCGGGTCTCTCACCAGTTCCGTCGGGTACGTCGGGTGGAAGCTCGGCACCAGCTCGCTGACGCTCACCAAGTTCGGCTCGGCCCTCCTGGCGGGGAGCGTCCTGACGGTGTACACCCCGATCGCCCTGGTGCTGGGGTACGGGTACAAGACGTGGTACAGCTTCCAGGCCTCGAAGAAGGCGTACGCCCTGCAGCTGACGCAGAGCCTCTACTACCAGAACCTCGACAACAACGCCGGCCTGCTTTACCGCCTGCTGGATGAGGCCGAGGAGCAGGAGACGCGGGAGGTGCTGCTGGCGTACTTCTACCTCTGGCGGTACGCCGGGGACGCGGGCTGGACGGCCGCCGACCTGGACGACTACGTGGAACTCGACCTGGAGAAGCGGCTCGGGGCGGCGGTCGATTTCGAGATCGGCGACGCCCTCGCCAAGCTCGAATGGGCCGGCGTGTTGGAAACGGCCGGCGGCCGGTACCGGGCCCTGCCACTCGACGCGGCCCAGGCGCGGCTCGACGCCCGGTGGGGCCGGTACGCGGGGCGGGACGAACTGGTTGACGTGAAGTGAATCCGCCCGGCGAGCGGGGCGGCG
>JANPKP010000756.1:0-10210 GCA_031426095.1 Gemmataceae bacterium
CGGGCAGGGCCACCACCATCGACAGCTCGTTCCCCTTGTACGGCAGCTCCAGCACCTGCACCCCGGGGGCCTCGGCGTAGTTGAACGTCTTCTCCTGGTGCATCAGCGGCACCTTCACGGTCGTGCCGTCGGCCAGCTTGAACGGCTGGTCGGTGGTGTCCTCCTTCTTGAAGGTGGAGAGCCACTCGCCCTTGAAGTAGATGGCGTTCGTCAGCACCAGCCGGGTGTCGGGCGTGACCGCCCCCTTCGGGATCAGGTCCTTGATCTTGTCGTGCGTCCGCTTCTCGACCCACTGGTTGATGGTGCCCCGGGCGGCCTCGGGGTTGCGGTAGTCGACGTTCTCGACCCCGGCCGCGTACTGGGCGGTGGCGACCTTCACGAACTCGGCCCGCCACGGGTAGCCGGCCTGGGCCCAGAGGGCGTTCGCCGTGTTCAGCTCGTAGGGCCGCTTGTCCGCCGGGCCGCCGTTGAGCTTGCCCATAATGTCCGCGAACCCGGCGTGGGCGGCGGCCGGGTCGGCCGGCAGGTGCAGCACCTTCCCGAACTCGGCGAGCGTGTCCCCCTTCGCCCCCGCGGCCGTCATGCCCAGGGCGGTGGAGACGCTGAACGGCGAGCAGAAGACGTTCCCCTTCTCGGCCGCGAGCTTGCCGTACAGGTCGACGGCGAATTGCGTGTTCCCGGCCGCGACGCCGTTGTCGGTGGTAGGGGCGGCGGCGTCCTTCCCGGCGGCGGCCCGGGCGGCGAACGCCCCGGAGAGGGCGAGGAAGAGGCGGCGGGAGAGCGGGCGCGTCGGCATGGGTGGCTCCAGGGTGGCGGGAGAAGGGCCGCCGGGGTCGATGGTACACCCTTCCCGACGGGGAATCACGCGCCAGGGATTGGGCCGTTACACACCGCCGACGCTCGGGTGCTGGTCGAAGTGCCCCCGGATTCTCCCGCTTTTTCGGGGTGGGGCTCGCCCCATCCGCTGGTGCCTAAACGGCTTCCGCTTCCCGCTCCCACCCACCCCGGTCACGCGGGAGCGTCCGCCAATTCGGCCCCGAATCGTCGCCCCGACGTTGCAACGCGAACGGGCCGCGGGGTTCGAACACCCGCGGCCCGCAACTCACGCCCGCCCGGCGTCTACTTCTTGTCCTTCTCCTTCGCCTCCACCTCGACCACCTTGCCCTTGGCCAGGATCGCCTTGGCCTCTTCGAGGGCCTTCAGGGCGTCGGCCTTCGTCTCGTACCCCTTCGAGCACTGCATGATCGTCTTGTCGTCGGCCCCGACCACCTTGAACCGGAACTGCCCCTTCACGTCCTTCGTGACCTCGACCGTCCCGCCGGCGGCCGGCTCGGCGGCCGGGGCCGGGGCGGTGGTCGCCCCCTTGGCCTTGGGGGCGTCCTTCTTGGCCGGCTGGGCGAGCCCGACGCCCCCGCCGGCGACCACGAGCCCGCCCATCGCCGCCGCCAGCACCGCACAGTGAATGACCTTGCGCACGGGACACACTCCGGGAGAGAGAGGGGACGAACCGCGTCGCCCGGCGAGTCCGGGGCCGCGTGCCGGGATTGTACCGCAACCCGAACGAGCGTGCGAGAAACGAAGGGGATTGGTGATCCGCGGCGGACACCGCGTGGGCGTTTGACACCCGCCGCCGTGGCGTCTAAACTCGGGTAGCAGGCCTGTGTATGTCGCCCGACGACGCTCCGACCCTCTCCCATCAACCGGCAGTAGACAAGGCCGGTCCGACAATGCGGACGGCGCTTGCCGTCATGAGCTGACTCGCTGCCGATGTTTCCGGGGATTCGTGGGCTCCCGGTCGGGACTCGATCCCGGGTCGGGCCGAGATGTCATCGAATGAGAAGACATCAACGACCGGGCGGGGCGGTGGCGAAGAATCTCAGTCATTAAGGAACCCGACATCGTCAAGCTCATCAGTCCGTTCGCCGCCGCCCTGCTGCTGGCCCCGGCCGCCCCCCGGCACGCGGACGGGGGGCCGAAACCCGCCAAACCGAACGTCGTCTACATCCTGGCGGACGACCTCGGGTACGGGGACATCGGCTGTTACAACCCGGCGTCGAAAATCCCCACGCCGAACATCGACCGGCTGGCCGCCGAGGGGGTGCGGTTCACGGACGCGCACTCGCCGTCCGCCGTCTGCACGCCGACCCGCTACGCCCTGCTCACCGGCCGGTACGCGTGGCGGACGCGGCTGCAGCGGAACGTGATCGGCCCGTTCGCGCAGCCGCTCGTCGCGGAGAAACAACTCACGGTCGCCGGGATGCTCCGCGGGCAGGGGTACGCCACCGCGTGCGTCGGCAAGTGGCACCTCGGGTGGGGATGGCCGGCGCCCGGCGACGGCGGCACGCGGGACTTCACCCGGCCGATCCCCGACGGGCCGACCACGCGGGGCTTCGACCACTACTTCGGGACCGACGTCCCGAACTACCCGCCGTACTGCTTCGTGGAGGACGACCGGACGGTCGGCGTCCCGTCGGCCGCCGCGCCCGTCGGCCGCGACTCGTTCAACATCCCCGGCCCGATGGTCCCCGGGTGGAAGCTCGCCGGGGTGCTGCCGGGGCTGGAGGGGCGTGCGGTCGGGTTCATCGAGAAGGCCGCGAAGGGCGACAAGCCGTTCTTCCTCTACCTGCCGCTCACGTCGCCCCACTTCCCGGTCGTGCCGTCGCCGGAGTTCGAGGGGAAGAGCGCGGCCGGCGCGTTCGGCGACTTCGTGGTTCAAACCGACCACGCGGTAGGCGCGGTGCTGGACGCGTTGAAGCGGGGCGGCGTGGCGGACGAGACGCTGGTGATCCTGACCAGCGACAACGGCCCGGAGGTCACCGGCGAGGTGAACCCCGGGGCGTACGACCGGCTGAAGGCGTTCGGGCACGCCAGCATGGGGCCCCTCCGCGGGGCGAAGCGGGACGCCTGGGAGGGCGGCCACCGGGTGCCGTTCCTCGCCCGCTGGCCGGGGAAGGTCCGAGCCGGAACGTCGTGCGCCGAGACCGTCTGCCACGTCGATCTCATGGCGACGTTGGCCGCCCTGCTGGACATCAAGTTGCCCGCCGACGCCGGCGTGGACAGCGTCAACATTCTGCCCGCCCTCCTCGGCGAGGGGCGAAAGACCCCGCTCCGCGAGGCGACGGTGCATCACAGCGGGCAGGGCAAGTTCGCCATCCGCCGCGGGGACTGGGTGCTGATCCTCGCCCCGACCGGCGACGACAACCGCGACCGGGGCGAACCGGCGTGGTTCCGGAAGGACCGCGGGCACACGGCCCATTCCGACGCCGGGGAGCTGTTCAACCTCGCCACCGACCCGGGACAGAAGACCAACCGGTACGCGACCGAGGCCACGAAGGTGAACGAGCTGGCGGCCCTGCTGGAGCGCTACGTCACGGAGGGCCGGAGTACGGCCGGGCCGAAGCAGAAGAACGACGTGGAAGTCACCTGGGACAGGCGGGGCAAGTAGGGATTCGGGCCGGCCACTCGCCGGCGGGGCCGACGGGGTCACACCCGCCCGCCCGGTCCGGCACCCCCCCTACCTGGAAAACAACTGCGACCGGCAATAGAAGATCATGACCGGGCAGGTGTTCCTGCATGACGACGGCGGCCCGGCGGGGGTCCGACACGTCCGGGTTCTCCCGGCCGACGACCACGCCGCGGGCGAACCCACGGGAGACGAGCCGGTGCCAACAGTCCGTCCGCGCGTTCAGCACCCGGAGCGAGCCGTGGAGCGAGCCCCCACCCCGAAAACCGCGGCCCTCGCCGCCCTGGCGGCGTTGCTCGTCGCGTGCGGCACGGCCCGCCCCGCGGACCCGCCCGCCGCCGAATCGGTGCTCACCGTCGGCCGGATCTACGGGGCGCGGGAGTTCGACACCGACCCGGTCCCGGTCCGCCGGTGGGCCGCGCGGGGGGCGGCCTACTTCACCCTGGAGAAGCCCGCCGCCGGCCCCGGGAGTGAGCTGGTCCGCACCGACCCGGCGACCGGGAAGAAGGTCGTCGTCGTGCCGGCCGCCGCGTTCACGCCCGAAGGGGCCAAGGAGCCGCTCGCGGTGGAGGCCTACGAGGTCTCCGCCGACGAGTCGCGGTTGCTCGTGTACACGAAGAGCCAGCGGGTGTGGCGGCGGAACACGCGCGGCGACTACTGGGTGCTCGACGTGGCGGCCCGCAAGCTCCGGAAGCTCGGCGGGGACGCGGCACCGTCGTCGCTCATGTTCGCCACCCTGTCGCCGGACGGCACGCGGGTCGCCTTCGTGCGCGACAACAACCTGTACGTGCAAGACCTGGGCAGCCTGAAGGTCACCCCCCTGACCGCCGACGGGTCGAAGACGCTCATCAACGGCACGTCCGACTGGGTGAACGAGGAAGAGTTGGACCTGCGGAACTGCTTCCGCTGGGCCCCGGACGGCCGCCACCTCCTGTTCTGGCAGTTCGACACCACCGGCGTGGCGGAGTTCCACCTCGTCGACAACGTCGTCAGCAAGTCGCCGCGGGTGACGTCGTTCGCGTACCCGAAGGTGGGCGAGCGGAACTCGGCCACGCGGCTGGGCGTGGTCCCGGCGGGCGGCGGGGCGGTGCGGTGGCTCGCCCGGCCCGGCGACCCGCGCGAGCACTACCTGCCGCACGCCGACTGGACCCCCGACGGCTCGACGATCCTGGTCCAGCAGTTCAACCGGCTGCAGACGGAGCTGCGGGTGTGGCGGGCCGACCCCGCGACCGGCGGGGCGACGGCCGCGTTCACGGAGAAGGGGGCCGCGTGGCTGGAGAACGAGAACCCGTGGCGGTGGCTGGACGGGGGCAAGAGCGTCCTCTGGCTGAGCGGCCGGTCCGGGTGGCGACACGCCTACCGGGCCCCCACGGACGGCACGCCGCCGGTCCCGATCACGAAGGGCGAGTTCGACGTGATCGGCGTCGAGGCCGTGGACGAGGCGGGCGGGTGGCTGTACTACGCGGCCTCGCCGAAGAACGCGACCCGGCGGCACCTGTTCCGGGTCAAACTCGACGGCAGCCGGACCGAGCAACTGACGGCCGACACGAAGGGCGGGTGGCACGAGTACGACGCCTCCCCCGACGCCAAGTGGGCGGTCCACACGTGGTCGACCTTCACCACCCCGCCGCTGGTCGAACTGGTGCGGCTCGCCGACCACACGCCGGTCCGCACGCTCGCCGACAACGCGACCCTGCGGGCCAAGGTCGCCGCCCTGACCCGGCCGGAGGTCGAATTCCTGCGGGTGCCGGTCGGCGACGGCGTCACGCTCGACGGGTGGGCCATGAAGCCCGCGAACGCCGACCCGTCGGCGAAGCTCCCGCTGCTCATGCACGTCTACGGCGAGCCGCACGGCCAGACGGTGCGGGACGCGTGGCCCGGCCCCCGCGGGCTGTGGCACTGGATGCTCGCCCAGCAGGGGTTCGTCGTGGCGAGCGTGGACAACCGCGGCACCAACGCGCCCCGCGGCCGCGAGTGGCGGGAGTCCGTCCACCGCCGGATCGGCATCCTGGCCCCGACCGAACAGGCGGAGGCGGTGCGGGCGCTCCTGAAGCGGTGGCCGTTCGTCGACCCGACCCGGGTCGGGTCGTGGGGGTGGAGCGGGGGCGGGAGCATGAGCCTGAACGCCGTCTTCCGCCACCCGGACCAGTACCGCACCGCCGTCGCCGTCGCTCCGGTCGCCGACCAGCGGCTGTACAACACGATCTACCAGGAGCGGTACATGGGCCTGCCGGCGGACAACGAGGCCGGCTACCGGGACGGCTCGCCCCTCACCCACGCCGGCAACCTGCGGGGCAACCTGCTGCTCGTCCACGGGACCGGGGACGACAACTGCCACTACCAGGCCACCGAACGGCTGATGGAGGAGCTGATCGCCAAGGGGAAGCGGTTCAGCGTGCTGCCGTACCCGAACCGCACCCACGCCATCAAGGAGGGGCGGAACACCGACCAGCACCTGATGGGCGAGCTGGCCCGCTTCCTGCACGACAACCTGAAGGCCGCCCACGCCCCCGCGCCCGAGACCGTGTACGAGACGCGGACCTGTCGCGGCTGGACCGTGCACGTGAACCGCGCCCTGCTCGCGACGGAGCCGAAGCTCACGGCGAAGGCCCTGGGGATCCTCGACAAGCAGCTGGAGGAGATCACGCGCGTCGTGCCGAAGGGGGCCGCGGCCGAACTGCGACGGGTGCCGCTGTACTTCAACCCCGAGTACCCCGGCGTCCGCCCGCTGGCCGAGTACCACCCCGGGGCCGACTGGCTCCGCAAGAACGGCCGCGACCCCGCGATGGCGAAGGCCGTCGAGTTCCACGACGTCCGCGTTTTCCAGGAGGAAGTCAACCGGATGCCGTGGCTCGTGCTGCACGAACTGGCCCACGGGTACCACGACCGCGTCGTCCCAAAGGGGTTCGCCAACCCGGACGTGGCCGCCGCCCACGCCCGGGCCAAGGAGTCGGGCAAGTACGACAAGGTGGAGCGGCACTTCGGCAACGGCCGGCCGAACCGGGTCGAGAAGGCGTACGCGATGACGAACCCGATGGAGTACTTCGCCGAGGCGACCGAGGCGTACTTCGGCCGGAACGACTTCTTCCCGTTCACCCGCGACGAGCTGAAGGCGCACGACCCGGTCATGTTCGACCTGCTCGGCAAGCTGTGGGGGGTCGAGGCCGAGCCGGCCCCCGCGGCCGGGCCGCCGCCCCTCTCGCAACAACTCCTGAAGGAGTCGGCGGCGGGACTGGCGAAGGCCGCCCGCGAGCGGGGCGACGCCGGCCGCGGGGCGGTGCTCTTCTTCCAGCCGTTCCTGACGTGCGCGAGGTGCCACGACGGGGAGGCCGGCACCCAACTCGGGCCGGACCTCGCCAAGGCCGGCCCGGGGGCGACGGCCGAGTACCTCGTCGAGTCCGTGTTGCGGCCGTCGAAGCAGATCAAGAAGGGGTACGAGACGCTGGCGGTCGGCACGTCCGACGGGAAGACGGTCACCGGCCTGCTCGCCGGGGAGACGGCGGACGAGGTCGTGCTCCTCGACCCGTCGGCCGGCGGGAAGCGGGTGGTCATCCCGAAGGCCGACGTCGAGAGGCGGACGGCGGGCACGCAGTCGCTGATGCCCGACGGGCTGGTGAACGCGCTCTCGGACCGGCAGCAGTTCCTCGACCTCGCCAAGTACCTGATCGACGTGGCGGAGGGCGGGCCGGCCCGCGCGAAGGAACTCCGCCCCGCCCAGACCACGCTCGTCGTCCCGGAGTACGAGAAGGACGTCGACCACGCCGGGCTGCTCCGGGCCCTGGACGGCAAGGCGTTCGCCCGCGGCGAGGCGACGTACACCCGCGTGTGCGCGAACTGCCACGGCACGAGGGACCACCCCGGCTCGCTGCCCGCGTCGCCGAAGTTCGCCGCCCACGTCTTCAAGAACGGGAGCGACCCGTTCAGCCTGTACCAGACGCTCACCCGCGGGTACGGCCTGATGGCCCCGCAGACGTGGATGGTGCCCCGGCAGAAGTACGACCTGATCCACTACCTCCGCGAGGCGTACCTGAGGCCGCACAACCCGACGCAGTACGCGAAGGTCGACGACGCGTACCTGGCCCGGCTGCCGAAGGGCACGTCCGCCGGCCCGGCCCCGGTGAACGCGGAGCCGTGGGTGACGATGGATTACGGCCCAAGCCTGACGAACACCTACGAGGTGGGCGGGGCGGCGAAGTCCGCGACGCCGAACGTCGCGTACAAGGGGATCGCGGTCCGGCTGGACGCCGGGGCCGGCGGCGTGTCGCGGGGCAAGCGGTGGGCGCTGTTCGACCACGAGACGGTGCGGTACGCGGCCGGCTGGGGCGGGGACGGGTTCATCGACTGGAAGGGCATCCACTTCAACGGCCAGCACCAGATCCACCCGAAGCTGACCGGCGACGTGGCCGTGTCGAACCCGGTCGGGCCGGGGTGGGCCGACCCGAAGACCGGCCGCTTCGACGACCCGCGGCCGCGCGGCCGCGACGGGCGGCCCTACGGCCCCCTGCCCCGCGACTGGGCGCGGTTCGCGGGCACGTACGCCTACGGCGACCAGACGGTGATCGCTTACACCGTCGGCGACGCGGACATCCTGGAAGTGGAAGGGGCGGAGGCGGACCCGGCGGGGCCGGCGGGCGTCGTCTTCACCCGCGTGCTGGATGTCGGCAAGTCGTCCCGCGACATGCTCTGCCGCGTCGCCCCGGGGGCGGTCGCCGCCGCCGTGGTCGGTGACAAGGCGGTGTCGCTGGCGGAGCGGGACGGGTTCACGGTCCTGACGATCCCCGCCGCCGCCACCCCGACGCGGGTGAAACTGCTGACGGCGAAAGGCGACGCCGCCGCGCTGGCCGCCTTCGCCAAGACCTCCCCCGGGCCGCGGCCCCTCGCGCCGCTGACCGCGGGCGGGCCGAAGCGGTGGCCGGAACTGCTGAGGACGACCGTCGCCGCCGGCACGAACGACGGCCCGTTCGCCGTGGACGCGTTCGCCCTCCCCGAGCGCAACCCGTGGAACGCCCAACTGCGGCTCACCGGGTTCGACTTCGACCCGGACGGCAAGCGGATGGCCGTGTGCAGTTGGGACGGCGACGTGTGGGCGGTGAGCGGCATCGACAAGCCGGAAGCCGGGCTGACCTGGCAGCGGATCGCGTCCGGCCTGTTCCAGCCGCTCGGCCTGAAGTTCCGCGGCGGGGCGATCTTCGTCTGCTGCCGCGACCAGATCGTGAAGCTGCACGACCTCAACGGCGACGGCGAGACCGACTTCTACGAGTGCTTCAACAGCGACCACCAGGTGACCGAACACTTCCACGAGTTCGCCATGGGGTTGCAGGCCGACGCCGGGGGGAACTTCTACTACGCCAAGAGCGGCCGGCACGCCTTGCCGGCGCTGGTGCCGCACCACGGGACGCTGCTGAAGGTGTCGGCGGACGGCCGCACGACGGAGATCCTGGCGACCGGCTTCCGCGCCGCCAACGGCGTCTGCCTGAACCCCGACGGCACCTTCTTCGTCACCGACCAGGAGGGCTTCTGGACGCCGAAGAACCGCGTCAACAAGGTCGTGAAGGGCGGCTTCTACGGCAACATGTACGGCTACACGGACCGGACCGACACGTCCGACTCGGCGATGGAGCAGCCGCTCTGCTGGGTCACGAACGAGTTCGACCGCTCGCCGGCGGAGTTGGTGTGGGTCGAGTCCGACAAGTGGGGGCCGCTCAAGGGGTCGCTGCTGAACACCTCCTACGGGATGGGCAAGCTCTACGTCGTCCCGCACGAGGCGGTAAACGGCCGCGCCCAGGGCGGGATGTGCGCGCTGCCCCTGCCGGCGTTCCCGACCGGCATCATGCGGCCGCGGTTCCACCCGACCGACGGGCAGTTGTACGTCTGCGGGATGTTCGCCTGGGCCGGCAACCAGTCCGCCCCGGGCGGCTTCTACCGCGTCCGGTACACGGGCAAGCCGGCCGACCTGCCCGTCGGGCTGAGGGCGAGGGCGGGGGGCGTGGAGGTGACGTTCACGGACGAGATCGACGCGACGGCGGCGACCGACCCGGCGAACTACGAGGTGAAGGTCTGGGGGCTGAAGCGGACGCAGAACTACGGGTCGAAGCACGTCGACGAGAGGAAGCTGGCGGTGTCGAAGGCGACCGCCGACGGGAAGACGGTGCGGCTGGAGCTCGCCGGCCTCGCGCCGACGCGGGGCATGGAGATCCGGTACCGGCTGAAGGGCACCGACGGCCGCGCCATCACCGGCGTGATCCACAACAGCATCCACGAGTTCGGGGAGTGACCCTCGGTCGCGTTCGAGCGTTCCCCCCGCGGCTCTTTCTGACCTCTCGCCGGTTCGAGGCGGGCTACTTCCCGATGCAGAAGCGGGAGAAGATGCGGTCGAGGAGGTCGGGCGTGTGGACCGCCCCGACCGTCTCGCCGAGCTGGTCGAGGGCCGCCCGGAGCGACACGGCCGCGAGTTCGCCCGGGCCGTCGGCGGCCACCAGGTCCCGGGCCGCCCGCAGGTCTTCGGCGGCCGCCGCGACGTGGTGCCGGCAGCGGCTCTGGCTCGGGGCCAGCGGCGGGCGGGTGAGGGAGGTTACTCGTTCGGTTAAGGCTGATCGCAGCGCCGCGAGGCCGCCCGTGGTGAGAACGGACGCGGGACGCGGGGGGCGGGGCGGGGGGCCCCAAAAATAAAACCAGGGCCCCCGCCCCCCGCCCCCCGGCGGCCCCCCCCGGTGCCCGGTGTGTGGGGACCCCCCCCCCGCCGCCCCC
>JANPKP010000757.1:0-9600 GCA_031426095.1 Gemmataceae bacterium
TGTCCGGCCAGCACGTCCAACGCATGCAGAAGGCGCTGGCCCTGATGAACCTGAAGCTGACCGGGGTGCTCGGGGACGTGACCGGCGTCACCGGCCTGAAGATCATCCGGGCGATCGTGGCCGGGGAGCGCGACCCCGCCAAGCTGGCCCGGCTCCGGGACCGCCGGTGCAAGCGGTCGGCGGCCGACATCGCGGTCGCCCTGTACGGCCGCTACCGCCCGGAGCACGTGACCGAGTTGCGGCTGTGCCTGACCCTGTGGGACCACTACCAGGCGGCCGTCGCCGACCTCGACGGGGTGATCGCCGCCCACCTGACGACCATGCGGCGGGCGACCGCCCTCCCGCCCCTGCCGCCGAAGCCGCGGGTCCGCGGGCGGAAGCCCCACGACCCCCGGTTCGACGTCCGCACCGCCCTGTACCTGGCCACCGGGGTGGACCTCACCGCCGTCGAGGGGATCGACGAGGTGCACGCCCTGACGCTCGTCGGCGAGCTGGGGAGCGACTTCACCAAGTGGCCGACCGCCAAGCACTTCGCCTCGTGGCTCGGGCTGTGCCCGAACTGGCAGAAGACCGGCGGGAAGGTGAAGTCGAGCCGCACCCGCGTCGGGAAGAACCGGGCGGCGGGAGCCCTGCGGCTGGCGGCGTGGTCGCTGGTCAAGGGCAAGGGCTACCTGGGGGCGTACGTCCGCCGCCAGCGGGGCCGCCTGGGCAGCCCGAAGGCGATCACGGCGGGTGCCCACAATCTGGCCCGCATCGTGTACGGCCTGATGCGGTACGGGGCGGCGCAGGGTGTACGCGAACTTAACAGCAGTCATTTCGTGATGTTGTGCCTACACCGACGGGCGTCACCGGAGGACGCCCGATGCCGCTGCCGATCTCGGCCGTGTTCGCCGACCTGCCCGACCCCCGGTCGGAGATCAACCGCCGTCACCTGCTGACCGACATTCTGACCATCGCCCTGTGTGGGGTCATCAGTGGGGCCGACGGGTGGGAGGACATCGCCGAGTACGGGCGGAGCAAGAAGGACTTCTTCCAGCGGTTCCTGGAGTTGCCCAACGGCATTCCCAGCCACGACACGTTCTACCGGGTGTTCGCCCGGCTCGACCCGGCCGCGTTCGCACAGCGGGTCGGGCGGTGGATGGCAGCCGCGTGTGAGGCGACCGGGCTGATCCCCGTCGCCATCGACGGGAAGTCGGCCCGGCGGGCCAAGGCGGCGACCGCCACCGGGTGCCTGCACACCGTCAGTGCGTGGGCCACGGCGAGCGGGCTGACGCTGGGCCAGGTGGCCGTGCCCGACGGGTCGAACGAGGTTGCCGTCGTCCCCGACCTGCTCCGCGTCCTGGACTTGCGCGGGGCAATCGTCACCATCGACGCGGCCGGGTGCCAGACCGAGAACGCCCGCTTGATCCGCGACGGCGGCGGCCACTACCTGCTGGCCGTGAAGAGCAACCAGCCGAACCTCCACACGGCGGTGCGGGCGGTGTTCGAGCGGGCCGACGCGGCCGGCTGGGAGGGCGTCCGGTTCGACACCCACACGTCGGCCGAGGACGGCCACGGGCGGCACGAGGAACGGATGACGACCGTCATCTACGACCCGGCCGGGCTCTCCCCGGATTGGCCGGACGTGGCGGCCGTGGTCCTGATCGGACGGGAGCGGTCGGTCGGTGACGCGACCTCCTTCACCGGCCACTTCTACATCGCCAGCCACCCCGGCACGGCCGAGGAGTTGGGCCGCTTCGCCCGATCCCACTGGCAGATCGAGAACGGGTTGCACTGGGTTCTCGACGTGGCCTTCCGGGAGGATGAGAGCCGGACCCGTGACGCCAAGGCGGGAGCCAACCTGGCCCTGCTCCGGCGGATTGCGGTGTCGCTGCTCAAGCGGGCCGTTGCGAAGGGTAGCATCCACACCCGGCGGCTCAGGGCCGCATGGGACGATGCCTTCCTGCTACAGGTGCTGAAAGGCGTTCCAGCGGATGCCGGGTTCGCGTAAGCCCTGCGGGGCGGCGTACGTCAAGCAGACCGAGGCGGCGTACGCGGAGCAGGTCCGCGCGCGGGCGGAGAAGAGCCAAGCAGACTACCCCCCAAGCGGGAGGTGGGTCGGCGCCCGGCGGATCGGTTACCATTGACGTGACGGCGTTGCTCGGCCTGGCCGCGTGGTGCCGGCAGCGCCTGGACGACCCCACCGGAGGAGCCGCATGCCCGACACCACACGCCGCCCCGCGCCCCCCCGCGCCTGACGCCGGCGACGCCGCCGACGTGCGACCCGCCGCCGGTGTGGCCGCACCTCCCGGCCGACCGCCAGCGGCAACTCCACGACCTGCTCGGCCAGCTCCTCGCCCGGCTCCACGCGGCCAACGCCCGCACGGAGGCCGGCCATGAGTGAGCCCCTCCGCTCGCACAAGCTCCGACCGTGGCACCTCGACCGGGTGGCCGTCGTCTACGTCCGCCAGTCGACCCCCCAGCAGGTCCTCGACCACAAGGAGTCGACCGTCCGCCAGTACGCCCTGGCCGACCGGGCCGTCGCCCTCGGGTGGGCCCGCGACCGGGTCACGACGATCGACGACGACCTGGGCAAGAGCGGCCAGTCGATCGAGGGCCGGCCCGGGTTCCAGCGGCTCCTGGCCGAGGTCGCCCTCGACCGGGTCGGGCTGATCCTCGGCCTGGAGATGAGCCGGCTGGCCCGCTCCTGCAAGGACTGGCACCAGCTCCTGGAGCTGTGCGGCCGGTACCGGGTGCTGCTGGCCGACGCCGACGGGGTGTACGACCCGACCGACCACTCGGACCGCCTCCTGCTCGGGCTGCACGGGGTCATGAACGAGGCCGAGCTCCACGTCCTGAAGCAGCGGATGTACCAGGGCAAGCTGAACAAGGCCCGCCGCGGGGAGCCGCTCGGCCTGCCGCCGATCGGGTACGTCCGCGGCCCGACCGGGGAGTGGGCGGTCGACCCGGACGAGCAGGTCCGGGCCGTCGTCCGGCTGATCTTCGATCAGTTCGACCGGGAGGACACCATGCACGGGCTGCTCCGCTTCCTGGTTCACCACCAGGTCCGCGTCCCGGTCCGACTCCCCGGCGGCCCGAGCAAGGGGCAGCTGGAGTGGCGGCGGCCGAACCGGGGGACGTTGAACAACCTGCGCCGCCACCCGGGCTACGCCGGGGCGTACCGGTTCGGCCACCGGCAGGTCGACCCGCGGAGGAAGCGGCCGGGGCGGCCGGGCACCGGGAAGCGGGCCTGCCGCCCCGAGGACTGCCTGGTCCTGATCCGCGACCGGCTGCCGGCGTACATCTCGTGGGACCGGTTCGAGGCCAACCAGACGCGGCTCGCCGCGAACCGCAGCCGGGCGGGTACGCCCGGCGCCCCGCGGAACGGCCCGGCGCTGCTGGCGGGCCTGGTCCGGTGCGGGCGGTGCGAGCGGCGGATGACCGTCCGGTATCCGGGGCCGAGGGGCCGCCCGGCGTACGTCTGCACCCACGCGGCGGCCGACTACGGCGAGCCGCGGTGCCAGACGCTCTCGAGCGGGACCGCCCTGGACGAGCTGGTGGCCCGGCGGCTGCTCGCCGCCGTGCAGCCGGCCGCCCTGGACGCGAGCCTGGCGGCGGTCGCGGGGGTCGAGCGGCAGCGGGCGGAGCTGGCCCGGCAGTGGCAGCTGCGGCGGGAGCGGGCGGCCATCGCGGTGGACCGGGCGGCCCGGCAGTACGAGGCGTGCGAGCCCGAGAACCGGCTGGTGGCCCGGGAGCTCGAGCGGCGGTGGGAGGACGCCCTCAACGCCCGGCGGCAGGTCGACGACGAGTCCGACCGGTTCGCGCGGGCCGCCCGGCCGCGTTGAGTGACACCGCGGTGTCAGCGATCCGGGCGTTGGCGGCCGACCTGCCGGCCGTGTGGTCGGCCCCGACCACGACCCCGGCCGACCGCCGGCGGGTCGCCCGGCTGCTGCTGGAGCGGGTGGTCGCCGCCGTGGACAAGGCGAGCGAGCGGGTGGACGTGACGCTGCACTGGGTCGGCGGCGCGGCCCGCCCGCACGTCCTCGCCCGGCCGGTGCCGCGGTACAGCCGGCAGGCGGACCACCCGCGGTTGGTCGCCCGGCTGCGGGAGCTGTGCACCGTCCGGCTCACCGCGGCCGCGATCGCGGACCGGCTGAACGCCGAGGGGTTCGTCCCGCCGAAGCGGACGGCCCGGTTCACCCGGAACATGGTCCATCAGCTGACGGCCCACCTGGGGCTGGCCCGGCGGCCGCGGCCCGGGAGCGGGGCGGGGCTGGAGCCGGACGAGTACCGGCCGATGGGCCTGGCCCGGCGGCTGGGGGTGAACCGGGACACCGTCCGGCGGTGGCTGCGGGCGGGGTGGCTGAACCGGCGGCGGGACGACGACGGCCACCACGTGATCTGGGCGGACGCCGATGAGCTCCGCCGGCTCCGCGAACTCCACGACCTCCCGCGGACGTGGGCCAACAAGACGCGCCGGGCCGAACTGAGGAAGCCGAAGCCGCGACCGGCGCGGTAAACTCCGATCGGCCCGGTTGCCGGCCGACCGGACCACCCCACCTCCATCTTCAGAGGCAGTATGGCTGAGCCATCGAGAAGCAGTTCCACCGCCGGGCCCGGGAGTTGGGGTACGAGGTGAAGAGGCTCGACCCGCCGCCGGCCGGCACGCCCCGAGCCCGATCGGGCTGACGGCGAGCGGCAGGTGCGTCGGGATGGGGGACGGGATCGACAACTCGGATGCCATGGCCGCCGTCAACAGCTCGGAGGGTGGCAGACAATGGCGGTGCGCGCCGGCCGCCGTGGTTCAGCCGGGATTCGTCGGGGGATCACCCCCAGGCTTCAAAACAGTTCCTGGGGCTATCCTCTTCGGCGGAGCGCCGAGCCTGCGAGCCGGGAACGTGGGCCGAGAGGCGCAAAGTGACGAGCAAGGAAGCCGGCGACCAAGCCCGTTGTGTTGCTGATGCCCAGAGCGCTGCGAAGCTCGGCTCGTTGGGACGACTGAGTCGGGGAGCGCTTTCGGACCTTTCGTTTGGTGACGGCGCCGGGCCACATGCGGCTCGCCCGCTGATCCCGTTGGGACGGCTGACGCCGATGCCGACTCCTCCGCCGACTTCCGGTTTCGTCCCCCGAAACGGAGGTCCCGATGTCATCGGATCACGACCGCCCACTGGAATCTCGGCTACGCCGGCAGGCGGAGGAGGCTGCGAAACTGTCTTCGATGCCGGTCCGGAATCCGCATGCGGCCGGCATCGACGTCGGCGATCGGACGTACTGGGTCTGCGTCGAGCACACGCCCGACGGCTCCGCCACGACTCGGGAGTTCCCCGCTCACACGCCGGGCTTGCGGGACCTGATGGCTTGGCTGAAGTCTTGCGGCGTGACGACGGTGGCGCTCGAAGCCACGGGGGCGTACGGACACGTACTCATCCTCACACTGCTGGAGGCGGGCGGGCAGGTCGTCATCACGTCGCCCAAGTTCACGCGACAGATCCAGGGCCGGCCCAAGACGGATCGCCTAGATTGCCAGTGGATTCAACCTCTGCATCGGCACGGACTGCTGCCCAGCGTCCTCCAGCCCGACGACGCCACGCAGACGCTGCGGGACTTCGTGCGGCAGCGGGCCAACCTCGTCCGCTTGAGCGGGCACCACATCCAGCGCCTGCAAAAGGCGTTGGAGCTGATGAACCTGAAGTTGACCAACGTCGTGGAAGACATCACCGGCGTGACGGGGCTCAGGATCATCCGCGCGATTCTGGCAGGCGAACGCGATCCGCTGGTGTTGGCCCGCTTGCGTGACCGGCGTTGCAAGCGCACCGCGGACGAGATCGCCACGGCGCTCGACGGCCGCTACCGCGACGAGCACCTGCTGGAATTTCGGTGTTGCTCCCACATGTGGGAGCAGTACCTGGTGATGATCGCCGAAGTCGATCACGCCATCGCCGCCCGCCTGCAACGCCTGAAGAAAACTGCCGAGCTGCCGCCGCTGCCGAAGCGGAAGCACGTGCGCGGGCGACGGCCGCACGACCCCGCGTTCGACGTGCGGGCGGCGCCGTACCTGATGCTCGGTCTGGATCTGACGGAGTTGGAGGGCCTGGACGAGCTGAACGCCTTGACGCTCGTGAGCGAACTCGGCACGGACATGGCGAAGTGGCCGACGGTGAAGCACTTCACCAGTTGGCTCGGCCTCTGCCCGAACTATAAGAAGACGGGCGGGAAGGTGCAGTCGAGCCGGACCCGGCGGGGCAAAGGCCGGGCGGCCTGCACGTTCCGGCTGGCCGCCTGGAGCCTCATGCGGAGCAAGAGTTACCCGGGGAGCCACCTGCGGCGGCAGCGGATGCGGCTGGGCGCCCCCAAGGCGATCACGGCGACGGCCCACAGGCTGGCCCGGATCTTCTACACGGTCATGCGTTACGGGGTGGCGTACCAGAAGCGGGGCGAGGAGGAGTTCGTGGCCGAGCATCGCCACCGGATGGAGAAAAACCTGCGCCGCCGTGCGAAGGAGATGGGCTACGAGCTGGTGCCGATCCCCTCCACGCCGCCGGAGCCAACCACAGCGGCGTGACGCCCCCCGGCGACTCATTGGCTCGGATGGAGAACACCTCGCACCGGCCGGATGGGGAATTGGGAGACGATCGTGAGCTCGCCCCGGCGAGCCCCGGCCGCTCTGCGCAGGTCGCCGCAATCAGACGCACGTGACTCGGTAATTATCACTTAGGGTCGGCTAACGTTCCTGGGGCGGCCGCTGATGCTCGCCGTCTTGCAACAACCCATAACCGCGTACCAAGCCATAACAAGAAGTCAACTACGACTGCCACCGCCGCGACCCAGCACTGAAAATAATATAAAATCGCCGCCCCCCACCCTCCCTGGCCGATGTAGGGTGCCCCCAACGCGATCTTCGCGCCAAGAATACCATCGATCGCGAGAGCGACCCCTAACACCCACCAGCCCGCGCGACTGGTCCAGGGCCACGCCGCAGCGACAGCAAGTAATCCGTAGGGGACTAGCGCGATTGCGACGCGGGCGAGTTCGTCCCCCCAGTGGATGCCCCCTACGTCGTCGCCCTGTCTCACCCTCCACCACGTTCCCGCGAGCAGCCCGACGCACAGGCAGCAGCCCGCCAGGCCATACGCGGCGAGCGGCGATGGTCGAAGGGGTAAACGAGGGGATGGAGGCACGACTTGCCCTCTTCGCCGAACGACACCGTTCACCTGCCGCTGCGGCCGCGCTGACTCACTTCAACTCACGAGGCACCGGGATCGCGACCGCCGTCTGCTTTGGCAGCTGGTTCGGCCCGGCCTTTGCGCATCAGAGCCCAGCCGGCAGCGACCACACAAGCGGCCCCGACGGTACCGTACACGGCCCGTGCAGCCGGGAACCCCGGTGGCTCATACGTGGCGAGGAACCCGAAGGCGCAGAACGCGGCGACTGCGAGAAGCGCCGCGCTAACCACCACCCGAGCAACAGTCGCCATCGTGCCTTCCCCTTGTCTCCGGCCGAACGCCACTGCTCACCTGCGGCGACAACCGCGATGAACCTCAAGGAATCAGGATACTTCATCGCCGTCAGGTGCAGCAGATCACATGTTACCCTACCGGGGGAATGGCGTGAAGATACGCCGCAAGGCTTCTGCTACCCTGGCCTTCGGAGCCTACCCGGAGGACAGGATGCTTCTCCCCCTCACCACCGCTCTCCGCAAGGTCAGCGAGGACCTCCCCACCGTGCTCACACCGGCCACGATCCGACAGGCGTGCCGGGCCGCCGGCCATCGGTGGCGGGAGCGGGTCCTCGATCCGGTCACCACGGTCCACCTGTTCGTCCTCCAGATCCTGCACCGGAACACCGCCTGTGCCCACCTGCCCCGCCTGGCGGGCGGCACGTTCTCCGCGTCCGCGTACTGCCAGGCCCGCTCACGGCTGCCGCTCGCCGTCTGCCAGGCCCTCCTCCGCCGGGTGACGGCCGCGGCCGGGCCGCTGGCGGACGAGGTCGGCCGGTGGCGGGGGCACCGGACGTGGCTGGTGGACGGGACCGGGGTGAGCATGCCGGACGCCCCAGAGCTGGCCGGGGCGTTCGGGCACGCGGTCAACCAGCGGGACGGGTGCGGGTTCCTGGTCGCCAAGCTGGTCGCCCTGTTCCACGTCGGCACCGGCCTGCTCCAGCACCTGCTGCCCGGCCCGCTGCGGTCCCACGAGATGGCCCGGGTCACCCGGCTCCACCCGGAGATGCGGGCCGGAGACGTGCTGGTCGGGGACCGGGCGTTCGGGTCGTTCGCCCACCTGACCCTGCTCGCCCGGCAGGGCCTGCACGGGGTGTTCCGCCTGTACAGCCAGCGGGTGATCGACTTCACCCCGCACCGGGCCGACCCGCCCCGGTCGGCCCGGAAGGCGCTCCGGGGGAAGGCTCGGTCCCGGTGGGTCCGGTCCCTCGGCCCGACCGACCAGGTGGTCGAGTGGTACAAGCCGTACGTCCGGCCGGGGTGGCTGACGGCCGAGGAGTACGCCGGCCTGCCCATGTCCCTCCCGGTCCGGGAGTGCCGGTACGGGATCGCCCGGCCGGGCTTCCGGGTGCGGGAGGTCACCCTGGTCACCACCCTGCTGGACGCCGGGGCGTACCCGCTCACCGCCCTGGCGGACCTGTACCGGGCGCGGTGGCGGGTGGAGACCGACCTCCGCCACCTGAAGGTCACGCTCGGGATGGACGTGCTGCGGTGCCGGACGGCGGACGGGGTGCGGAAGGAGTTGGCGATGTACGCCGTGGCGTACAACCTGGTCCGGGTGGTGATGCTAGAGGCCGGCCGCCGGCAGGGGGTGCCGGCCGACCGGATCAGCTTCGTGGACGCCCTGCGGTGGCTGTCGTCCTCCCCGCCGGGGACCCCGCTGCGGGAGCTAGTGGTGAACCCGGACCGGCCGGACGAACGGGAAGGAGGCGTTGGCGGTCGCCCAGAGGCACCGTGAGCCGATCCACTTGCTGTTGACCGACCTGGTCATGCCGAACCTGTCCGGGCGGGAGGTGGCCGAACGCCTGACCGCCGTGAGGAGCGGGCTGCGGGTGTTGTTCATGTCCGGGTACACCGACGACGCGGTCGTCCGACAGGGGGTCGGGTCGGCGACGGCCGATCTCCTGCCCAAGCCGTTCAGCCTCGCCTCCCTGACGAACAGGGTGCGAGAGGTCCTAGACAGACGCTAGACCGGATGACATTTTATAGCCCTGTCGCCACATCACAACTAAATAACGATCTTTATCGTGTCATAATTAGATGAGGGAGGCGTTTACCCGTCCTCGCCTCCACCGCCCCCACGCGCCGTCGGCTCGTCACGCCCGCCCCGCGGCGACGCCCCCGGCCGGCCGGGGGCCAGCCCGATCCCCGAGGACCGACCCATACCCGCCCGGCCCCCACCCGCCGACCTGGCCCTCGACCACGCCGCCTTCCTCGCCCTCCTGCCGGCCGGCCGCCGGCACGCCCGCTTTGCTTTTCGCCGCCGTAACCGGTCCGACCGGGAGGAGGCGGCGGCCGAGGCCGTGGCCCTCGCCTGGCGGGCGTTCGCCGCCCTCCGGGCCCGGGGCAAGGACCCGACCGCCTTCCCGTCCACCCTGGCCCGGTTCGCCGCCCTGGCGGCCGCC
>JANPKP010000758.1:0-17736 GCA_031426095.1 Gemmataceae bacterium
CCCGCGACGCTAATCACGATCTCCAGGTGTGGAAGCGTTTCCGATGCCGATGCCGGTCAAGTCGCTGCCCGTCGTCCAGAACTGGGACTGCTCCGGGTGCGCCCTCTGCTGCCGGTCGTACCGCGTCGGCGTCACCGACGCGGAGCGGGAGCGCATCGAGAATCAGGGGTGGGCCGCCCGGCCGGGGTTCGAAGGCGTGCCGCTGTTCGTGCGGGAGAAGGGCGGCGACCACCGCCTGAACCACCGGGCCGACGGGGCGTGCGTCTTCCTGGGGGCCGACAACCGCTGCCGCATCCACGGCGAGTTCGGGTCGGCCGCCAAGCCGTTCGCCTGCCGCGTCTACCCCTTCATGCTTGTGCCGGCCGGCGACCACTGGCGGATCGGCCTCCGCTTCGCCTGCCCGACGGCCGCCGCCGACACCGGCCGCCCGCTCGCCGAGCACACGGGGGAAGTCCGCGAGTACGCCGGGCTGCTGGAAGCGGGGGAGGGGAAGCGGGCCGTCGACGGCCCCCCGCCGCCGCTGCAAAAGGGGCAGGTGGTGCCGTGGGGCGACGTGGTCCGCGTCGCCAACGCCGCGTCGCTCACCCTGGCCGACACCGCCGACACGCTCGAACGCCGCTGGCGGCGGGTGCTGGCCCTCGTCGCCGTCGGCCGCGCGTCCTCCTTCGACGGCGGCGGCGACCCGGCGAAGGCCGTCACCGGCCCCCGGCTCGTCGAGTTCCTTTACCTCCTCCGCACCGCCCTGGCCGACGACACGCCGGCCACGTCCGACGTGCCGCCGCCGACATGGGTGGGCCGCTCCGTCTTCCGCCCGGTGCTGGCCTTGTACTGCCGCAAGGACCACGGCCCCGACCGCGGCCCGGCCCAGACCAGCGCCGCCGGCCGGGTCGCCGCCGCGACCCGCTTCGCGCTCGGCAAGGGCACCGTCCCCCGGGTCCACGCCGCCATCCCGCCGGGGGCCCGCTTCGCCCACGGCGAGACCCCCACGGGCGGCCTCAGTGCCGAAGTGGAGGCCCTGCTGACGCGGCTCTACCGGGTGAAGGTGGAGTCGTTGCAGTTCTGCGGGCCGACGAACTTCGGGCTGCCGGTCTGGGACGGCCTCGAATCGCTGGCCCTCACCTTCCCGGCGGTCTGCTGGCTCGCCCGCGTCCTCGCCGCCGGCGGCCGGTCGCCCCTGGACGCGGCCACGACGGCCGTCCGCATCGTGGACGACAACTTCGGCTTCAACCCGCTCCTCGGCTCGGCCCGCCAGCGGGTCGCCCTGCGGCTGCTCTCGGGCCGCGGCGAGCTGGCGAAGCTGGTGGCGTGGTACGGCCGGTGAAGCCGAGCGTTACCCGATTTTACCGCGAAAACGCGATTGCGACGGCCCGATCCGCCGGCCCACGAACGACATCGGGAAACCGCCCCCACATTTCCCGGTAACGCGGGAGCGTTGGGCGAATCCGGCCGAAATCGCGGCTCCGAGCTTGCGGGCGCGTCGAGCCGTGGTGCAAGGGGGGCGGGCGGGTATGATCTGCGGTGTGGCGACACACCCGCTCCCACGTGAGGCACGCTCGATGACCGTCCGAGTTTTCGCCGTCCTGGCGTGTGCCCTCGTCCCGACGCACGATGCGGCCGGTGCCCCGCGGCCGACGACCGACCTGCGGGAGGAACAGGTCCGGGTCGCCGCGCTGATCCGCGCCCTGTCCGACGGAGACGCCACGGCCGCGGCCAAACTGAAGACACTCAGCCCCGCGGCTGTGCTCCCGGCGGTCCTCGACGAGTGGGAGCGGTTGCAGGCCGACCCGGGTGTCGCCTTCGACTCCGCGTTCGGCGGGGGCGGGTTTCAGGAACCCCGAACGCCCGCCGCCCGGACCGCCCGGACGCTGTGTCGGATTTGGTTCGCCCAGATCGATTGCCCCGGCGGCGAGCCGCTGGCCCGGTGCGGGGCCGCCCTGGTCGACCTGCTGCCGACGGCGAGCACGTACTTCCGGGCCCGGCTCGTGATCCAGGCGCTCGACCGCAACTTCGTCCCCCAGGCCGAGGTGCCGCTGGCCGCGTTGCTGAAGGACCGGAATTACCGCGAGCACCGCAACGTCGCCTGGCTCCTGGTCAAGCACCGGACGCAGGCCCACGCCGACGCGGTGATCGACGTGGTGGCCGACCCGAAGGTGTCGGCCGAGGCCCGGCACTGGTACCTGATGGCCTTCTGCGGCCCGCCCGTGCGGGCCCTCGACGTGCCCACCCGCAAGCGGTTAGTCGCGGCCGGGTTCGCGCTCCTGGCCGAGAATCAATCGCTCCAAACCGCCAACCACCTGAGCGGATTCATGAACGTCCGGTTCGATCGGGCGAACGGCTTCCTGGCGGTCGGAGGGGTGGCGGCCGTGACGCTGAAAAACACCCACCCGTTCTCCCAAAAGCTGGCGGTGGCGGACGCCCTCGCGTGGTGGGCGGCCCACAAGACGACCTACGCCGGCCAAGCCCCTCCCGCGCCGTAAAGCATTCGAACAGAATCACGGCCCCGGGCCTGCCTTCGGCCGAACTGTGCTACAGGACGCGACCCGCCTTTGACGCCAACAGGTCGTTACAGGCTCGTGACCGAACGGCCCGACCGCAGCGGTTAGAATGGCCCGGCCGCCCCACCCCGCGGAGGACCGTGCCGTGTGTGCCCTCCCGCTCTTCGCCCTCATGCTGGCCGTTGGCCCGTCGCCCGCCGACCCGCCCGCGCCCGCCGGCCCGGAAACACCGGCACGTGTCCGCGAGCTGGAGGCCGAGGTGCGTGCGCTCAAGAAGCAGGTGGCGGCGCTGGAGTTGGCCCTCAAGCGGGCCGACCCCGTTTACCAGTCGGACCTGGTGCGGCGGTTCGGCGAGGCCCGGGCCCGGCTCAAGGAGAAGCCGGGCGACGCGGGGGCGTTGACCGCGGCCCGGGAGGCGGCGACGGAACTCGCCCGCCTCCCGACCGCGTCCCACGTCGGCTGGCAGCCGCTGCTCGACACCGGGTTGCTGAAGGACGGGATGACGCCCGCCGAGGCCGAAGCCCTGCTCGGCCCCCCGACCGAGAGGCGGCCCGGCCGGGTCGGCTGGTACCACAACCCGGGCCACCGGATGCACGTCGCCCCGTACCTGTCGGCCGCCGAGGCCGACGGGCGGCTGACGGGGTGGGTTCTCAACCGCCGCTGAGGGCCGCCGTCAGCGGGCGGCCAACTGCTTCTTGATGTCGGTAACGTCCCGGTCGACCCAGTAGTACGGGTTCGGCGGGCCTACGAAGCCCGGCCCCCCGCTGGGGCCGGGGCCGTCGCGGGCGGGCGGGGCGAGGTCGAGTAGGGTGCGGACGCAGAAGGCCGCCACGTCGCAGACCCGCGACGGCGGCAGGGCACCGGGCCGGGGCACCCGCGGGGCCTCGTCGAGCGGGCGGCGGTCGTCGAGGGCCGGGCGGAGGGTGGCGAGGGCGGCCGGATCGCCGGTCCGGCTCAAGGTCGAGGCCGCCATCGACCAGTCCCACTGATCGCCCGCCGTCAGCGTTCCGAGCGGCTTGCCCAGAATGGGGTTCGCCTTCCAGACCACGGCCGACAGCCGGCCGGGGGCCTTCGCCGCCGGGTCCCAGCCGGCCCGGTGGCGGGCGAGGGCGGAGAGGGCGTCGTGGCCCCCGGGGTGGGTTTCGTAGTAGGCGACCAGCGGCCCGGTGAACGACGGGTGCCAGACATCCGCCTGGGCCAGGTCGTGGACGGCCGCGTCGTCCCCGCCGACCAGCTTCTCGCGGTAGAACGCGACCACCTTGGGGTCGGCCGCGAACCGGCCGTTCACCGCCCGGGCGACGTGGTCCCGACCGTCGCCCGGCTTGCCCCGCGCGGCCAGCCCGGCGAGCAGGTCGTCCCGCGACGCCTCCCGGGCCACCTCGGGGACGTCGAGCAGGGCCCCGAGCAGGTCGCCGTGCGGGGCGGTGTTCGCGGGGCTGGCGAGGAGTCCGCGGAGGCGGTTGCCGGCCGACCGGACGCCGGCCGCGTCGAGAGGGTGCCACTCGAACGCGAACGGCACCCCCTCGTCCGGCGTGGCGACCGGGCGGCCGCCTTTGAGCGTGAGGACGAGGTGGAACGTCGCCCGGACGAGCAGCCCGTTCGGCGGGGCCGGGCCGAGCAGGGCCGCGGTGGCGTCGCTCACGGGATCGACCACCCGGACCGCCCGGCCGCCGGGCAGTAGCCGCGGGCCATCGGGGCGGACGGCCTTCGCGGCATCCGGCAGAAGGGCAAGGCCGCCGCCCGACCCCAGCCGGCCGGAGCAGACGCCCTTGCGGGTCTTGAGGTCGTCCCGCCCGGCCTCGATCCACCAGTTGACGTTCAAGACTTCGAGCGGTTCGGGGCCGGCGTTGTCGAGTTCGAGGACGAGCCACCCGGCGGACGCGAGCGACGCCTGCCGCTTGACGTGGAGGCGGGCGGTGAGGTCGCCGTCGCGGGCCAGGGCGACGACCCTCACCGGCCCCTCGGCCGGGGCCGGGGCGGCGAGCAGCACGGGCAGCAGGAGGGCGGGGAGCATGGCGGGTTCGCTCTCGTCGGATGGTCACTCGTCCGGCGGCTCGGGTTCGGCGATCCGGGGCGGGAACAGCACGGCCATCGGGGCGGTGAACCCGGGCAGTATGTCGCCGCCGTCGAGGTCGTCGGCCGCCGTGAAGAGCCGGGGAGGGGTGTCGGGCCGGTCGTAGGCGTAGAGCTGCCGGGCGCCCGGGAACACGACCCACACGAGGCGGGCGCCGGCCCGGAGGTATTCGTGGGCCTTGGCCAGCACGTCCTCGGCCCCGTCGGTCGGGCTGACGACCTCGACGCACAGGTCGGGGACCACGTCCAAGGCCCGCCCGGTGAACGGCAGCGGGCGGTCGCGGGGCCAGCGGTCGTAGGAGACGAACACGGCGTCCGGCTGGCGGTCCCGCCCGGGGTCGTCGGGCTGGGGGATGCGGAACTGCATTTCCACCCGGCTCCGCCCGATGTCGTTGGCGAGCAGGTAGACGGTGAGTCGGTTGTTGAGGATCGCCGCCACCTCGCGGGCGTAGAAGCTCATGGGCGGCAACTCCACGATTCGGCCGTAGACCACCTCGTAGTGGTCGGGGAGTCGGACTTCCGGGGGGGCGTCGAGTACGGTCGCCATGCGTCACCTCCGCGTCGAGTTTACTTCACCCCGGCCCCGGCGATCAACCCCTCGGTCGGGCTGCTGGCGTTCGCGTAGAGCCGCTTCGGGATGCGGCCGGCGAGGTACGCCAGGCGGCCGGCGTCCAGGGCGTACCGCATCGCCCAGGCCATCCGCAGCGGGTCTTTGGCGCTGGCGATGGCGGTGTTCAGGAGCACCCCGTCGCACCCGAGTTCCATCGCCGCGCTCACGTCGCTGGCGGTGCCCACGCCGGCGTCCACGATCACCGGGTAGTCCGGGTCGCCCTCCTTCAGGTACTCCAGGCAGATGCGGAGGTTGTTCGGGTTGAGCACCCCCTGGCCGCTGCCGATGGGGCTCCCGGCCGGCATCACGCTCGCCGCCCCGGCCGCCTTCAGCCGCTTGGCCAGCACCGGGTCGTCGGACGTGTAGACGAGGACGTGGAAGCCCTCCTTCACCAGTTGCTCGGTCGCGTTGAGGGTGTCGATGGGGTCGGGCAGGAGCGTCCGGGCGTCGGCCAGGCATTCGAGCTTGACCCACGCCGCCCCGGGGTTGCCGAGGTTGGTGAGGAGTTCGCGGGCCAGCCGGGCGTGGCGGACGGCGTCGTCGGCGCTGAAGCACCCGGCGGTGTTCGGCAGCACGGTCATGGTCTTCAGGTCGAGGGCGTCGAGGATGCTGCGGCCGTCCTTGTCGAAGAGGCGTTCGCGGCGGACGGCCACCGTCGTCACCTGGCACCCGCTGGCGGCGAGGCAGTCCCGCATCAACTCGGGCGTGGCGTACTTCCCGGTGCCGGTGAAGAGCCGGCTGGCGAAGGTGAACGGGCCGACCTTGAGCGGCCTGTCGGCCGGGGGAAAGGATGAAGGATGAAGGATCGAGGATGAAGGGGGGACGGCGGGGTCTGGTTCATCCTTCATCCTCGATCCTTCATCCTTTCCTGATCCCCCTCCGACGAGCGTGACGATCTCGACGGCGTCGCCGTCGGTCAGCACGCGGGCGGGGTGGTCGGCCCGCGGCACCACGTCGCGGTTGACCTCGACGGCGAGCTTGGCCGGGTCCTTGCCCAGCTCGCGGAGGAGGTCGGCGACGGTGAGCGGGGCCGGGAAGGCGTGGGGCTCGGCGTTGACGGTGATGGATGGCATGGGGGGGTTCGGCGGGGGAAGGGGGCGGCCCCCGTCAGGATACCGGAACCGGCCGGCGGAACGTAGGGGCGTGGCGGCCCGGCGGGCGTGTGGTATCGTGGGGGTGGGCCGACGACCGACGAGGGCGAGCGATGAAGTTGCCAGGGAACCTGCCCGACGTGCTGCACGTCGCCGACGGCGACGTGAGGGTGAAGGGCCACCGGGTTAGCTTGTACCACATCGTCACGGACGCCAACGAGAAGTGGATGGGGCCCGAAGCCCTTGTTTTCCACTTCACGAGCCTGTCGCTGGACAAGATCGAAGCCGTGTTGGCCTATTACGAGTCCAACCGCGGCGAGGTCGATGAGTACGTCCGCGAGTGGAAAGCGGAGGCGGAGCGGTTGGAACGGACCCTGCCCAAGGGGCCGTCGATGACTGAGTTACTCGCCCGCCTCACCGCCGAGGATCGGGAGGACTTCTTCCGTAGGTGGCCGTCCGCCCGGCGGGTCCATGATGTCGCCCGCCCGGAAGCCGGATGACCGAGGTACTCGTGCCCGTTACCTTCGTCTTCGACGAGCAGATGCGGAGCCGGAAGCTGCGGCATGCGCTCGTCAAGCACGCCCTGATCGGCGGTTGGCCGATCAACTTCGTCCGCGTCGGCGACCCCGGCGTCGCGCCGTACGGCACCCCGGATCCGGACGTTTTGATCTGGGCCGCGGACCACGGGCGGGTCCTGGTGAGCGAGGACAAGAAAACGATGCGGACGCACTTCGCGGACCACCTCGCGGCCGGCCGCCACTCCGCTGGCGTCATGCTCGTCCGCCCGTCCGCAACCAACGACGACCTGATCCAATACCTGGAAATGGTGGGCGTCGCCTGCCGGCCGGACGAGTTCCACGACCGCATTCTGTTCGTCCCCGAGTGGTAGCCCGATCCGCCGCCGTCGGTACAACAGCCGGTGGCCCCCGACACGTCCCGAGGCCCCTTCCGCCGATGAGCGCCGCCGACCCGACGGCCACCTTCCTCGCCGCCCTCCGGGCCAGCGGGCTCCTGCCGCCCGACCGGCTGGCCGATCTGGCCGCGTGGGCCAACGTCACCCGCCCGGACGTGCAGGGGCTGGCGAAGGAGGCCCACCGCCGCGGCGGGCTCACCCCGTTCCAGATCAAGGAAGTGTTCAAGGGCCGCGGGGCCGACCTCACGCTCGGGCCGTACGTCTTCCTCGACCTGCTCGGGGAGGGGGGCATGGGCCGCGTCTACAAGGCCCGCCACACCCGCCTCGGCCGCGACGAGGCCGTGAAGGTGATCCGCAAGGAGAAGCTCGCCCACCCGGCGGCCGAGGGGCGGTTCTACGCCGAGATCCAGGCCGTCTCGAAGATGGACCACCCGAACGTGGTGGCCGCCTACGACGCCGGGCAGGTCGGCGACACCCACTACTACGCGATGGAGCTGATCGACGGGACCGACCTCACCCGGGTCGTCCGCGAGCGGGGGGCGCTGCCGGTCCCGGAGGCGTGCGAGTACGTCCGCCAGGCCGCCCTCGGGCTGCACCACGCCCACGAGATGGGGCTCGTCCACCGGGACGTGAAGCCGTCGAACCTGATCGTCACCCGCAACGGCCGGCAGGTGAAGGTGGTCGACCTGGGGCTCGCCCGGGTCGAGCAGTCGAACGAGGACGCCCACCGGATCACGCAGGAGGGGTTCGTGATCGGCACCCCGGACTTCCTCGCCCCGGAGCAGGCCCGCGACCCCGGCGGGGTGGACATCCGGGCCGACGTGTACGCCCTCGGGGCCACCCTGTATTACCTGCTGACGGCGAAGGTGCCCTACGACGGGGCGAGCCCGACCGAGAAGCTCCTGAAGCACTGCACCGAACCGCCCCCGGAGCTGCTCGCCGCCCGCCCGGACGCCCCGCCGCCGCTGGCCGACCTCCTGCGGTGGTTCATGGCCAAGCGGGCCGACGACCGGCCGCAGACGCCGGCCGTCATGGCCGCCGCCCTCCAGCCCTTCTGCCCGCGGCCGGTCCCCGGGTCCGGCGGGTACGCCCCCGTCCCGCAGCACCGCCCCCCCGCCTGGCCGGCCCACCCGGCGGCCGCCCCCGTGCTGCTCCCCGTGCCGCTCCCGCTCCCGGGCGACGACCCGGCCCCGAGCAGTCAGCTCTTCAAGCTCCCGCCGGACGCCGGACCGGGCCCGTCCCGCCGGCTCGTCGAGGCCCGGCGGAAGTCGCTCGTCGGCCCGGTCGGTTTCGGGCTCGCCGGGCTGCTCGTCGTCGGCGTGTTCGGGTACGCCGCGTACCGGGTGTTCCACAAGGGCGAGCCGCCGGTCGAGCCCGCGGTCACGGCGGGCGTCGGCTTGAAGCTCGTCCGGATCGACGGTGGCACCTTCCGCATGGGGTCGGACCCGGACGCCGGCCCGCCGAACGAGCGGCCGGCCCACGAGGTCACGGTCCGCGGCCCGTTCTACATGGCGGCCACGGAGGTCACGCAGCGGCAGTTTCAGTCGGTGATGGAGACGAACCCTTCGGCCATGCGGGGGAAGGAAGCCTTGGACCGGCCGGTCGAGACCGTCTCGTGGGACGCGGCCGCCGACTTCTGCCGGAAGCTCACGGACAAGGAGCGGGGCGAGAAGTACTTCCGCGACGGGTGGGCCTACCGGCTGCCCACGGAGGCCGAGTGGGAGTACGCCTGCCGGGCCGGCACGACGACCCCGTTCGCGTTCGGGGACAAGCTCCAGGTCGGCAAGCAGGCCGTGTTCAAATTCCCCGGGCCGGACGAACCGGAGGGCGACAACCCGTGGCGGGGCGGGGCCGACCGCCCCGCCCCCCCGGCCGGCCCGGACCGGGCGGGGAAGGCGGACGCGAACCCGTGGGGCCTGCACGACATGCCCGGGAACGTGGCCGAGTGGTGCGGCGACTGGTACGACCGGCCGTACCCCGGGGACGGCCCGCGGGACAACCCCACCGGCCCGCCGTCGGGCGACCGGCGGGTGGTCCGCGGCGGGTCGTGGGAGAGCCCGATGGCCGACTGCCGGTCGGCGTTCCGCGCCGGGCTGGTGCCGTCGGCCAAGAGCCCGACGGTGGGCTTCCGGGTCGTGTACGCCCCGGTGAAGTGAATGCGGTGTTTGTACGCCGCAGACCATGCCGTCACGGCCGGCTGTGGCTGCCGGAAGCCCCGGCCCGACGGCAGCGGTCCGCCGGGCGGGGCTGACGAAGCGGGCGACGAGCCACTCGTTCCGGCACCGCTTCGTCACCCACCCGATCGAGGGCGGGTAGGACATCCGCACGGTGCAGGAGTTGCTCGGGCACGCGGACGTGACGACGATGAATGACACCCACGTCCTGAATGCCGGCGGGCGGGGGTTCACGAGCCCGGCCGACCGGCTGTGACGGGGGCGAGTGGGGCCCGCGAGTTGGGGTTTGACACTCGTCGGTGCCAGGTGCGGTTACGTTCGGCCAACAGGCCGAGCGTATAGTGGGTACGACGGGCCCGATTAAGCCAACTGGCCAGTAGGCCGAAACACTAGTTCGGCGGCCGAGGGCGACTCGTGGCGAAGGTACTGGCTGTGATCGTCGGCTCGGTCGGCGCCTTCGCGCTGTTGCTCGGTCTGTGTGCGATGAGGCTGGGGGAACTCCTCTACCCTGAGAAAACTCTCACCGCCAACAGGCCACTGTCCCTCCTGTTCGCCCAGGAGTCTCCAGCCTTGGACGTGTTCGGCTTCGGCATGTTCCGGGCGGGTGGCGGGGCGGCCCCGATCTTCGGCACGCTGCTGGCCGTATGTGTGCCGACTCGTCCTGGCCGAGTTGCGGATCGCGCCGAACCAAACGCTGCACCCGACCCGGCCCGCAGGTAGGCTTTTCGAGATTCGTAGCTCACCGAGCGGGCCAGGCAGGGGAGCGGGGGCGTTCGGCCGCTGGTGTCGCGAGAAGGTGCGAAGATGTTCAAATCGGTCGCAAGGTTTTGCCGGGATTGGCTCCCTTACCCACTTCGCAGTTTCGTGGGTCGGGTGGGCCGCTTCGTTGAGGGCACACAGACCGCAGGCGCGGAATCGTGGCCGAGCATCTCGGGGGCCTTGCGATGTTTGAAGGAGAGAGGCTTCCGGCCTCGCCTGGCTATTGACATTGGCGCTTACCACGGGGAATGGACTGCCCTGTTCAAGGCTTACTTCCCAGAATCCCAAGTGCTGATGATCGAGGCGCAAGAGGATAAGCGGGCGAAGTTACAGTCCGTGGCCGAGCGTTTCGGCTCGTCGGTCGAGTTGCGAATCGCACTGCTCGGCGCTGTCGGGGGCCAGTCGGTGCGGTTCGCAGAGATGGAAACGGGCAGCAGCGTCTACGAGGAGCAGAGCCCATTCCCTCGCCAAGTCAAGGAGCTATCGACCGCAGCCCTCGACGACCTACTCGGCGAGCGGTCGCTGGATGTCGATTTCATCAAATTGGACGTTCAGGGGTACGAACTCGAGGTGCTTCGCGGCGCGGCCCGAGCAATGGGGCACGCACAGTGCGTGCTGATGGAGGCAAGCTTGGTGCCGATCAACCGCGGTGCCCCGCTCGCCGCGGAGGTCATTCGGTTCATGGACTCCGCCGGATATCGGTTGTTGGACTTTTGCAGTCAGATCCGGCGGAAGGACGGTGTCCTTTGGCAAACCGACCTGCTATTCGTCCGCAACGATTCGCCGCTCATACCCAGCGTGGAGTTGGATAGTCGCAACTGGAAGTGAGTGGTCGATGGTCAACACTTCAGTCCGAACCAGTCGCCGCACCGGACCGGCGGGGCACGAAGGCTAACCCGGATTCGTAGCCCACCTATGCCCCGCCGGCCGGTGAGCGGGGTCGTTCGGCGGCGGTGGGCTTGCCCTCGATCAGTGGAGGACGCGGACTTGCCAATCCCGGATGGGTGAATCCACCCGGAACAGGCCGAGCTTTCACATGAAGCGACTGATCGTAAACACGGGTGTCGGTAGGTTGGCCATCTCGGTCCGGGGGGCCGTCGGGCGTACCTACTCGGCCTTCGCCAACCCCGAGGCCGCCGGGACTGTCGCGAACGACTATCTGGCCGGCTATCTCGCCACGAGGCTGTGCAAGAGCTCGGCCGCGTTCGTCGACGTCGGCGCGCACATCGGATCGGTCGCCGCCGACGTCTCACGCCGGTGTCCGAATGCCAGGATCATTGCGATCGAAGCGATACCGGACAAAGCCGATCGCCTGCGACGCAACTTCCCCCACGTCGAGGTCCACAACTGTGCCGCGAGCGACCACAGCGGCGAGGCCACGTTCCACGTCCACACGAAGCGGTCGGGGTACAGCTCGCTCGGGCGAACGTCGAGTCACGGGGGGGAGGTTGTCGAGATCAAGGTGCCGGTGAGAAAGCTCGACGACGTCATCACCGGCGGCGGAATCGACTTCATCAAGATCGACGTGGAGGGTGCCGAACTCGGCGTCCTCAGGGGGGGCGAACGAATCATCGCCGAGAACCGCCCGACCGTCATGTTCGAGAGCGGCCCTCCCGCGGACGACGGGCTGGGGTTCACGAAAGAGGGGCTGTGGCGGTGGCTGGCGGGGCACGACTACGTCGTCCTGGTCCCGAACCGCGTCGCCCACGACGATCCGGGGCTGAGTCTGGAGGGGTTCGTCGAGAGTCACCTGTACCCGCGGCGAACCACCAACTACTTCGCGGTCGCGTCCGAGCGTCGCGTGGAGCTTCGCGACAAGGCCCGCGAGGCCCTCGGACTCGGCCCGGCCGGGCGGGAGCCGCGGTGAGCGGACGTCACCCTTTCGGGGGATGACGCGGTCGGGCCGAACCCGATGGCCTGTCGTCGACGGGCGATTCTTGACGACGACGCGGTGGGCCGGGCGATCACGGCGTCGGTCCGCCGGTCGGGGTTGGTCGAGCGGGCACGGGCCACTCGTTCCGCCACAGCCTCGCCACCCACCTGATCGAGGACGGGTACGACATCCGCACCGTGCAGGAGTTGCTCGGGCACGCGGACGTGGCGACGATGAACGACACGCACGTGCTGGCGAAGCCCGGCCGCGGCGTCCGAAGTCCGCCCGACGCCGACCCGGCGCGAGGTCCGCGTTAGTGTGATAGGTTGCGCCGGCGCGAGGTTGTCGGCCGCCCGAGCGTCACCGTTTTCGCCTCAACCCCTTGCGGGGCCGTCGGCTGGCGGGTAAACTCGCCCCGCGGGCCAACTGTGATAGGTCGCGCCGGCGCAAGTCGCGTGTCCGCGGCGGCGCGAGCTAATAACAAGTTCGGCCACAGAGGGCGCGGGGACGCGAATGGACATCGGCGACCTCACCCTGCCTGGCTACCGGTTCGCCGTCCACACCGCTCGCATGTTCCGCTTCACGATCGGCGACGGGGAGCGGTCCGGGTGGGGGTTCTTCATCGCGGCCGAGTCTCCCGACGGGCCAGCCGACGTGTTCCCGAACGCGGCCGGCCTGTGGGCCGAGAGCGAGCCGGTTCCGCTGCCCGAGGTCGAGGACTTCACCGGGTTGGACTTCTTCCTCAAGGAGCCCGGCCGCCCCGAGTGCGGCACGGCGTACTTCGTCTTCGACGCCTGGGAGGGGCACGACGTGACGGACGTGCGGCTCCAGTTTCTGGAGCGGCAAGGCACGCGCTACCGGGTGGTGCTATCGGCCCTCGTGCATCACCTGTTCGCGGCACCGACCGAGGTGCGGTTCTCGGGTTGGGTGCAGGTCACACAGGGGCCGTCGCCAGAGGCCGAACCAAACGCTGCAGCCGACCGGGGCCGCATGTAGGCTTTCTGGAGTTCATTGTCGCTCTGGCGGCCCCGGCTGCTGAGCTGTGTCGTTCGGCCACCGGAGGGCGTGGCGGTGCGAGACCCGCGGCGGATTGACGACGTGCTGCTCGCCATCGCCGAGGTGTGGGCGCTCGACCCCGACCTGCGGCTGGGCCAGTTGCTCGTCAACGCGGTCCGGCCGGCCGAACCCTGCCCGGAGCTGGCGGGCATCGAGGACGCCGAGTTGGTCGGCCGGGTGCAGGCCGAGGGCCGGCGGATGCGGGCGGCCCGGGCCGGGTCGCCGGGGTTCGAGGCGGAGTCGACCGCCGAGCAGTGGGCCGAAATCGACGCCCGCATCCTGGCGTGCGACATCCTCGGCGCGCTGATTCGCATCCGGGCGGCGTGCGGGGTCGGGCTGAACGAGGCCAAGGTGATCCACGCAGAGCGGTACAAGCAGCTCCGGGAGCAACGGGCGGCCGAGTTCGCGTGCAGCCACGAGGACTACTGGCGCGGGGTGTACGGCTAAGCCGCAGAGGCCGAACCATCGCCTGCAGCAGACCCCGGCCTTATGTAGCATTTCTGCGACCCATCGCTCCCCTGTGCGGCCGGGGCTGCTGAGTCTGGTCGTTCGGCCACCAGAGGGTGTGCGATGTCGGAGCTGACGTGGTTCGGATGGTTCGTGTTTGGTGCCTACCTCCTTTGGGTAGCGTGCTTCTGTTTCGCCCTACCTTTCTTCTTGATCGCGGAAACTCGCAATAACTGGGCGCATGGCAACACCGGACTGTCAGGGCACATCCGCACCCTGTTTCGGCTGCCGTTGCTGTTCACAGCCGCTCCGATGTACTTGGTAATGGTTGTTGCGTGGGCGTTTGGCTAAGGGCGGGAGCAAGGTCAGGCCGAACCTGCCGCTGCACCGGACCCGGCAGGCGAGTAGGCTTTCCTGGTGGTGAAGCGCCCGGTGCCCGCCGGGCCGGTGAGCGGGTCGTTCGGCGTTGAAGCCCCGAGCCGCGGAGGGCGCTTGAACCGCGAGTTGATCCCGCAACTGGAACCGCTCGTCGAGCGCCTGAGCGGGTGGCGCGGGTCGCTGGTGGAGGTGATCGAAAAGCTCACCCGGTCGCCGGGCACCCTCGACCGCCACTTCACCACGACCTCGACGACGGTCCTGCGGCTGGAGCACGTCGGCATCGCGTTCAGCGGCGGGTCGCTAATGGTGCTGGGCCGGGCGTTCGGCCGGGACGTGGGGTATGAGGCCACCGTGGACCTGCTGGAGCGGCTGTCGGTCGGCCCAGATGAGGTGGTGTTCGTGGAGCGGTTCGGGTCGGTGGCCGAGCGCCACTCCCGGTTCCGGCTCCTGCCCGACAGCGCAGGCGCCGAACCCGGCGCTGCAGCAGACGGCCCCCGCCTGTAGCTTTCTGGTGACCATAACTTCAGCGGGCGGGGGCCGCTGCTGAGCTGGATGTTCGGCGGCGGAGGGCTTGCGGGTGGCGGGGGCGTCATTCGTCGGATACATCGGGCACGCCGAGTTTCACGATGGCTCGATCGTGGCCGTCGATCAGCAGGTCGGCGAGGCCAGCGTTCGCGTCCGCGGGGCAAGCGGCACGGTGTTCGTGGTGGACTTCGGCGGAGTGCGAGCGGTGCGGGCAAACCAGCCAGAGGGCATGATGCTCTACGCCCTGAGTGAGTTGAGCGGCGAGCCGCCGCTACGCCGGTTCGCATTTGCCAACTGGGACGAGGACAGCCCAGCGTATCTTGAGGTCGATGCGGTGACCATCGCGGTTCGTGAGGGGTGACGCAGACGCCGAATATCAAGTTCGGCCGCAGAGGGCGACAGTGGTGGAGTGGGTCGCTGCTGTCGCCATCTCGGTTCCGATCGGCGTGCTAGTCTGGGTGGTTGTTCGTTGGTGGCGGTGCCCCAGATGCCCGCGGTGAGGCGGCCGGCAGCGTCGGGTGGGCGAGCGGATCGTCTACGACCAACGCTACCTGCTCGCCGAGATGTGGCCGGTGCTCCACTGCCGGCGGTGCGGGCACACCGTCCACCCACCTGGGGTGGCCCAGCTCCGGCCGCCGCCCGAGCGGTGGCAGGAGGCCGAACCCGGCGCTGCAGCAGACCGCGGGGGCACGTAGCGGTTTCCAGGTTCGTAGCTCGCCGAGCCCCCGCTGCTGCTGAGCGGGTCGTTCGGCCCTGGTCGCGCGTGGTGGCCCCGGGATGCGGGGGCCGCGCCGGCCGGATGTGGCTCCGGCGCCCCCACTCCAAGCGCGCCGGCGGCCGGCACGGACCCCGCCGTGTCGGCCGGTACCGCGAACCCGGGCTCAGGGGCTCACGCGCGACCAGGGCCGAACGCCGAACTCAGGTGCGCCGATGCGTCACATCCTCGCAAAGCCTGCGGGGTGTCACGCGGCCGCCGAACTCGGCGCTGCAGGTGACGCGCGCGAGGGCATCCCGGGGGACGCGGGGCTCCTTCGAGCCGCGCGCACCTGAGCTCGGCGTTCGGCCACCGAGGGTTGGCCAAGGGGAGCACCGGCGAGCGATGACCGACGCGGAGTGGTACGAACATGACCCACCGTGGATGCTCCTGAAGGTGGCGGCGTCGCGTGCTCGGAAAGCCCGCCTGTTTATGGCCGGCTCGGTCCGGACGACCGGTGCCGCGCCCATGAGCCCGCAGTTGGTGCGGTCAATTGAGCTCGCCGAGGAGTACGCGGACGGGCGGGGAACGAAGTCCGCACTCACCAAGGCACGGGCCTCGCTGCGTGGCACGAAGCCCGTCTACCCGCACGGGTGGCGTGGGACCGACTACCTGCTCTGGTGCGCGCTCAACCCCGACTGGGGGTCCGGGTTGATCAGGTTTGAAGGGGCGTGGATGTGGGCCGTGGATACGGACCGGCTGCTCCCCGAGCACGTCCACCAGAGGGACGCTCAGTCGGGCCTGATGCTGGACATCTTCGGCAACCCCTTCCGGCCCGTGCCTCGCGACCCGTCCTGGCTCACGTCCGACGTCATGATGTTGGCCCGAGGCATGTACGAATCGCGTGACTTCGCCGCGATGCCCATCCTGGCCGACGCGTTGCAGGACGCCGGGTGCCAGAGAGCCGAGGTGCTCGACCACTGCCGCGGCTCGGGGCCGCACGTCCGCGGGTGCTGGGTGGTGGACCTGGTGCTCGGGAAGGACTAGGCTCAAGGCCGAACCATCGGTTGCAGTGGACCTGGCCGCAAAGCCGGCCCGGCAGCTGAACCGGGCGTTCGGCGGCAGAGGGCTTCTCGCGATGGAAGCGGCTGTTCCACTCGACCCGGATGCCGTTCACGACCGCGAGTCGTTCTTCGCCTTCGTGCGGGCACTGGTCGCGGACCGCGAGGCGGCGGTAGAGGGTGAGAAGCGGCAACCGACCGATCCCCGCGTCCTCGGTCTCGTGCAGGATGCGGGCGGGTGGTACAACTTCACCATCGAGTCGTACTTGGAGGCCGCGTTGCGGTGGGCAGAGGACTCGGACATGGGCGAGTCCCAAGGACTGCCGCCCGGTCCATCGTGGCAGGCATTCGCGGCGTTCCTTCTGTGTGGCAAGATTTACGAGTAGGTGCCGCCCAACAAAGGCACGCCGAACCAGGTAGCGTGTTGTCAAGTGGCGATTCGTGACCCCCACGCGGGATCGTTCGTCTGCACGAGGGGAGACCGATGGCGGACGCGAGCGACCCGCACGACCTCGACCGCTTCGTGCGGGCGCAGGAGGGGGACTACCCGCGGGCGTTGGCCGAGGTCCGCGGCGGCCGCAAGCGGTCGCACTGGATGTGGTACGTCTTCCCCCAGATCGACGGGCTGGGGTTCAGCTCGATGTCCCGGCGGTACGGGATCAAGGGCGTGGCCGAGGCCGAGGCGTACCTGACGCACCCCGTCCTCGGGCCGAGGCTGGTGGAGTGCTGCGAGGCCGCGGTCGGCGTCGAGGGGCGGTCCGCGGCCGAGGTGTTCGGCTCCCCGGACGACATGAAGCTGCGGTCGTGTGCCACACTCTTCGCCGCCGTGTCGCCGCCCGGTTCGGTGTTCGAGCGACTGCTCGTCAAGTTCTTCCAGGGGGCGCGGGACGAGGCGACCCTCCGCCTGATGGGCCGGGCGTCGGGGACCGGGTAGGCTGCCCGAAGGCACGCCGAACCGCCGCGGTACCCGACCCGGCGGCTTGACGCCGAAAGTTCGCGGCGGAAGGTGTCCATCTCTCGGTCGAGTGCCACGGCCGTACCCCGAACTGTTGCCGTCCACCCCACCGCCGTCCGGTATCTCTTGTGCCCGCCAGCGGCGGACGGGCGGACACGGCGGGCCGCTTTTGCGTGCTCCCCTGCCGCCGCGGCTCGCCCGACCGGCACGCCCGGTCAAGCTCCGTGCGGGCCGGGGCGTTGGAATTGGCGAACGCTCCCGCTTTACCAGGGGGGCTGGGAGCGGGAACGGTTAAACCCTTTGACGTCCGCGGGATGGGGCGAAAAGCGCCGTTTAAAAGCGGTAGAATGTGGGACCGCCGGCGCAAAAACGCAGCCGCCCCGGGTGCGAGGTCCGGGGCGGCGCGGCGAGGAGAGTCGGCTTTCGCCGGCCCTCTGTTCCAACGGTGGGTCACGGGAGGTTGTTCAGCCAGCCGTCGCGGAGCTTGCCGTCCCGGGCGACGTAGAACTTCAGCGGCTGGAACTGCGCCAGGTCCTTGTGGTTGAGCACGAACGTCACGTTGTCCGCGGTGATCGTCTCCCACGAGTGCAGGCCCACGAGCACGTCGCCCCTCTGGAGGCCGGCGGCGGCGG
>JANPKP010000759.1:0-12559 GCA_031426095.1 Gemmataceae bacterium
CGACCGCGGGCGACCACCTCTATTTCCGCCACCCGGCCGGGGCCGTCGTCCTCCTCCCCGGCTTCCCCGCCGCGACCCCCCTTGACCCGCTCCACCGGACCTTAATCGACGGGATTTTAAAAGACTACCGGCTGGTCGAACTGGCCGAACACCTCGCCGGTTGACGCCCCCTCACTCCCGGTCGTCCAACCGCCCCGAGTGCTGGATCGCCCGGAACAGGCGGAACCCCAGCACCCCGCTCACCACGGTCCCGACCACCCCGAAGATCGACACCTCCCCGAACACCACCGGGGGGGCCTTCATCGCCCACATGAACGACGACCCCAGGAACAGGGCGCTGCACATCAGCCCGAACGCCAGCCGGTTCACCGACGGGTCGAGGTGGCGGTGGCTCAGGCGGACCGTCACCTCCTGCCGGCCCAACGCCCGCATCAGCCCGGACATCTGGCGGGGGAACGTCCTGGCCAGCTCGTCCCAGTCGCCGACCGCCGCCGCCGCGTTCCGGAGGAGCCGCTTCGGGGAAAGCCGGCGGAGGACGAAGGCCCGGGCGTAGGGGCTCAGGAGTGGCACGAGGTCGAACTTCGGGGAGAGCGTCCGCCCGGCCCCTTCGAGCATCACCAGCACCCGCAGGAGCATGGCCAGCGACGCCGGCAGCACCACCTGGAAGCGGCGGACGGCGTCGGCCAGGTCGTCGAGGGCCGGGCCGAGGCGGAACTGGGACAGCGGCATCCCCCAGTAAAACGCCAGTTGCTCGGCGACCTCGCCCTGGAACGCCGCCCGGTCGAGGTTGGGCGGCACCTCGCCGAGCTGGACGAGGACGTCGGCCAGCCCGGCCGCGTCCTTCCGCACGGCCGCCGCCACCCCCCGCTCGATCCGCCCCCGGGTCTCGTCGTCCACCCGTCCGACCATGCCGAAGTCGATCAGCCCGATCGCCCCCCCGGGGCCGCCGACGCCCGGCAGGAAGAGGACGTTCCCCGGGTGCGGGTCGGCGTGGAAGACGCCCTCGCGGAAGATCATTTCGAGGAACAGGTTGGCCCCCCGCACGGTCAGCGCGTCGAGGTCGCCGCCGGCCGCCCGCACGGCTCCCGGGTCGGTGAACGGCACCCCGGCGAGGTACTCCATCGTCAGCACCCGGGCCGTCGAGAAGCCCGGGTACGGCTCGGGGAAGCGGACCGTCCGGTCGGCCGCGAAGGCGTTGCGGAACAGTTGCAGGTGCCGGACCTCGCGGCCGAAGTCGAGCTCCCGGCCGATCGACCGCTTGAACTCGCCCACCACCGCCACCGGGCGGTAGGCCCTGGCGTCGGGCAGGTACGCCTCGGCCAGCTTGGCCAGCTCGGCGAGGATCGACAGGTCGGCCGCGATCCGCCGCTCGATGTCCGGGTGTTGGACCTTCACCACCACCTGCCGGCCGTCGTGGAGGGTCGCCCGGTGGACCTGGGCGATGGACGCGGAGGCCAGCGGCGTCTCGTCGAAGTGGGCGAACAGCTCGGCCACCGGCCGCCCGAGTTCCCTCTCGACGGTGGCCCGGGTGGCCTCGAACGGGTCGGCCGGCACCCCCGTCTGGAGGCGGCGGAGCTCGTCCGCGAGGTCGTGCCCGACGAGGTCGCGGCGGGTGCTCAGGACCTGCCCGAGCTTGATGAACGTGGTGCCGAGTTCGGTGAGCGTGAGGCGGACGCGGACGACCCGGGGCTGGGTCGTGAGGTCGCCGAGCGGCGTGCGGCGGGCCATCCGGTGGACGAACTTGCGGTCGAGCCGGGCGAGCCACCCGGCCAGCCCGTACTTGGCCAGGACGCGGACGATCTCGCCGAGCCGGCTGGCGTTCCGGGCGAGCTGCGGGATGGAGGTGAGGTCGAGCATCGGGCGGCAACCTCACGCCAGTCGGTCCAGGTCCCGCAGCCGCCGGTCGGCGTCGAACGTCGGCCCCGGGAGGGCGTGGGCGAGCGCCAGCGCGTCGGCCTCGCTGAGGCCGGGCTTCGCCGTGCCCGAGCCGCGGAACACCGGGAGCTTCTTCTTGAGGGCCAGGATCTCCCGCCGGGTGCGGCCCTTCGGGGCGTCCGGCCAGCGGCCGACCCGCTCGTGGAAGTCGAAGAAGACCGGCACCACGCCCTTGATGTACCGCCAGTACCCCGGGTTGTCGGTCTGCACCACGAACAGCCCGCCGGGAACGAGGCAGCGGTGCGCGAGGGCGAGGAAGGCCGGCGTCACGAGCCGGAGGTGGACCTTCGCCGGGTCGTAGAACGGCTGCGGGTGGTAGACGTGGATTTCGGCCACCGAGTGCGGCTCGACGTACTTCTCCAGCAACTCGTGCCCGCCGAGGACGGCGAACTTCAGGTTGGGGAGGCCCCGCTGGTTGCCCCGCTTGCGGGCGTAGCGGACGACCACGGGGAGGATGTCGGTGCCGAGGTGGTCGTGGCCCGGGCGGGTGAGGGCCGAGCCGATCAGGTAGCGGCCGTTCCCGCACCCGAGGTCGAGGACCACGGGGGCGGCGCGGCCGAAGAGGGCGGGCCAGTCGAGCCGCCCCTCGGCGGGCATCGCCTTGAGGGCGGTCTGCGTCCACTTCGCTGGGGCGACGGGTTCGCCCGGGAAGGGGACGCCGAACTCGCGGTCGGCGTTGCGGCTCGGGTCGGGCGGCGGCATGGGGCTTTCGCGGGGAAGGTGACGGCGGCACCCACGAACACACTACCATGACACTATGCCCCCCGGCCGGAACGAGAAGAACCCGATGGCCTGGCTCGCTTCGCTCGACCGCCGGGAGCGCGTCCCCGAACTGATGGACGAGCCCGACATCGACCCGTCTGCCCACCGGCTCGCCCTGTCGGCCCTGGCCCGCATCAACGCCCTGAGCTTCAGCGCCGACATCCTCTGGCCGCCGCTCGCCGCCCTCGCCCGCGCCGCCGGCCGGCCGGTCCGCGTGCTGGACGTGGCGACCGGGGCCGGCGACGTGCCGGTGCGGCTCTGGAAGCGGGCGAAGGCCGCCGGCCTGCCGCTCGCGTTCGAGGCGTGCGACGTGAGCCCGACGGCCCTCGCCCACGCCCGGGAGGCGGCCGAAAAGGCGGGGGCGGCCGTCCGCTTCTTCGCCCAAGACGTGCTGCGGGACGCCCTCCCCGGCGGGTACGACGCGGTGATCTGCTCGCTCTTCCTCCACCACCTCGCCGAGGACGACGCGGTGGCGGTGCTGCGGCGGATGCGGGCCGCGGCCACTCGGCGGGTGCTGGTGAACGACCTCGCCCGCTCGAAGGCCGGGTACGCCCTGGCGCGGGCCGTCACCCGGGTGCTGACCCGCTCCCCGGTGGTGCGGTTCGACGGCCCCGTGAGCGTGCGGTCGGCGTTCACCCCCATCGAGGCCAAGCGGCTGGCGGAGGCGGCGGGGCTGGCGGGCGTCCGCGTCGGCCGGCGGTGGCCGTTCCGCTTCCTCCTGAGCGGGAGGCCGGGGTGACGGACTTCACGACCTACGACGCGGTGGTGATCGGGGCCGGCCCCGCCGGGTCGGTCGCCGCCCGCGAGTTGGCCCGGCGGGGGGCGTCGGTGTTGCTCGTGGAGCGGGCCGCGTTCCCCCGCCCGAAGGTGTGCGGCTGCTGCCTGAACGACGCGGCCGTGGCCACCCTCGCGGCCGTCGGATTGGGCGACCTGCCGCGGCGCTGCGGGGCGGTGCCGCTCACCGGCGTCCGCGTCGCGGCCGGGCGGCGGTCGGCCGACCTCCCGCTGCCCGGCGTCGCCGTGTCGCGCGAGGCGTTCGACGTGGCCCTGCGGGACGCGGCGGTGAAAGCGGGGGCGACGGCCCTCCACGGCGTGCGGGCCACGCTCGGGGCGCTCCGCGACGGCGGCCGTGAGATCACCCTTATCGGCGACGGCGGGGCTAGGACCGTGACGGCCCGCGTGGTGGTGGTGGCGAACGGGCTGGGCGGCCGGCTCGACCCGGGCGACCCGGCGTTCGACACCCTCCCCGCGGCCGGCTCGCGGATCGGGGCGGGCGTCACCGTTCCGCCTTCCGACGGCCCCGACTTCTACGCCCCCGGCCGGGTGTTCATGGCCACCGCCCCCGGCGGGTACGTCGGCCTCGTCCGCCTCGAAGACGGCCGCCTCGACCTCGCCGCCGCCTTCGACGCCGGCTTCGTCCGCACCGCCGGCGGGCTCGGGCACGCGGCCGCCGCCGTCCTCGCGTCCGTCGGCTGGCCGCTCCCCCCGAATGTCGCCGGCTTGCCGTGGAAGGGGACGCCGACGCTCACCCGCCGGCCGCGGGCGGTGGCCGGGCCGCGGTGGTTCGCCGTCGGTGACGCGGCCGGGTACGTCGAGCCGTTCACCGGCGAGGGGATGGCGTGGGCCGTGCAGTCGGCCGTCGCCCTCGCCCCCATCGCCTTTAACGCCGTGGGAAAGTGGGCCGACCGCCGCCGCGTAGAATGGGAGGACGCCCACGCCCGGCTGCTGGGGAACCGCCGATGGACGTGCCGGGCGGTGGCCCGCGTCCTCCGCTCGCCGGGGGCCACGGCCGCCGCCGTCCGGGTGTTGGCGGCCCTCCCCGGTCTGGCCCGCCCGGTCGTCGCCCGGCTCAATCGCCCCGCCGCCCCGTTCCACGTGAGCCACGCATGAGCCTGTCGATCACCGGCCTCGGGACCGCCCTGCCGCCGGGCGTCGTCACCCAGGACGAGGCCGCCCGGTGCGCCCGCGTCCTGTCCGGCCCGGCCGTGCGGGACGCCTCGTGGCTGCCGGCCGTGTACGCCCACTCGGGCGTCCAGACCCGCCACCAAATCCTCGGCCGCGGGCTCGTCGACGACCTCCTCGGCGGCACCCGCGATTCCGGCTCCCCGTTCCTCCCGGACTTGTTGGGCGGCACCCACGGCCCCTCCACCGGCGAGCGGATGCGGATGTACGACGCCGACGCCGGCCCGCTCGCCCTCAAAGCCGCGGCCGGTGCGGTGGCGGAAGCCGGCCTCGACCCGGCGACCTTCACCCACCTCGTGACCGTCTCCTGTACGGGGTTCAACTCCCCGGGCGTCGACCACGCCCTCATCCGCGGGCTCGGCCTGCCGCCGACGGTGGAGCGGACGCACGTCGGCTTCATGGGCTGCCACGGGGCGATCAACGGCCTGCGGGTGGCGAACGCCTACGCCAGCGCCGACCCGGCCGCCCGCGTGCTGCTCTGCGCAGTCGAGCTGTGCAGCCTCCACTACCACTGCGGGGACGACGCCGACAAGGCGGTGGCGAACGCCATCTTCGCCGACGGGGCGGCCGCCGTGGTGGGTGTCGGCAACGCCGCGTCTTCCCCCTGGCGGGTGGCCGCGACGGGGTCGTGCGTCATCCCCGAGTCGGCCGCCGCGATGGGCTGGGTGGTCGGCGACCACGGGTTCGAAATGACCCTCTCCCGCCGCATCCCGGGGCTCATCGCCCGCCACCTCCGGCCGTGGATGGAAGGCTGGCTGGCGAAGCACGGGCTGAGCGTGGCGACGGTCGGCAGTTGGGCCGTCCACCCCGGCGGGCCGAAGATTCTGGGGGCGGTGGAGGAAGGGCTGGGCCTGCCGGCCGACGCCCTGGCGGCGTCGCGGGCGGTGTACGCGGCGTGCGGCAACATGTCGTCGCCGACCGCCCTGTTCGTGGTGGACGAGCAGAGGAAGGCCGACGCCCCCCGGCCGTGCGTGGCCCTCGGCTTCGGCCCCGGGCTAGTGGCCGAGGCGGTCCTGTTCGCGTGAGGTGGCCGATGCGCGTCCCGGTACTCGCGGACACCCCGCCCGTCACCCTCGCGGCCACGCTCGCCACCGTCGCGGCAGTGGTCGTCGCCGGGCTCGTGCCGCTGCTCGTCGGCGTCCGCCGGGGGCAGCTCACGGCCGGGGTCGTTGCGGGCACCTTCGCGGCCGGGGCGGTCATCCAGTTCGGCGAACTCGCCGGTGCCGGGGCCGCAGCCGGGCTCACCGTTCTCCTCATGCTCCTCCCCCGGCGGGTCGTAAAGGCCGTTAAGCCCGGCTAACGCCACGCCGCAATTCTGCTCTCGATTCGACCCCGGGCCGCAATTTCGCCGCCCGTCGGATGAGCCCACACACGAAACCGGCAAAGTCAAGCGTATCGGCGTTGACAGCCCCGCCCGGCGTCCCGACATTGGGCTTTAAATCTTCTCGCACCCCACCGCCGGCCCGCCCGGAACCGTTCCGCGCCGCCGGCCCACGACGACCCCTTCGGAGCGTCCTCATGCCCACCCCTCGTTCCGTCCTCGCCCGGCTGGCCCTCGCCGTGGTCGGGGTCGCGCTGTCCGCCGGCGTCGGCCGGGCCGCCGTCGTTGACCTCGTGTTCGTCGTGGACGAGTCCGCCTCGATGGCCGGCAACCAGGCGTGGCTCGCCGGCATGATTACCACCCTCGACGCCCGCCTGAACGCCGTCGGCATCACCGGCCGCTACGGTCTCGTCGGGTTCGGGGCCAACACCACCAACCTGCAAGGCATCGCGGTCGGCGGCGGCCAGTACGGCACCGCCAGCCAGTTCGCCACCGCCACGAACACCCTCGTGTCCCGCGGCTCGACCGAGGACGGGTACGCCGGCGTCAAGTACGCCCTCACGAACTACGCGTCGGAAGCGGGGGTCGCCAAGAACATCGTCCTCGTGACCGACGAGGACCGCGACGTGACCGCCGCCGGGGCCGACGTGACGACGGCGTCGCTCCTCGCCGACCTGGCCGGGTCGAACGCCCTGCTCAACGCCGTCGTCAACAACCGCTTCACCGACGGCGGGAACGCGGCCCTCGGCGTCGATTCCACCGGCAAGTCGTACTCCGCGGACGGCTCCGGCGGCGTGACGACCGGCACCAGCGGCACTGCCGGGAAGGGGCAGGGCACCACCACGGCCGACTACGTCGCTCTCGCCCTGGCCAGCGGCGGGGCGGCCTTCGACATCGGCCTGATCGAAGCCGGCGGCTCGCCCGTCGACTCGCTGACGGCCGCGTTCGTGGACGTGAAGGTGCGGGAGATTCAGGACCAACTCGGCACCAACCCCGTCCCGGCACCCCCGGCCGTCCTGCTCGCCGGCGTCGGCATGGTGCTGTTCGGCATGCGGCGGACCGTCCGCTGAGGGGACGAAAGCCCGGTGGCTGAGCCGGGCGTTACCGCCTTTTACCGCTTTTTTAAAGTGCCGTTCGCCCGATCCGCTGGCCGGCGGGCGGCTTGCGATTCCCGCTCCCATGCCACCCGGTAGAGCGGTAGCGACGCTGGATTCCGTGCCGATTCCCGGCTCCGAGCTTGGCCCGCGTGTAACGTGATGGCCCGCTCCCGTGGCGGGGCGTATACTCGCCGTGCGGTGGGAACCGGGGCGGGGGCCGGCCGGTGACGTACTGCGACTTTACCCTGGAGTCGGCCGTCCGCTCGCTCGGCGTGACCGTCCGGGAGGCCGACCTGTTCCCCGGGCTGACCCCGGCCGCCGTGCCCGACTGGCTGCCCGGGTGGTTGGCCCGCGGCACCCGGTTGGCCCTCATCAGCGAGAAGGCCCGCAGCGAGTTCATCGTCGTCCCCATCCTGCTGGCCGCCCGCGAACTGTCCGGGGGCCGACTGGCCATCTTCTCCGGCCAGCGGCTCGACGTGGACCCGGCCCGCGGCCTCACCGGAGAGTGCGACTTCATCCTCGCCCTCGGCCCGCCCGTCCCGCCGCTCCGCTCGCCGATCGCGGCGGTGGTGGAGGCGAAGAAGAACGACGTGGAAGGGGGCCTGGGCCAGTGCATCGCCCAGATGGTGGCGGCCCGCGGCTTCAACGACGCCTCGGGCCGGGCCGGGGCGGCGGTCTACGGCTGCGTGACTACCGGGGAAGCGTGGCAGTTCCTCCGACTGGCGGGCGACGCGGCGGAACTAGACGCCCGTCGGTTCTACCTCGACAACGTGGCCGGCGTGCTAGGGGCCGTGCTGGCCGTCGTCGCCGGGGCGGAAGCCGCGTGAGGCTCCCGCCTATCCGCCGGTCACCCGTACTGACTTCGGGCGACGCAAACGACTCCGTAACCTCGTCGGTGATTCAGCAATGACCTCGATACACCCTCGTTCGGCCATGCGGTGATGATCGCCGCGGGCCAACTCGGCTGATTCCTCACACATTCGGCGATAGGAGGTGTTGTGAGCGTGACAGCCGAGAGCTTGCGGCGAACGCTCGCCGAGCCGATGACTCAAGATCGGTTCCGGGAGCTTTCGGCGGACCTCCGGGGCCGCCCCGAGGATGAAGTATTCGAATGGCTCTGGCCGCTCACCCTGGACACCGATTCGGCCCCCGTGGACCAGTGGGCGTCATCTCTGCTGGTGGAATTGGAGCCGTGGTGCCCGCTGCCTCTTGAGGTCGTGTTGCGGACCATCGCGGGATCCCGACTTAACCTCAGCAACCGGCTTGTGACGTTCTACTTGGCCGCCCAGTTCGGCAAGCGAAGGGTGGCGAAGGCGTACCGGGCGATTGTGCCCGCTGAGTTTCCGAGCGAGGTGCCGAGTGAGTTGAGTGGGATCATGTACTGGCTTGGTGTGCCGGCTGTGGAGTTGGTCGGTTGGTTCGCACATTGGCGGCGTGACGGGTAGCCCCGACACACACGCGTGTTATCACCCTCCGCCGGTGATCTCCACCGACTTCTGCGTCTCCAGCGGCTTGTCGCCGAGCGAGTCGGCGGTCAGCCACATGCGGAAGTACGCCTGGGCCGGGTGCGTCGCCTCGTAGGTGATCGTGTACGTCCGCTCGCTGCCGGCCGGCACACCCTCGGCCGGGAAGCTCACCCGCCGGCCGCCGGGGGTTTGCTTCGGGGTCGCCTCGACCATCCGCACCACGTCCGGCAGTTCCACCTCCAGCCGCACGTTCTTGGCCGCCTCGCCGCCGTTGTTCCGCACCCGGACCGTGAGCGTGCCCCGCCGGCCCACGGCCAGCGACGACGGCTCCGGCACAGTCTCCCATACCAGGGCGGCGGCCGCCTGGAAGACGGTCACGAGGTCGTTCTGGGCCTTCGTCCCGCGGGCGTCGGACGCGGCGGCGGCGACGTTCCGCTTGCCCGTCGTGGCGGCCCGCAGGGCAAAGCGGAAGGTGTGGGCCTCGTCGGGGTCGAGTTTCGGCACCGTCCAGACGATCTGGTCGCGGTAGACCTGCCCGCCGTCGGTCTTCATCGTCGGCTTGCAGTCGGCCGGCAGGGTGCCGGACACCCGCACGTTCGTGGTCGGCACGGTGCCCGAGTTCTTCACCGTGATCTCGTACCGGGCCGTCTCGCCGGGGCCGACGATGCCGTCCGGGCTCACCTGCCTGAGCTTCACGCTCAGCCCGGCCACCAGCACGGCCGTGCGGCTCTCGGCCGTCTCCAGCACCGCCTTGCCGGCCGGGGTGCCGGCGGTCGCCACGTTCGAGGTCGTCACCGCCTCGGGCACCTGCCGGGGGGTGAGGCGGTACTCGAACACCTTCCGCTGGCCGGGCAGGAGCGACCCCACCGGCCACACCCACTGCGGGCGGTCTTTCGCCCGCTCCCCGCCGGTCGTGACCGCCTCCACCTCGGCCGCGGCCGGCACGTTCTCCGTCAGCCGCAGGTCGGCCGTCGGCACCTTGCCGGTGTTCTCGACCACCACGCGGACGTTGTACGGCTGGTCCCGCAGGACCGACTTGGGGGCCGACTTCGTGACCTTCACGGCCGGCTTGCGGACCTTCGTCGTCACCGCCTCGCCGTGCTCGAAGCGGACGTAGGCGAAGTTCCGCACCTCCCCGGCGTCGGGCTTCGGCCGCAGCACGAGTTCGATCGTCTTGCTCTCCCCCGGCTTGAGCGTGCCGAACGACCAAACGAGTTCGCGAACCGCCTGCGTCGCCGGGGCCAGTGGCGTGACCGGCCCCGTCCCCTTGGGCTGGTCCTCCAGCGGTTCGGCCTTCATCTTTTGCAGGATGCCCTCGACCATGGGGTTGCGAACCTGGACGCGGTGGGCGTCGGCGGCCGACGTGTTGCGGACCGTGATGACGTACTTGAGGTCGTCCCCGGGCGGAACGTCGGCGGGCACGCGGACCTGGATGCGGACGGCCGGCGTCGGCGGGTCGGCCACGGGCCGCGGTACGAAGCCGTAAGGGGCCGCGGCCGCCCCGCCGCCGGTGGGGCCGGCGGTGTACTGGGCCGGCAGCACGTCGGGGTCTTCGACGGGGCCCGCGGGCATTTTCACCGGCGGGTCGAGCGGCACGGTCGTGATCGTGGGCGCGAGCGGGCGCGGCTCGGGCGGCTGGGCGACGGCGGCCGGCCCGCCCGAAAGGAGGGCGACCGCGACGACCGCCGGGAGGATTGAGCGCATGACCGAAACCCCGGACCCGGTGTTGGGGTAAAGACTGACCCGCGGTGGGCGAATAGCGTCCCGCGGCAAACGGGGGAAGACGAGTTGTTGGGACGCAGGCCATGGCACGCGGATGACGCGGACCGGATCGCGGATCAAAGCCGGGATCAGACCCGGACATTGGTTTCAAAATCCCGCTTTCGCTCCAATCCTCTTCATCAGCGTCCCGGTCCGCGTCATCCGTGTTCCATCGGCGGAAGTTCCGCCGGCCGCCTATAATCACCCACTGTCACCGACCTCCCCGGAGTGCCCTCGCATGATCCGCAGCTCCCTGCCCGCGGCCGCCCTCGGGCTGCTGCTCGTCCCGCTCCTGTTCGCCGACGACAAGCCGCTGCCCACCAAGCCGATGCCCGAGAAGGTCGCCCCCGGCAAAGAAGCCGGCGGCAAGGACGCGGCCACCAAGAAGGCCGACGACACCGCCAAGAAGGCCGACGCCGCCCAGGTGGCCCACATCCGCCTCAACGGCGACCTGGACGAGACGCCGGTGGCCGGCGAAGGGCTCTTCGGCCCGCCGCCGGAGAACTTCCGCTCCAAGATCGACCGCATCAAGAAGGCGGCCAAGGACGCCACCGTGAAGGGCCTGTACCTCGACCTCGGCACCGTGTCCGTCGGGTTCGGCCGGCTCAACGAGCTGAAGGCGGCCGTCGGCGAGGTGAAGGCGGCCGGCAAGAAGGTGTGGGCCTACTGCGAGGACCCCAACACCAAGGAATACCTCCTCGGCCTCAGCGCCGACGTGTTCGCCATCCCCGAGGGCGGCGGCGTCAACCTCGTCGGCCTGCGGGCCGAAGTCACCTTCTACAAGCACGCGCTCGAGAACCTGAAGATCAAGGCCGATGTCCTCAAGATGGGCGACTACAAGGGGGCCGTCGAGCCGTTCACCCGCGACACGCTGAGCAAGGAGAACCGCGAGCAGATCGAGTCGCTCCTGGACGACAACTACGAGCAGGAGATCGTGGCCGCCCTGGTGGCCGCCCGCCCGGCCCGGAAGTGGACCCCGGAGCAGGTCCGCGGCGTCATCGACAACGGCCCGTACACCGCCAAGAAGGCCGCCGAACTCGGGCTGGTGGACCGCGTCGCCTACCCGGACGCCTTCGAGGAGCAGTTCGCCAAGGACCTCGGCGTCGAGGAGACGAAGGTCGTTCGCGGGTACGAGAAGGCCAAGGGCCAGGACCTGCCGACGAGCCCGTTCGCGCTGCTGGAAATGCTTTCGGGGCCGAAGAAGAAGGCCGAGAGCCGCAAGGACAAGGTCGCCGTCGTGTACGCGGTCGGCGGCATCGAGAGCGGCAAGGGCGGCGTGAACCCGCTCATGGGCGGCAACGCCGTCGGCTCCGAGACGCTCGTGGAGGCCATCAAGGAGGCGGACAAAAACCCGACGGTGAAGGCCATCGTCCTGCGGATCGACAGCCCCGGCGGGTCGGCCCTGGCCAGCGACATGATCTGGCACGCCGTCGTGTCGTGCAAGAAGCCGGTGGTGGCGAGCATGGGCGACACGGCCGCCAGCGGCGGGTACTACATCGCGATGGGGTGCAAGAAGATCGTCGCCGAGCCGGGCACGATCACCGGCTCGATCGGCGTGTTCGGCCTCAAGCTCGTGACCGGCGGGCTGGAGGAGTGGGCCGGGATGAAGACGGAGGTGATCGCCCGCGGGAAGAACAGCGGCGTCAACTCGTCCACCTTCGCGTGGACCGACTCCGAGCGGAAGGCGATGACGATCACCGTGCAGGACATCTACGACACGTTCATCGACAAGGCCCTCGAAGGCCGCACGAAGGCCGGCGTGAAGCTGACCCGCGAGGGGCTCCTGAAGCTCGCCGGCGGGCACGTCTGGACCGGCCGGCAGGCGAAGGCGAACGGCCTGGTGGACCAGTTAGGGACGCTCGACGTGGCCGTCGCGGAAGCGAAGAAGCTGGCCGGCATCGACCCGGCGAAGGAGCTTGAGATCCTGGTGCTGCCGAAGGCCCAGTCGATCTTCGACAAGCTGGCCGACGGCGACCTGAAGTCGCCGTTCGGGGCGGTGGCGATCCCGGCCGAGCTGCGGCTCCTCCCCGGGGCCGACAAGGCCATCAAGCTCGCCGCCCCGCTCCTGCGGACGCAGCGGGACGCCGTGAAGGTGATGCTGCCGTTCGGGCTGGAGTGGAAGTAAACCGGCGGGGTTGATTCCGGGCGGCACGGGCGGCTCGTCCGCCCGTGGCCGCGAACTGGTCGGTTCGTCACCGCGAGCATCAATCTTGTGGCCCGGGCTTCCAAGCCCGGGGTAGCTCACGGGCTACCCC